>NZ_JAFLSB010000055.1 GCF_022511165.1 Helicobacter sp. | reverse complement strand
GGCATAACATACTTTCAAGAAAATGCTACCCGATTAGAAAATATCGCGGATAATTCTATTGAATCACTCTCGGCTTTGTGCAGTGTAGAACATTTTGGGCTTGGGCGATATGGAGACCCTATCGAGCCAAATGCGTGGGAAAGTGCATTAAAATCTTTTCAAAGAGTATTAAAACCTAAGGGAAGGCTTTATATCGCTGTGCCTGTGGGGAAAGAGGATAGACTATGCTTTAATGCTCATCGTATCTACAAACCCCAAACCATCATTGATACACTTGATGAAATGCGTATCCTAGAAATGAGCTATATCCCCAATGCCCTTGATACAATAGAATGTATGAAGCTAGAAAACAATCACTTGCATATCAACCAAGAAGCTCTTGATTCTATCCCTACTATCTCTATTGCTAATCCCAAAGAATATCCCACAACCGGGCTATTTGCCTTTGAAAAGAAGTAGATTCTAGGCTACTATCTATCTTTAAGCTTAAGTTCAGCAATGAGTTTGGCGTAGCGATTGTATTGCGTCTTTTTAAGATAACTTAATAGTTTTCTTCTTTTTCCTACAAGTTTTAAAAGCCCTAGTCGGCTTGAGTGGTCTTTAGGATTTGCTTTTAGATGCTCTGTCAAATCCGCGATTCTCTGTGTAAGAAGCGCGATTTGCACCTCACTTGAGCCTGTATCTTTGCCCTCTCGTGCAAACTTTGCAATAATCTCTTTCTTTTTCGCCATATCTAAAGCCATTTTGACCTCCTTGATTGGTATAAATAAAATGTGGATTCTATCTTAAAAATCTAAAAAACACATAAATAAGCTATTTTTGCGTTATTCCTCAATATAATTTTTAAGCTTTCTGCCTACTTTTGGGTGTTTAAGTTTTTTTATCGCACTTGATTCTATCTGTCTTACGCGCTCACGCGTTACATTAAGCTCCTTACCAATTTCTTCTAATGTCCTATCACTCTCATCACTCAAAAGTCCAAAGCGCATACGAATCACCGCTTGTTCTCTATCATTAAGCTGCTCAAGCACCTCATCAATCTGCACTTTCAAATCTTCTTTCAAAATAAAATCCATAGGACCAACTAAGCTCTTATCCTCCACAAAATCACCAAATTTGCCATCATCATCACTCCCAATAGGTGCATCAAGGCTTACTGGCTCTTTGGTGATTTTAATCACATTTTTTACCTTATCAATAGGCAATCCCACTTCTTTGGCGATAAAATCAATATCTGGCTCTTTACCTGTTTCTTGCACGTGTTTGCGCATAATCTTGTGGATTCGATTAATGGTTTCTATCATATGGATAGGAATGCGAATTGTGCGCGCCTGGTCAGCAATCGCACGAGAAATTGCCTGTCTAATCCACCAAGTCGCATAGGTTGAGAATTTAAAGCCTTTTTTATACTCAAACTTATCTACAGCTTTCATAAGCCCGATATTGCCCTCTTGTATTAAATCAAGGAAAGGCAAACCGCGATTTGTGTAGCGTTTGGCGATACTTACGACAAGGCGGAGATTGGATTTTGCCATTTTTGCCTTTGCCTTATCCGAAATAGACTTCCCACGTTTAATTTGCTCCAAAATCTCTTTGAGCTTTTCAGGCTCAAGGTTAAACCCTCCCTCACTTGCCTCTTTGGTTTGAAATAATTTTTTAAGCTCCACATACACACTTACCATTGTTGTCTCTGGCACCATTGCAGCGATTTCATCGCGACTCATATTAGTGATATTAGAAAGAATCTTTTGGTGATTTTGCACAAGCATATCATTAAAAAGTGGAAGCTTATACTCAAGCCGCTTCAATTCACGTTCAAAACCATCGCCGCTTTTGAGAGTGTTTTCCATTGCCTTAACAAGTTCGCTAATAAGCTTACTTGTAGGACCCAAATCTAAAAGCTTTGTCTTTAAAATATGCTTTTTATAGGATAGAAGCAAAATATGGCTAAGCTCATCTTCACCCTCTGGGATAGGGCTTTCAAGCACTTTAAGCCATTCTCTTTTTGCCTTATCAAGCGCCTTGAAACTCTCCATTACTTTTTCTACACGTTTTTGATCTTTTTTGGAATTTGTCTTATTTGCACCCTCTTCCTCTTGCTCACTCATCTCAAAATATTCTTCCTCTTGCTCCTCTTCTTCCTCATCATCAAAGCTTCTAAAAAGCTCCTTTACGCGCCGCTCACGATTAATGAGCGCATCTTTATAATCATAAATAAAATCAATCAAATACGGCACGGAGCAAATCGCATCAAGGATTGTATTTTCCCCAAGTTCAATTTGTTTGCTAAGGCTTACTTCCTCATCTTTTGTCAAAAGCGGAATCTGCCCCATTTCACGCAAATACATACGCACAGGGCTATCACTCCTACTCCACTCAAGAAGCTCCTTATCTTTCATAAAATCAAATTCATCTTCAAGCTCCTCATCAAGCATTTTTTGCTTGTCTGTTTGACGTTTGATTTGCTCTTGGATATTGAGTATCTTGGCGGCTTCAGAGGAGCTTAAAAGTCGCTTTTTGTGTTTTTTACTCAAATCCTTAATCTTTTTTACCTGTGCGCTTGTTGGGGCTTTGTGTATGATTTGAATGATTTCCTCATAGATAACATAATCGCTAGCGCTGTTCTTAAAAAGCAACTCTAAGTCGGTATTGATTTCTTTTGATTTTTTAGCTTTATCGGATTTTTCTTGCATCATAATATCCTTTAGCAGTAATGTGGGATAGTAAAATCGGTGATTCTATCTTACTTTGAATACATTTTGATTAACATCATTTTTTTCATTCTTATGTCTTAAACTATGAAAAAAGAGAGAAAATAAATACTCCCCATTAAAGCCCCCTCTACATTAAGGGCAAAGGCGCAAAAATCTATTTTGCGCTTAATTCTTCTCTTTTTTGGAGATATTCCCAGCGAGATTCTACATCTTTTTGAAATTGCTTAATAATATGCTCATTTTCAGGTTTAAAAAGATGCTTAAATCGCCCTTGCGCACCCAAATAATCACGCACAGGCACAACATTCCGCGGACGATAAGTAATATGCACCTCCCAGCCATTAATAATCTCAAACAATGGAAACACAAGAGAATCCACCGCCAAATCACTCACCTCGATGGTTTTATGAGATTCAAAACGCCATTCTGTGGTGCAAGCACTCATTGCGTTAATAAATGTCGGTCCCTCTGTATCAACAGCGCGCTTAATTTTCTTATTCATATCTTTCCATTTATTAGGTGCAACTTGCGCAACATAGGGTGCGTGATGAGCTGCCATAATAAAAAGCAAATCTTTTTTTCGCTCTTTTTTGCCATAGCTCATACTCCCAGCAGGAGTAGTCGAAGTACTTGAGCCAAGTGGCGTAGAACCGCTCCTTTGCCCCCCTGTATTTGCATACACCTCATTATCAAGGCAGATATAAGTAATATCGTGTCCTCGCTCAAAGCAACCACTCAACCATTGAAACCCAATATCATAAGTTGAGCCATCGCCACCAAAAGCGATAAACTTAGGACGCTCACCTGTGTATCGTCCCTTACGCGCGAGAGCTTTATACATTGCCTCTGCTCCAGCAACCGCAGTAGAGCCATTTTCAAAACCAATGTGAATCCAAGGCACATCCCAACTTGTATGCGGATATACCGCACTTGAAACCTCAAGGCAGCCCGTAGAATTCCCCAAAATAACAGGTCCATCAACCGCATTTAACACCTCACGCACAATCATTCCGTGAGCGCAACCCGGGCAGAGTAAATGTGCGCCTTCAAATTTTTTTGATGATTTTTGAAATTCTTTAAGATTTTTTACTTCTTTTACCATCTTATTCTCCTTAAAAAAAGCTCATTTTAGGTCCGCGAAGTCCTAACATTTGCTGAAGCGGATGTGTAAGTTTATTTGCCTTTGCATTCGCGCTAAGCTCGACAAAAATACTCTCTAAATGCGCCTGTGTTAAATCACGTCCGCCAAGTCCATAGATATAATTTGACATTATAGGGCGCGCACTTGAGGCAAGCGCGGCTGCTGAAAACTCATTAAAAAGCATACCCATAGCTCCACCCGGAAGACTTCTATCAAGACAAGCTATTGCCTTAAGATTCTCTATTGCTGCCACTATATGCTTAAAGGGGAATGGGCGCAGAGTGCGCACAGAAATTACCCCTGCTTTAATACCTTTTTCTTTGCGCACTTTTTTTGCCGCTACACGAGCAGATTCTACACTTGTGCCAAGCGCGACAATAGCCACTTCCGCATCTTCTATATCATAAGTTTCTACAAGCTTATATGTCCGCCCTGAAAGCTTTGCAAAAGAGGCAAATACCTCTTCTATCACAAGTGCTGAATCCATAATGCCCTTATGGAGTTGCGATTTATGCTCAAAATGCCAATCTTCCTCTGTTTGCGCCCCATAGGTTATAGGATTAGAAAAATTAAGCATAGGATTATGAGGTATATAATCCCCAATAAATCGATATGCCACCTCATCAGTAAATGGACGGACAGATTGAGCAGTGTGAGAGCAAATAAAACCATCTTGATTAATAATCACAGGCACTCTCACACGTTTATCTTCAGCGATTTTAAACGCCATTAGATTAAAATCATAGACTTCTTGAGGATTATAGGTGCAGAGATTGATCCAACCTGTATCGCGGCTTAAATACATATCAGAATGATCGCCATTGACATTAAGCGGTGCTGCAAGAGCGCGATTGACAAGATTCAAAACAATAGGCAAACGCATACCAGAAGCCTGATACAGCACCTCTACCATCAGTGCAAAACCTTGTGAGCTTGTCGCCGTAGCCACACGCCCTCCAGCTGCTGCTGCACCTACACACGCACTCATAGCAGCGTGCTCGGATTCTACCATTACAAATTCACCATCAATATAGCCATTGCTCACAAAACCTCCATAATTTTGCACTATGGGCGTTGAGGGCGTGATAGGATAAGCAGCTACAACATCAATTTGCGCTTGACGAAGAGCTTGAGAGGCTGCTGTATTGCCGTCCCATACTTCAATGTCTCTAAGTTCCATTACTTTAGCCATTCTCTCCTCCTCTTATGCGTTATTTTGCGACTTTTTAGATTCTTTACTTGGCCATTCCTTGAGTGCCTCTGCATTATCCTTATGGTCGCTAAACATAAGCAATGATTTGGGATTTGTGGGGCATACACTCACACATACCCCGCAACCCTTACAATGCACATAATCCACACCTGCAAGTTTTTCATCTTGGGTAAGAATCGCCGCATCAGGACAAAATACCCAACAATTAAAGCAATTAATACAAATTTCACTATTATGCACAGGCTTTTCCACGCGCCAATGCGCTACACTATCACTAAAAGAGCTATCACCGCTATATGTTCTTACACTCTTATATAGCTCCCTTGCGCCATCTACGCCTTTTTTAAAAGGAAACAACACAGAGCCAATTTCAAATTCGTCCCAATCTTTTAGTTTTTCCATTACCTCTCCTTTGCCTCATTTGACTTCTTCATAAGCTCGTCTTATGGCAACTTTATTTGCCTCAATCACTTGTGGAGGGAGCTTTTTGCCAAGCACTTTAGAGAAAGCTTCCAAAAAGAAATCAATCTCAAGCATTCCTGATACTTTCATCAATGCCCCAAGCATAGGCGCATTAGGAATAGACTTGCCAAGCGCATCAATAGAAATTTGAATACAATCAAGCGTGTATATCTCTTTGTTTGCCAATTCTGGCTTTTTTTCAATCAACTCTTCTTTGCTTAAACGCGTGGTAATGATGTATTTTGTCGATGGTTTGTCATACAAGCAAATATTGGTAATAAAAACAAGTCCCGGATCAATCACCAAAATATAATCTGGATTCATAAATTTTTCGTGGTTAAGAATAGGTTCAGAATCTATTCTATTATAGGCTGTCATTGACGCACCCCTCTTTGCCGAACCATAAAACGCAAAGGCTTGAACTTCTTTGCCCGTCCCTGCAATCACATCGGCTAGACCTTTTGCGCCTGTTACTGCGCCTTGCCCAGCACGGGAATGCCATCGTATCTCAAGCATTGTATCTCCTTACCTTGTTGATTTTGGCAAGGATTTTAATCAAACTTTGCTTATACTCGTATCATTTTGAAACAATTTGTTAAAAACAACTTTCTAAAAAGAGAAGATTCTATACATTTTTATAGAGATATTTTTGGCTTTTTGTGCATTTATAGAACGCTCTCTCAAAGGCAATAATGCCTTAAACTTAAGCCAAAAAATCGTATAATACTCCTTTGTTTTTAGAACAACATCACAAAAGGACAATGATGAGCATCAACAAAAAACGCGTTTTTTCAGGAATCCAACCCACAGGCAATATCCATTTGGGCAATTATTTGGGTGCAGTAAGGCATTGGGTTCATTCACAAGATCAATATGAAAATATCTTTTGCATAGCCAATTCCCACGCTATCACAACGCGACAAAATCCACAAGAACTTATGGAAAAAACTTATGAGCTTGCGAGGATTCTCCTTGCGTGTGGGATTGATACCACAAAATCACATCTTTTTATTCAAAGTCAAATCGATGAACACGCAGCCCTTGCGTGGATTTTAGATTGCCATATTCCTATGGGCGATATGAGTCGTATGACACAATTTAAAGACAAATCAGGCAAGAATCCAAAAAATATTAATGTCGGCTTGTTTAACTATCCTGCACTTATGGCAGCAGATATTTTGCTCTATCAAAGTGATCTTGTGCCTGTAGGAGAGGATCAAAAGCAGCATTTAGAGCTTACACGCGATGTAGCAATGCGCTTTAATAGAGATTATGGGCAGTGTTTTAGCATTCCTGAACCAATGATAGCCAAAACCAATGCGCGCGTAATGGGCTTAGATGATCCCCAAAATAAAATGAGCAAATCCGCTAAAGGCGAAAATCACGCGATTTTTTTGCTTGATAGTCCCGAAGTGATTAGGCGCAAATGCAAAAAAGCAGTTACAGATTCTCAAAGCGATATTGTCTTTGATGAAAATCGTGCAGGGCTATATAATCTGCTTTGTATCTATGAGGTTTTGACACAAAAAAGCCGAGAGAGCATTGAATCTGAATTTGTAGGCAAAGGTTATGGGCATTTAAAAACTGCTCTTGCAGAAGTCATTATAGAATCTTTGCGCCCTATCCAGCAAACCTATGCCACGCTTTGCAATGATAAAACCTATATTCAATCAATGCTTACAAAAAGTGCGGAGGCGGTGCGCCCTATTGCTAAAAATACCTACGAAAAAGCAAAGGCATTGCTAGGACTTATTTAGAATTAAGAATCCTATGAAAATCTGCATATATTTGCTTCGCGCCTTATGCCTTGTGGGCTGCAACGATGAGATAAAAACTACACAACACACAGATTTAAACAAGCCCGATACTCCCAAAAAGGCGCAATGATAGAATCTTTCAAACAAATTTTGCTTGTGATGCGCCCAAATACAAGCCTTGTATCATAGACCAACACGATGAATACAAAAATCTAAGCGATGAAGCCTTGCGCATTCTTGCCAAAACAACAAGTTGCAGAGCAAGAGATGAGCTTAACTATCGCAAGGAAAACAGCCATAACACCAATCCTTAAAAATACTATAATTTAGAATCCCTCAAAAAGATAGGGCTAAATTTATGCCTAAAAGCTTGATATTTGTTAAAGCAGTATTCACTTATGCTATAATCCGTGCATTATGATTTTTAAGAAGCAAAAGCGACTAAGGAGCATTTATGAGTAGAGTGAATATAGATAAAAAAGCGGTGAGTGAGTTTTTTGCATTTTGTGATGAAAATGAAGTGGAATTTATTGATTTTCGATTTACTGATATTAAAGGTATATGGCATCATTTGAGCTTTTCTCGCAATGCAATTAATGAGGAGAGCTTTGAGGGCATACCCTTTGATGGTTGCTCTATCCCCGCGTGGCAGCCTGTTAATAAATCTGATATGATGCTTATCCCTGATCCTGTGCGCTATTTTATTGACCCTTTTACTGCTGATACGACTGCTGTGGTATTTTGCGATATTTGGGATATTTATAAAAATGCTCCTTATGAGAAATGCCCTCGCTCTATTGTCAAACGCGCAATGAAACATCTCAAAGAAACCGGTATTGGCGATGTGGTATATTATGGTTCAGAAAATGAGTTTTTCATTTTTGATTCGATTAAGATTAAAGATTCTGTGAATTGTCAATATTATGAAATTGATTCTGAAGAGGGAGAATGGAATCGTGCGCGTGAATTTGAAGGTGGCGTCAATATGGGGCATCGTCCGGGCACAAAAGGCGGGTATTTCCCTGTGGCTCCTGTGGATTCTATGGTGGATTTACGCGCTGAAATCGTCAAAGTGCTTAATCAAGTGGGGCTAGAGACTTTTGTGCTTCATCACGAAGTTGCACAAGGGCAAAATGAAATTGGCGTGAGATTTGGTGATATGCTTGAGAGTGCGGACAATGTGCAAAAGCTCAAATATGTTGTAAAAATGGTAGCTCATCTTAATGGCAAAACCGCAACCTTTATGCCAAAGCCACTTTATGGCGATAATGGTAGCGGTATGCACGTGCATATCAGTATTTGGAAAGATGGGCATAATCTCTTTGCAGGTAATGATTATCAAGGCTTAAGCCAAATGGCTTTGCATTTCTTAGGCGGTGTGCTTAAACACGCCAGAGCCTTAGCGGCTTTCACAAATCCTAGCACAAATTCATATAAACGTCTCATTCCCGGATTTGAAGCCCCAAGTATTCTTACCTACTCTGCGCAAAATCGCTCCGCAAGTATTAGAATCCCATACAATAGTGGCGAAAAAGCAAAGCGAATGGAGTTTAGATTCCCCGATAGTTCAGCAAATCCCTATCTTGCCTTTGCAAGTTTATTACTTGCAGGACTTGATGGAATCAAAAACAAAACTCACCCGGGCGAGCCTATGGAGATTAATCTCTTTGAGCTTACTCTTGATGAGATTCGCGAAAAGGGCATCAAGCAGCTTCCACATACCTTGCGCCACGCCATTGAGGAAATGCTAGCAGATAAAGCATATTTGAAAGAAGGTGGGGTATTTAGCGAGGAGTTTATCCAAACCTATAAAGCTTATAAATTTGAAACAGAGATTTGGCCTTGGGAGGCGCGCCCTCACCCCTTTGAGTTTCTTACAACTTATAGCTGCTAAAGCTTAGCATAGGGGGTTTAGGTAGCTTAAGTGGGATTGATTGTAGAATCTTTATTTTACTTAATTGCAGTTTCTTGTTTTTTTATATTTTAGATTCTTGCTTGGAATTTTTGTTTTTTTAAAATTTTTAGTTTTCTCATCAAACTTTTTAGATTCCTAGAATAGATTTTTATTATTAAAGGTTTTAGATTCTTTATTTCTTTTTGCAGGGGATTAAGGAGAGCTTAGATTTATAAGTATAGATTAGTATTTTATTTTTTAAAACTTAAGGGAGATTCTAGAATCTTCTCAACTTACTTGTAATAGTCTATTTTTTGACTCTTGTTTTTGATATAAGTTTAAGCTCTAATGTGAAGCTA
>NZ_JAFLSB010000054.1 GCF_022511165.1 Helicobacter sp. | reverse complement strand
TATGCAAAAGGAGTCCTATGAGAATTTTTGCTTTAATTTTGCTACTTAGTATAAAGCTTCTTGCAATCGATGCAACTTTGGAGATTATGAAAAATACAAACAAGATTCCCTCTATTGTGGTGGAGCGACTAGATAGCGATAATGCTGATTTTGGCACAAAAGTCCTCAAAATGCTTGTGGCAGACTTAAAGGTAAGTGGGCATTTTCAAGCAAGCGATGGTGGCGTAAAAAAACCCGCAAGCATCGCCTATAAAGAATATGCAGATAAAAAAATCGATTTGCTCGCACAAATTAAAGTCAGCAAATCCTCAAATACCCTTGTTGGCACAATTTCCCTCTATGATATTAATACCTCCAAGCACATATACACAAAAGACTATACAGAAAATGATATAAAAAGATTCCCTTTTATCGCGCATAATATGGCAATTGATATAAATAGCTATATCCGCGCACCAAGCATTCAATGGATGCAGCGCCTAGTCGTCCTCTCCCAATACACAACTTCAGGCAATAGTGAGATTCTTATCGCAGACTACACATTGACTTATCAAAAAGTTGTTGTAAAAGGGGGGCTTAATATTTTCCCTAAATGGGCGGATTCTAAACAGGAGAGCATCTATTATACAAAATACCTCGAAGTACCTACAATCGTAAAACATAACCTCACCACAGGGCATATTGAGCAGCTTGTAGGAAGCGAGGGCGTGGCTATGGTATCTGATGTAAGCAAAAATGGAGAAAATCTCATTCTTAGCCTCTCGCCTACTGAACTCTCCGATTTGTATCTTTTTAATGTAAAAAGTAAGAGTTTGCGCCGCCTCACTAATTATTCAGGCATTGATGTTGATGGTAAATTTGTGAATGATGAAAAAGAAATTATTTTTGTCTCCGATAGACTTGGGTATCCTAATATCTTTATGATGCGCATTGATGGTGGCGGGACAGAACAAGTAGTTTTGCACGGGCGCAACAATAGTGCAGTTACTTCAAATGGTCAATATGCGGTTTATACAAGCAGAGAAACCAATAATGAGTTTGGAGGCAATACTTTCAATCTCTATCTTATCTCACTCGCTCCGGGTTCAAGCTATATCCGCCGACTTACAGCAAATGGCAAGAATCAAATGCCCAAATACTCAAGTGATGGTGGAAGCATTATGTATCTTAAACATTACAAGGCTCAAAGTGCGCTAGGCATTATCCGCGTGGATTATAATACAAATTATTTTTTTCCACTCACCAAAATGAAGATTCAAGCTTTTGACTGGTGAAAATTTTAGATACATTTACTTTCTTAACTTAGAATTTTGGCTATTCTAATTTTCAAGGAGTTACAATGAAAAAGTATCTTGCAATAAGTGCTTTAATCGCGCTTATCTCGGTTGGTTGTTCAGAGCCAGAGGCTGCTGACAGTGGAAGTGGAAAATCTGCGGGTGGTGATAATTTTGTAGATTTGGAAGGTGCTGCTGCAGGCTATGCAAAGATTTTGTTTGATTTTGACAAATACAATATTCGCTCTGATATGGAAACTCGTATCGAAGCAAGTGCCACTGCTCTTAAAAATACAGGTGCAAAAGTGGTGCTTGAAGGGCATACTGACTCTTATGGTTCAGATGCGTATAACTATGCACTTGGCACGAAAAGAGCAAATGCAGTAAAAAATGCTTTGACTACTCGTGGCGTAAATGCTTCTCAAATTAAAACCGTAAGCTATGGCGAAAGCAAACCTACTTGCACAATTGATACTCCCGAATGCAATCAAGAAAATAGACGGGTTGAGTTTAAACTTTCAAAATAGTTTAAAAAGGTGTTAAGATTTGATAAGACGTTATGTTTTTCTCGCTCCTCTTTTCTTAACCCTCAATCTAAACGGTGAGCCTTCTGCTTTTGAAAAGCAGAGTGGTGCTACTAAAGATGACATCAAAACCCTCCAAAGCCTTGTTACTAAGCTTCAACAAAAAGTTGATAGCATAGGACAAGCTCAAGAGGGTATCTCTAGCCTCTATGAATCCCAAAGCACCAAACTTCAAGGACAAATCGCTCAATCTACGCAATATACAAAAAATATTGAGGAATTAAAAACACAAATAGATACAAATACACAAGAAATCGCTACTCTTAAAGCCCAACTCAAAGAAATCAATACCACTCTCACAACACTTAATCAAACAATCCTTGGCGAACTTAAAGCACTTAATGGCACCTCTACCCAAAATCAAAGCCCAAAGTCAAACCAAAATACCACTGAATCTGGCGATGTAGATACAAAAGGAACTTCAAAAATCTTTACAAAAGATAAAGCAAAGAGGGCAGAGATTTTTGCACAAGCCCAAGAGCTTTTTGACAAAAAAGAATATGAATCTGCCAAAGAACGTTTTGAATGGCTTGTTGAGACAAACTATAAAAAAGCTCAAAGCTCCTTTTATCTTGGCGAAATTGCCTTTACAAACAAAACCTACAATGATGCGATTAAGCATTACAAAGAGAGCGTATTAGCAAATGATAAGGCTTCATATATTCCTACACTTTTGCTTCATACCGCTCAATCTTTCAACGCTATCAAAGATACAAAAAACTATAATAAGTTTTTGGATTCTTTGATAAGTAATTACCCTTCAAGCAAAGAAGCCCAAACGGCAAAAAAGCTTAAAACTCAAAAATAAGGAAAAGAAATGATCACTCAAAATAAAATTGTCAGTATCGAATATGAAGTATTCAACCAAGCAGATAATGCTTTGCTTGATTCCAATAAAGGTGGCGCGCCACTCGAATTTCTTGTAGGCTCTGGACAAGTCATAAATGGGCTTGAAAATGCACTTATGGGTGCAAGTGCGGGCGATAATATCAAAGCAACCATTGCCCCCGAAGATGCTTATGGCATATATCAAAGCGATTTTGTGCAAGAAGTGCCAAGAGAGCAATTTGAAGGCATCGAACTCAAAGCAGGAATGACTCTCTTTGGACAAGGCGAAGATGGACAAACTATACAAGTGAGCGTGAAAGACTTTAATGATAAAATGGTAATGATTGATTACAATCACCCTCTTGCAGGTAAAACCTTGCAATTTGATGTAAAAATCCTTGATGTGCGTGAAGCCACAGAAATGGAGATTCTTCAAGGTGGTGTAAGTGGAGGCGGTGGCTGCGGAAGCGATGGTGGCGGAGGCTGCTGTGGTGGTGGCGGACATAGCGGTGGAGGCTGTGGCTGCGGTCATTAAAAGAAATCATATAGAATCTAAGCTTTATCTTAGATTCTATATGGCAGTATGGAAGGCAAATATCTCTGGTGGATATCTTGGGCTTCAAACCCATTGAAAGGCTAGGTGTCTAGTCTTTGGGGAGTTCGATTCTCTCGCCTTCCTGCCACATTAGATTCTGTTCTCAAAGGATTGTTTATGGAAGCACAACTTATGGCACTTGCAATTCAAACCTATAAGCTCACGCTTATTCTTTCACTCCCTATGCTTTTAGCAGGACTTATTGTGGGCTTACTTGTGAGTATTTTTCAAGCTACCACACAAATCAATGAAATGACCTTAACCTTTGTGCCTAAGATTCTCGCTGTTGTTGCTGTTATTATTTTTACTATGCCTTGGATGATTAATATGATTACAGATTATGCGCGTATGCTTTTTACGATGATTTCTAATATTAATTTCTAAATCTATGCAAACAAAGCTTATTGATTTTGCAAAATATTCAAGCTTAAAAATCGGCACTCCCCTTGAAGTATCCCTCATACAAAACCAAGAAGATGCACTCTATGCCCTCTCGCACCATATGCAGCTTATCGGTAGGGCAAATAATCTCCTTATCTCGCCCAATGCGCATCATCTTGCACTCCTTGATGAGCCATTCTCTTACATTGAAGACAAACAAGACTATATAGAAATTGGTGCAGCTACTCTTTCAAGTGCCATTTTTCGCTATTTTAAAACACATAACCTTACAGGTGTAGAGTTCCTCCAAGCTCTGCCCGGTAGCCTAGGTGGGCTTATTAAAATGAATGCAGGAATGAAAACTTACGAGATTGCCAAAGCCCTTATGTCTATTAATGTTAATGGTGAGTGGCAGGATACCCACACTTTTCCTATGGCATATCGCAATAGTGGTATAGAGGGCGTGATTCTAGCAGCAAGATTCTATAAACGCATAGGTTTTAATCACGCGCTTACACAGCAGTGTAATGCTCTACGCAAATCCCACCCCAAAGAACCAAGTTGCGGAAGCTGCTTTAAAAACCCCAAAGATGATTTTGCAGGGAGACTTTTAGAATCTGTGGGATTAAAGGGCTATGGGATAGGAGATGCTGCCTTGAGTGAAAAACACGCCAATTTTCTTATTAATAAGGGTAAAGCGCGTTTTGATGATGCCCTTAAGCTTATTGACTTTGCCAAAAAACGCGTATTTGAAGAAAGTGGCATAGAGCTTGAATGCGAAGTGCAGATTCTACAATAAATACACTCAATAAAACTTCTTAATCTTTATCCTCATTTGATAAAATTTTTAACACATCAGCATTAAATTTATGCTGCTCAAATCCTGCAAAGTATCGCTTGCAGACTATTTGCGCATTAGCATTAATATCAAAATCTTTTTTTACATCAAAATTTTTTATCAATTCTTGATATGCTTTTGTGCAATCTTGCACATATCCTTCATAATTCCCAGCCCAAGATAAAGTGCTTACTTTTAAATCAAATAATTTTATAGCCCATTGTTGCTCATTAGAGAAATCTTCATATGTTAAACCCCTAAATGGATTTGCTTCTAGCATTGTGAAAAAGAAAAGATAGCAAAACTCCAATAAACTAACTTTTTCATTCTTGTCTCTCCTCTATCAAGCTCCTTTAACTTATTCTATCCTTACAAAAGAAACCAATTACAAGCTTGTTATAAGGATTTTTTGCTATAATCGGGCGCTTGTTTTAAACTTATTTTGCGATATTGGAGCAATCAATGAATGTTTTTTTTATTATTCAAATTGTCCTAGCAGTGTTTATCACTATTATTGTTTTATTGCAAAAAAGCTCAAGTATCGGGCTTGGCGCATATAGTGGTAGCAATGAATCTGTATTTGGAGCAAAGGGTCCTGCTGGATTTTTAGCAAAATTTACAATGTTTTTGGGATTGCTCTTTGTGCTTAACACTATTGCTCTAGGCTACACTTACAACAAACAAAGTCAAAAAAGTGTGCTTGATAGCCTCCCAAGCGATGTTTTATCTGCTCCTTCTCCTACACAGCCTGATGCAAGCGCATTTATTGTTGATGAGAATGCAGCCCCATCTGCACCGCTATTAGCCCCCATAGAAGATTCTAAAAAAGAACAATAAAGGAAAATGATGCTTAATGATATTTATAAAGATGCCAAAACCCATATGGATAAAACAATAGAATCTCTTCGTAGAGATTTTGGCACACTCCGCAGTGGCAAGGTAAGTGTGAATATCCTTGATAATATCCGCATTGATTATTATGGCACTCCCACCCCGCTTAATCAAGTAGGCTCGGTAATTGCCCAAGATGCGACAACAATCATCATCACGCCTTGGGAGAAACCTCTACTTAAAGATATTGAAAAAGCGTTGCAGGAAGCAAATATTGGTGTCAATCCAAATAGCGATAGCGAGTGTATCAAGCTTTTCTTCCCACCTATGAGCAAAGAGCAGCGCATAGAAATTGCCAAAAATGCAAGGGCTATGGGTGAAAAAGCAAAAATTGCTATTCGCAATATTAGACAAGATGCTAATAATCACATCAAAAAGCTTGAAAAAGATAAAAGCATTACTGAAGATGAAAATAAAAAAGCACTTGATGAGATTCAAAAATATACCGATGAGTTTGTAAAAAAATGCGATGAAATGGTTAAACACAAAGAAGAAGAAATAATGAAGGTATAAAATGAGCGAAGTCATAGGTATTAAAGTTAATCAAGACATTTATGATCTCTGCACTGCAAAAGAGCTAGGCATTACGGGGAGTGAGATATATTTTGATAACTCCTATGAATCTTTAGAAATTATCCGCCACTCCTGCGCACATCTTATGGCTCAAGCAATCAAAGCCCTCTATCCCGAAGCGCAATTTTTTGTAGGACCCGTAGTTGATGAGGGTTTTTATTATGACTTTAAAGTGAATGCCAAAATTGGCGAGGAGGATTTACCCCTCATAGAATCCACAATGCGAAAAATCGCCCAAAAAGCCTATCCTATTACTAAAATAACTCTTCCACGTGCGCAAGTGGAGGAAAGATTCAAAGGAGATGAGCTTAAGGTTGCTGTGATGAGTCGTATCCCTAATAATGAACTTAGCATTTATCAACAAGGCGATTTTGAGGATTTATGCAGAGGACCTCATCTCCCACATACCGGACTTTTAGAGCATTTTAAGCTCACAAAGATTGCAGGAGCGTATTTGGGAGGTGATGAAAAAGCACAAATGCTCACACGCATTTATGGCATTGCCTTTGCGGATAAAGCATCACTTAAAAACTATCTTCATCAGCTTGAGGAAGCAAAAAAGCGCGATCATCGCAAACTCGCGCAAGAAATGGGGCTTTTTACTTTTGATGAGGAAATTGGCGCAGGTTTGCCTATTTGGCTACCTAAGGGGGCAAGATTACGCAAGAATCTTGAGAATCTCCTCACTCGTGCCCTTATAGAGCGTGGTTATGAGCCTGTAAGAGGACCTGAGATTCTAAAAAGCGCGGTATGGAAAACAAGCGGACATTATGCCAATTATGGCGAAAATATGTATTTTACAACCATTGATGAAGTTGAATATGGCATTAAGCCAATGAACTGCATAGGGCATATTAAGGTATATCAAAGTGCTTTAAGGAGCTATCGTGATTTGCCTCTGCGCTTTTATGAATATGGCATCGTGCATCGCCACGAAAAAAGCGGTGTATTGCACGGTTTATTGCGCGTGAGGGAATTTACACAAGATGATGCACATATTTTTTGCACAATGAATCAAATTTGTGCTGAAGTCAATGATATTATCGCTTTTTGCAAAAGTATTATGAACGCATTTGGCTTTAGCTATGAAATGGAACTCTCCACTCGCCCAGAAAAATCCATAGGCGAGGATAAAGTATGGGAGAGTGCAACAAGTGCGCTTAAAAATGCCCTAGAGCAAAATCACATCGCTTATCGTATAGATGAGGGTGGTGGGGCATTTTATGGACCAAAGATTGATATTAAAATCACTGATGCGATTGGTAGAAAATGGCAATGCGGCACGATTCAAATCGATATGAATCTGCCTGAACGATTTGCGCTAAGCTATACTGATGAGCATAATGAGCAAGTGCAGCCTGTGATGATTCATCGCGCCTTGCTTGGCTCATTTGAGCGCTTCGTTGCTATCTTGACAGAACATTTTAGCGGAGAATTTCCGCTTTTTATTGCCCCTACCCAAGTAATCCTTATTCCTATTGGCGATGCACAGCTTGAATATGCAAAGGCTTTGCGCGCTAAAATTTTGCATATTGGCGCGTATGCTGAAGTATTAGATAAAAATGAAAGTCTTAATAAAAAAATAAGACTTGCTGAAAAGCAACGCGTGCCTTTGATTGTCGTTATTGGCGCAAAAGAAGTAGAGAGCAAGATTCTTGCAATCCGCGATAGGAGAGAGAAATCACAATATGAGCTTTCTGAAGAAACATTGATTGCTACATTACAAACCAAAATAGGAGAGGTTCGCTTTTGAGCAAAGAAGAAGTATTACTCAATGAAGAGATAAATTTCAAAGAAGTGCGTTGCGTAGGTGATAATGGCGAGGTGTATGGCATCATTTCTTCAGCAGAAGCTTTGAATCTTGCCCAAAAAGCTGGGCTTGATTTGGTGCTTATCTCACCTACTGCTAAACCACCTGTATGCAAGATTATGGATTATGGTAAATTCCGCTATCAGGCTGAAAAAAAACAAAAGGAAGCACGCAAAAAGCAAAAGCAAATTGAAATTAAAGAGATTAAGCTCTCTACTCAAATTGCACAAAATGATATTAATTACAAAGTCAAACACGCCATAGAGTTTTTAGAATCTGGCAAACACGTAAAGTTTAAAGTCTTTTTGAAGCAACGTGAATTGAGTATCCCAGAGGCGGGAATGGAGACATTACGCAAGGTCGCCTTAATGCTTGAGGATATAGCCACAGCAGAAAAAGAGCCAAAATTAGAGGGAAAATACCTCAACATCCTCTATGTGCCAAAGAAAAAAGACAAGCACTAATCTTATGAAAGGAGAGAGATAATGCCAAAGATGAAAACAAATCGCGGCGCAGCAAAGCGATTTAAACTCAAGAAAAATGTTATTAAGCGCGGTAGTGCGTTTAAAAGCCATATCTTGACAAAAAAATCGCCACAGCGCAAAGCAAATCTCAATGCGCCAAAATATGTTCACAGCACAAATGTTGATTCTGTAAAAAGCCTACTTTGTATGGCTTAAAAAAGAATCTTGCTCCCCATAGATGTAAAAATTACTATGGGAAAGAGAAGCGTTAGCTTACACCTCAATTAAGGTAAAGGAGAAATAATGAGAGTAAAAACAGGCGTTGTCCGAAGAAAAAGACATAAAAAGATTCTAAAACTTGCACGAGGCTTTTATAGTGGCAGACATAAGCATTTTAGAAAAGCTAAAGAGCAGCTTGAACGCAGTTTGTGCTATGCTTTCCGCGATAGAAAGCAAAAAAAACGCAATTTTAGGCAATTATGGATTACGCGCATCAATGCAGCGTGTAAAATGAATGGCTTAAGCTATTCTCGCTTTATGTATGCCCTCAAATGTGCAAATATCAATCTTGATAGGAAGATTCTTGCCGATATGGCGATGAATGACATCAACGCATTTAATGCTATTGTTGCAAACGTGAAAGATAAAATAAAATAATCGCTTTACACAAGGCGCGTCCATACAACTGCACCAACACACAAGTGGGGCGCACCTTGGTCAAAGCCACTATCATATTGAATCCGCATACATTTTATAGAATCTGTATTGAGAGCTTTTGGCATAGATTCTATAAAATGTATTGCCCAATATGAATGCAAAGGAATAAAATGCAAGATATTCCCCAATTTGCCCAAATGCAAAGTGCGATTTTTCCTTTTATGGGCTCACTCGTGTTTATCGTGCTCCACATTTATATCTATAAAGCACTCTTTAAATCTCTCTCTGCTAAAGTGTTTGTGCGGCTTGCGTGGAAAGTCCTTATTTGCGTAAATGCCTTAGCCTGCATCACTTATCTTTTTGTGCGTAATGCTCCAAATGTGCCTTTAGCTCTCTATTTCCTACTTTCATTTTGTCTAGGCATTGCTTTTGTGTGTGCTATGGCGACTTTTTTATACCAATGCGCCTCACTCATCATTATGACTTTACACACAAAGAGCAAACGCGCATTTTGGCGACATAAGATAAGGCTTACTCTGTGCATTCTAAGCCTTCTTATGCTTGGTTTTGGCACTTATAATGGTATCAAAACTCCTCGTATTATTGAACACACACTTGAAATAAAAGGCTTAAATGCGCCTCTTCATATCGCAGTATTAAGCGATGTGCATATCGGTGGGCTTATGAGA
>NZ_JAFLSB010000053.1 GCF_022511165.1 Helicobacter sp. | reverse complement strand
CATCAAGGGCGTGAGCATTCATCATCGTTTCAATACTATCGGCGATGAGTTCGCGGCTTGGCAATGAATAGAGCATACCACTATGCCCCATAGCAATCCCATCATCAACGCCAATGGTATTAAACTCAAAAGGCACGCCACCGGCTTTTCTAATCTCCTCTTTGATAATTTGTGCATAACGATTAAGAAAAAAATGCCCCGGAATAATATCGATATAGCTATTTGCTACGCCAATAAAGGGTTTATTGAAATCTTCATCTGTTAAACCCGTAGCACGTAATAAACTCCTATGCGGGGCTTTTTGATAGCCTTTTTTAATGATATCGCTTCGCATTAGAATCTCCTTATTTAAGGTTTGTCTTAATCATCGCTAAAAAGAAAACTTGCGATATTTTGTCCTGTGAAAAACTCTACACAAACTGCTAAAAATACTACAATCGTAATAAATGGCGCGATGTAGCGCATAATGATATACCACACATTAAACATCATAGGAGTAAAGAAAGTTTGGCTTTTATCGCGTAATTGCTCCTTTGGCACGATATAGCCAATGAAAATCACTGCCAAGAGCCCTCCAAGCGTCATAATGACATTAGCAGAGAGGAATTCTATAATATCCATTAGTGATTTTGCGCCAAAGGTAAGATATTCGCTTAAGGGTGTGCAAATTGAGCAGACAATCAACATTCCAAGTGCAAAAATAGCTGCACTGATGCTCCAAGTTGCCTTTGCTCGATTCCAACCACGCGTTTCACACACATACATTACTACAGGCTCAAGCAGGGAAATAGCAGAAGTAATTCCAGCAAAACTAAAGGCAATAAGGAAAAGGCAAGCAATCACATTGCCCAAAATGCCAAGGTGGGAGAGCATAACGGGTAGGGTGGTAAAAATAAGCCCCGCCCCCTTACCTACTGCGCCACCATATTCATACACAAAGGTAAAAATCATAAGCCCAGCCATAATAGCAATGACAACGCCGGAAATAACAATCCATAATGCGCTTTTAAGCAGATTTTGATGAGGCTGTGAGGACGCTGCATAAGTGATGATAATCCCCACACCAAGAGAGAGTGAGAAAAATACTTGCCCTAAAGAATCAATAAACACACTTGGTTGCAATGCCTTTTTAAATCCTTCTATATCCACGCTTAGCATAAAAGCCACGGCTTTGCTAAAAGAATCCATACTCATTGCATAAAAAAGCAACCCAAAGAAAATGATAAAAAGTAGGGGAGTAAGGATAAGATTTAAAAGCTCTATACCTTTTTTTACGCCGCGTGAAATCACAAATGCACTCACACACATTACAAAAAGTAGTCCCAGACTTTGAGGCACAAAGCCCTCTGTGTAGAGATGATTAAAAATAGCTTCCGAATTTTCCATATTGGTGGGGAGATTAAAGCTTATATTGAGGAGATAGTAAAACACCCAACCTAGCACAATGGCATAAAAAGAGAGAATAATAGGACCACCAATGAGTGTGATTCCTGCATATCGCCATTTTTTGTGTCCTTGTGGAGCGAGATTCTCATAGCTTTTAGAGGTGTTTGCTCTTCCTTTATTTCCAATAAACATCTCGCCAATAAGCATAGCTACCCCAATAGAGAGTGCAAGAAATAAATACAAAAGCACAAATGCGCCACCACCATTTACTCCTGCGATGTAGGGGAATCGCCAAATATGCCCTAAGCCAATCGAGCTTCCAAGGGCAGCGAGGATAAAACCAATTTTACTAAAACCATTCATTATGCGCCTTTTTAAGAAATATATTTGAGATTAAAGAAGTATCCTACTTAAAATTCATTATAAAAGACTTAAAAAGAAGTAAAATCAGCCTAAATCATTATTGTTTTCATTTAAAAGCTTTAAAATAAGGTTTGCTACTCTTCTTACACTGCCGTGTTTAAGGTAGCCTCTAAGCTCTTTTACTTTAAAGAAAAAGAGTTCAGGACGCGTATCATTGTAGGCTTTAAGGAGGCTGATTGCGGTGAGATTGCCTTGCACCAATTCAGGGTGAATCTCTTTATTGCCAATGTGTGAGCCATTTAAATGAAGGGCATTGTAGAGGATATTTGCAATGCCTATGTGATTAAGCCTCACAAGCGCACGAGCAAACAAAATATCAGTCCCGCGCGTTTTATAAACAAGCACAAAAGGTGTGCCAATAAGTGCAGCTTGCAGGGTTGCTGTGCCAGAGCAAATAAAAGCAAAGCTGCTCTCATAAAGTGTAGCATTTGCATCAAAGCTTGTTTCAAAGAGATTTATATCTTTTCCATATATTTGGGTTAAAGCCTGTTTATCAAGATCTTTAAAATGTTCAGGTATGACAAGAATCTTAGGATTTGGTAACTGTTTTGCTACTTTGGCAAAAATAGGGAAGATTCTTTGAATCTCACTCTTGCGACTGCCGGGCATAAAAGCGATTTTGCCATTTTCTAATGGCAGAGGCTCGGTTTTAAATTGCGAAATCTCATCAAGCAAGGGGTGCCCTACATATCGTGCCTTACCTTTTTCTCTTGCCTGAGGATACATAGTGAGCTCAAAAGGCAAGGTGGCACAGAGATAATCGCATAGAGTTTCTATTTGTTTTGCTCTCCAAGGTTTCCACGCCCACACTTGCGGCAAAATATAATATATTATTGGCACTTTTGAGCCATTTTCTTTGAGGGTTTTGGCAATAGGAAGATTAAAACTTGAGCTATCCATAAGCAGCACGACATCGCTTCGTTCAGCGAGCTTGCTCATTTTTTCAATAGCATTTTTGAAAAATGCAAGTTTTTTCATCACATCAATAAATCCCATAACCGCAAATTCTTCCAAAGTATATGTAGGTTGCGCGTTAGGAAATTCTGTAAATACGCTTGGTTCAAATACTCCACAAATCTGCAGTGATGTATCAAGCTTTTGAGCAAGTGGGCGGAGATGTATGTTCGCGCTTGGCTCACACGCGCTCACAAAAAGTCGTTTAATGCTATTCATAATATTATGAGTTATCCTTGCTAGATACATCAGTATCAGCAATGCTAGAATCCATTGGAGTCTTTTGTGTGACTTGTAAGAGGCTTTCTTCAAGCTGATACTCGCTTTTTAAATCCCGCAATTCCACGCGCAATTTAGAATTTTCTAATTCAAGCTCATTGATTTGTGCTTTAAGTGCATTTTGCACTCTATCATCATTATTGATAGAATCTTGGGGCATTTGGGCTTGTTTTTGCTCAAGGACGCGGATAGCTTGTTGTGCGAGGCTAATATGCTCTCGTAAGGTTTTAAGCTTTGATTTAGAGTTTTTGATTTCTTCGTGGTATTGAGCAATTTCAACGCGGAGTTTTTCTCGCTCATTCTCAAAAAATCCTACAATATCCCAAAGATTCTGCGTTTGTGGATTATATTTAAGAAATTTCTCAAACACGCGCTCATCAAGCTTTTGGGCTAATGATTTCTCTTGTGTGTGCATAACGCCTCCTTAAAGATTTTTAGCCTTATCTCTTTCCCTTATTTTAATCATTGACATCAAGCTCAAGGCTCAAAAGATGCAATTCCTTGCCCTGTGTAATGCTTACTTGCTGACTTTGACAATGTGGGCAAGTGCTGTATATGCAGTTTTCCCCGCTAAAATCCGCTCCACAAGAAATGCAATGCAAAGCGATAGGCTGATATTCTATCTCAAGTTCAGCACTTTTACAAAGCGCAGATTCAAGCCTAAAGGTATCAAATGCGCTTTGAATAAGCGCACTATCTACCCCGCTTCGCTCACCAATAGCAATACGCACTTTGGCTACATTTGTTGCATTATGTTCTTTGGCGTGAGATTCGCACATTTCAATGAGCGAGGCGATGATAGAATATTCGTGCATATCTACTCTTTACGATTTGTGTTCAAAATTTTACCCAAAGAATGCTAAAATAAAAATAATTTAAATTTATTAAAGGTTTTAATGTGCAAAGAATAAAGACTAAACAAATTTTTGTAGGAAATGTCGCAGTTGGGGGCGATGCGCCTATTAGTGTGCAAAGTATGACTTTTAGTAAAACTTGCGATATAGAGGCGACAAAAGCACAGATTGATAGATTATATTTTGTTGGGGCGGATATGGTGCGTGTGGCGGTGAGTGATCCAAAAGATGCAAATGCGCTTAAAGCCCTTAAGGAAGTTTCATCTCTACCTTTGATTGCAGATATTCATTTTCGCTATAAATTTGCGCTTATTGCGGCTGAAAGTGTGGATTGTATCCGGATTAATCCGGGCAATATCGGCTCAAAAGATAGAATAAAAGCCGTAGCAGATGCGTGTAATGCACGAGGCATACCTATTCGCATTGGCGTCAATGGGGGAAGTTTAGAGAAACAATTTGAGCAAAAATATGGCGCAACGCCTAAGGGTATGGTAAAATCTGCGCTTTATAATATTAAATTGCTTGAAGATTTTGGTTTTACAAATATCAAAGTCTCACTTAAGGCAAGTGATGTTGTGCGCACAATGCAGGCATATAGAATGTTGCGTCCATTGGTGGAATACCCCTTTCATCTAGGTGTTACAGAGGCGGGGACTTTGCCTCATTCAATGGTTAAAAGTGCTATGGCTTTAGGCGGGTTACTAATGGAGGGGATTGGCGATACGATGAGAATCTCTATCACAGGTGAGCTTGAAGAAGAGATTAAAGTTGCGCGTATGATTCTTCAATATAGTGGGCGACAAAAAAGCGGTGTAAGCATTGTTTCTTGTCCTACTTGCGGGCGTATAGAGGCTAATCTTGTGAAAATGGTGCAAGAAGTTGAATCTCGCGTTAAACACATCAAAACACCCCTACAAATAAGTGTAATGGGCTGTGCTGTAAATGCTCTAGGAGAGGCAAAACACGCAGATATTGCTATTGCTTTTGGAAATAAAGATGGATTGATTATTAAAGAAGGCAAGATTCTTTGCAAGCTCAAAGAAGATAAGCTTCTTGAGCGATTTATCACAGAAGTAGAGAGTCTTGCTAAGCAGAGAGAAGAAGCAGATGCGTGAGAATTTATATGAGACACAATCAAAGCCATATGATGCTTCCTTACTTGAATCCACACTCAAATCTGCTCAAGCAAGTGCAAGGGTATTAGAGCAATTAAGCAATGCAGAGCGAGAAGCTGTGCTTCAATCGATGGCAGATGAGATTGAGGCAGAATGTGCAAATATTTGTGAGGAAAATGCAAAAGATATGGCTAAAGCGCAGGATTTGCCTTTGTCTATGCGTAAGAGATTAGAATTAAATACAGAAAAAGTGCGTGCTATGGCAGATTCTATCCGCGATATTGCAACACTTCCTTGTAGTTTAGGGCAGGTAATAAAGAGTTGGAAAAACAAAGCGGGATTAGAGATTATGCAAGTGAGTGTGCCTCTAGGCGTGATTGGCGTGATTTATGAATCTCGCCCTAATGTTACAAGCGATGTCAGTGCGTTATGTTTTAAAAGTGGAAATGTGTGTGTGCTTAAAGGTGGCAAGGAGGCATTTCACTCAAATATGGCAATACACCAAGCTTTGCACAAGGGCTTAGAGAAGCATCATCTCCCTAAAGAATGCGTGAGTATGCTCAGTGATACCTCAAAGGAGGGTATTTTGGCGTTTGTCAAAATGGATAAATATGTGGATTTGCTTATACCACGTGGAGGCGAGGGGTTGATTGAATTTGTCAAGCATAATGCGACTATTCCCATCATCAAGCACGATAAGGGCGTATGCCATACCTATATCCATCAAGATGCACAGCTTGATATGGCTTTACAAGTAGTCCTTAATGCAAAGTTAGGCTATCCCGCTGCGTGTAATGCTTGTGAATGTGTGATACTTGATGAGGTGCTTGTGGAGAAGTTTTTGCCTATCTTGCTTGAAAGCTTAAGGGCATCAGGGGTGCGAATGATGTTTGAAAATGAGGAATGGCTTAAAAAATGGGGTGTTGAAAATGATGGATTAGCTGATTTTGAGAGGGAATGGGGCGATAAGATTCTTAATCTCAAGGTGGTAAGTGGCTTTGATGAGGCGATACAACATATCGCACATTATGGCTCTTTGCATTCTGAATCTATTATCACGCAAAATAAGGCAGTGGCACAAGCATTTTTGCGTGAGGTTGATGCGGCGTGTGTGTATGTCAATGCCTCTACGCGATTTAGCGATGGTGGGGAATTTGGTTTTGGGGCAGAGGTGGGGATTTCTACCTCTAAGCTTCACGCACGCGGTCCTATGGGGATAGAATCTCTTTTAAGCTATAAATATTGTATTTTTGGTAATGGACAGGTGAGGTAGCTGATGTTAAACATTCGCCTTTCTTGGCTCTCTTTCACATTGCTTTGTGCGTTTTATTTAAGCTGCTTAAATTTTAATCTCCTAGGCTTTATCTATGATAGCATTGATGAGAGTGCCTCTTTGTGGCAGCATATTGCTTTTATACCAATGGTTTTTTTGTTGCTTTTTGTGCTTTTACATTTCTTCTTATTGCCTTATTTGAGTAAGTTTTTTATGGTAATTTTTATAATGGTAGCGTGTGTGAGCGCGTATTTTATGAGTGCCTATGGCGTGATTATTGATAAGACAATGCTAGAGAATGCCTTTAAAACCGATGCAAGAGAAGTAAGTGAGCTTTTAAATCTCAAATGTATTTTATTTGTGCTGTGTTTTGGAATCTTGCCTTCTTTACTCGTGCTAAAAATGCGTATTATATATGCGCCTAAAGGCATAAAGAAGGCGATTTTTACGCGTTTTTTAAGTTTTATAGTAGGTGTTATGCTTCTTTTAGCGATTTTTGTGCCTCAAACATCATTTTTTGTGCCATTTTTTAGGCATTATTATCAAAGCGAGTATTATACAACGCCTTTTTATCAGCTTAAATCTTTAGTGAAATACATTAAATCTCACACTTTTACAAAGCCTCCCCTAGAGCTTATCGCACAAGATGCTAGGCTTGGCGATGATACAAAAAGATTGCTCATTCTTGTGGTAGGGGAAACAGCAAGAGCGGCAAATTTCTCCCTCCTTGAAAATTCACATAGGCTTACGAGCAATGAAACCAATCCTTATACAAGTAAAATGGGCGTGGTGTTTTTTAATGATATGTTTTCTTGTGGCACTTCTACGGCGGTGAGTTTGCCCTGTATGTTTTCAGATTCTCCACGCAAAACTTACAAGGGCAGTGAATTTAAGGAAAATGCGCTTGATGTGCTACAAAAAGTGGGTGTGAGGGTGCTTTGGTTTGGCAATAATTCTGGCGGTTGTCAAGCTGTGTGCGATCGTATCAAAGAAGTCAAAATGTTTAGAGAAGACTATGATGGGGCGATGCTAAAAAGCATAGAAAATGCCCTAAAAGATGTGGGTGAGCAAGAAATTATCGTTGTGCATTTACAAGGCTCTCACGGACCAACTTATTATAAAAGATACCCGAGTGATTTTGCACATTTTCGTCCCACTTGCGATACAAATGAATTGCAAAAATGCACAAAAGAAGAGCTTTTTAATACTTATGATAATACGATTGTATATAGCGATTATATTATCAGTGAGTTGATTAAAATGCTTCAAGCTTATCAGCAATATCAAGCCTCCTTGCTCTATATTTCAGATCACGGGGAGAGTTTGGGGGAAAATGGCATTTATTTGCACGCAATGCCGTATTTTCTAGCCCCTAGAGAGCAGATTCATATTCCTGCTCTTTTTTATAGCAATGATAAAAATTTAATGAATCTTGCCTTTAAGCATAGGGATTATGCCCTTTCACACGATTATCTTTTTAGCACTTTGCTAGGATATTTTAATTTGCGCACAGAGGCATATAACAAGGATTTTGATATTTTTAATGCCTCTTTGCAAGATAAGGACACGCATTAATGCGCTTTATACACGCACATAAAAGTATAAAGGAGATGTATATGAAGAGAATTGCCACCTTGTTTTTTTGCTTTGTTTTTGCCTCTAATGCCTCAGCTGATGATTATTATGATACAGGTAGAATCTTTGTAGGTGTAGATGTGGGCGCTGTGGGACTTGCGGATTTTAGCGCAGGTATTATTGGGGGCTATCAGTATTATTTTACAAAATCTTATCAGCCCAATGATGCTTTTAGGCAGGGGATACGAGGTATTGTTGGCATAAATTGGGGTTCATACACATATGATAGATTTAATTTTGATTCTGCGCGATATAGTGAAGTTTCTAGCGGTTCTTTATATACGCGTGTGGGAGTGGATTGGAGTGTGGATTTTAACCCTAGGAACAAACTTGTGTGGGGGGCATTGGCAGGGCTTAATATAGGCTATTTTAAGGTTTTTACAAATGATAGTATCCCCCGCACACATCGCGGATTTAATCTTGAGGGGCATATTGGTGGAAGTGCAACCTATGAAGATACACATAGGCTAGAGTTATTGCTTGGTTGGGGCTATTCTGCATTATCGCTACGTTATATATGTATGTTTTGATGTTTATAATCTAAATTTAATTTAAAATGAATAGAATCTAGAGATAGCCAACATAGAATCGTATTTAGAGGGGTTTAATGCAAAAGCACACGCAAATTTATGGATTTAAGAAGCTTCAGCTTATCTTTATCTTGGCTTTAATGTCAAGCCTTGCTCCGCTTTCTACGGATATGTATTTGCCTGCACTTTCTCACGTTGAGCAAAGTTTTAAAACAAATTCTTTTCTTACTCAACTCTCCCTCGCAAGTTTTTTTATTGCCTTTGCTTTAGGGCAGCTCATTTATGGACCTTTAAGTGATATTTTCGGGCGCAAAAAACCCGGTTTGGTTGGGGTTTTGCTTTTTATTGTTTCAAGTTTTCTTTGTGTCGTGATTGATAATATCTTTGGCTTTATCACCTTTCGCTTTTTTGAGGCTTTGGGAGGCTGTGCGGGGGTGGTTGTCGCAAGGGCTATTGTGAATGATCTTTTTGAGATTAAAGAGGCGGCTGGAATCTATGCGCTAATGATGGTTTTTAGTTCCCTTGCACCTATGCTTTCACCCACTTTTGGGGGACTTTTACTCCAATATTTTTCGTGGGAGAGTATTTTTATGACTTTATTTTTACTCGGGCTTTTACTTTTTTTAATGGTGCTATTTGGATTAAAAGAATCTGCCCCACACCTTGAAAACAAAAGATTCTCCCGTAAAGAAACTCTCAATAATTATAAAATTGTTCTTAAGGATAAAATGTTTTTGGTTTATGTGTTTTCTGCTGCTTTTGCGCTCTGTGCGATGTTTGCTTATATCACAGGCTCAAGTTTTATTTTTACGCAAACTTTTGGCTTAAGTGAGCAGGCTTTTGCCGCACTTTTTGGTATTAATGCTTTGGGTTTTGTGATTTTTGCAAATGTCAATGCAAAATTGGTGCAAAAATTTGATGCACAAAAGATTCTTGCAAAGGCTTTAGTAATTATGTTTATTGCTACTTTGATTTTGCTTGTAAATGCGTTTTTAGAGCCTCGTTTTTGGCTTTTTGAGAGCCTACTTTTTATAAGTATTTCAATGCTAGGCTTCATTGCACCTAATACCACAACTTTGGCTATGGCGAGATTTAAAGAGCAATCAGGCACAGCTTCAGCCGTGCTAGGCACAAGTCAATTTGCTCTTGCGGGGCTTATTGCTTTTGGCGTAGGGGCTTTGAATGCAAATACTCCGCTTATTCTAGCGATAGTGATGTGTGCTTGTGTGCTTGTCGCAAATGGAGTGTATTTTATATGCAGAGATTCTAGAATCTTTTCAACCCCCCGCGATAATCTTATCGACTAGGGTTT
>NZ_JAFLSB010000052.1 GCF_022511165.1 Helicobacter sp. | reverse complement strand
CAAGTGCAGAGATTAGTGAGAGAGTAGATAAAGTAGCTAAAGAAATCTTAGAAGATGTGAATAAGAAGAAGTTTTAGGGGGTAAGGGTTTCTTTGGATTTAAGCCCCCTCTCCTAAAAACAAGCATCTACCCAAATACCTTTGATGATAGCCTTTTTATTGGCTTTAGCGCAAATACAAGATTGGCTTGAATCATAATGCAGATATAGAATTTTTTATTTCTTCCCAATAATACGTAATTTGATACGCACGAAAATCACTTATTGTTGAGAAATTAAATTACCAAAATACTAACTTAGAACATTTGAGAGAGTGGAGAATATATTATCAATTAACTTCGCGCCTGCACGAAAGTAGTAACCTCTTGCTTAGACATTAGCCTTCTTCTTATAAAAAACCAAACAAAAATCAAGCAAATTATTAAAAACCTCAAAGATTCTAGAATCTTGCAAAATTTTATCCAAGCTGCAAAGTAAAATTTTAAAATAATTACAAAAGGCAATGTGTAAAATTTGCTTTTAAAATAAATCGTATTTGTGGCTCTTGAGTCAAAATAAAAAATCTGCTATAAAGTTTTGGCATAAATACCCAAAGCTAAACGCTGTTTTTTATTGTTGCTTTAATAGCTTGTAGAAAATAAAAAACTTTGGGGGAATTTCAAAGAAGGGAGCAAATTGTATTTATTGTAGAAAGAATCCCCCACAACAGGGGTGGGGGGGGGTTAGGAGAGATTAATGCACTTCGCTCCAAATGCGTCTTTTCCAGAAGAATGCAAGAACACTCATTACGCCAAAGAAAATCATCAAATAGATACCAAGACATTCTCTTTGCTCTTTTTTCGCATCACCGATAGATTCTAGGTAAGCAATAACGCGTTTTTGTGAATCTTCACTCAAGCCAACGCGTGGCATAGAAAGTCCCACAGGCATTACACCAAGCTCTTTAGCGAGATTGCTATAATCTCTATCATCTTGCCAGGGGCTTTTTTTGTCATTTGGTGGGAGTGAACCCTCTTTTTGAATGATTGCATTTTGGATTGCTTTGAAAGATACTTTTTGTGGGTCATTAATGAAATATTCCAAATAATGCTCACCTTTGCTACGAATCATCATTGAGAGATCAGGTGCAACCGAGCCAAGATATACATTGAGGCTTTCAGGCGTAGTATGAGAAGCTACCTTGTCATATTTCATTGTGTGGCAGCGAGAACACGCATTGAGGAAAATAGCTTTATCAGTAAGCTTTTCTTCAAGAGTTGCGATTTGGCTTTGTTTTTGCTCGCTTGAAGCTGTTGTCTTTTCGATTGCTTCTTTTTTGGCGATAAACTCTTCAGATTCTAACACTTGTTTTTTAAGCGAGATAGAACCCACTGACTTCAAATAAGCCACAATATCCGCAACTTCCCTATCAGTATCTTCAAGCCCTACATATGGAGGCATTGGAAAATCGCCATTAGGGAATTTATGTGTAAGGTGAAGTGTATTTACAGGATCGATAATGAGATTAGCCAAGAACTTTTCATCATAAATCGCGCCCGCAGTGGAAAGATCGGGAGTAGAAATAGTCGCCTCTTTGTTATCGCGGAAATACATTGCCATATTTGCACCAGCAATACCTGCATCATTGAGACTATGGCAGGCTACGCAGTTGGTTTCTACAATCTCTTTACCGCGGTTTGCATCACCCTTGCTCAAATCAATATCTCGCAAATCGTTAAAGGCAAAATCAGCTTTTGCTACTTCAGGGTGGAATGTCGCGTGAGCAAGAGGTTCAACACCCCAATACAGCACACCCACAATGACTACAATAATTGCTAAAATTTTTATTTCTTTCATCTTAGTGTGCTCCTTTCTTATTTTCGAGTATCGTTACAATTGGTAATGCCACAAACACAAGGAATAAGAATCCAATGGAAGCCACAAAACCAATAAAATTGTTTGCTCCTTCAGGTGGAAGCTTGCCAAAGATTGTAAGCACAATCATATCCACAACAAGCAGAATAAACCACAAGCAGTAGCCCGGGCGCTTATGTGCAGGAGCAACCACAGAGCTTCTATCAAGCCAAGGCAAGAACAAAAATGCTACTTGTGCGATACCAAAAGCCATTAAGCCCAAATCCGCACTAAAGAAGAAACCACGTAATACTTCATAGCTCCACAAGAAATACCATTCAGGATAGATATGTGCAGGTGTTTTAAGATTGTTTGCAGGGTCAAAGTTAATAGGATCCATCGCAAAATCAAAATGGAAGCATACAAGATAGAAGAAACCAATCATAAACAAGCACACAATGAAAATATCTTTTGAGAGGAATACAGGCCAGAAAGGAATAACTTTAGATTCTTTTTTTCTGCCCTCTTCGTATTTTTTAGCCTCTGCTTCATAATCGATATGTTCGCCTTCTTCGTTATTGACGTGAGGGATTCTTAATGTATAAAAGTGTAGTCCAATAACACCAAGAATCACAATAGGCAATAAGCACACGTGTAACATAAAAAATCGTGTCAAGGTAGAATCTGCTACCACGAAGTTACCGCGCACCCATTCAACCACATCAGGTCCAATAACAGGAATACCACCAAAAAGGTTTGTAATCACCGCAGCTGCCCAATAGCTCATTTGTCCCCAAGGGAGCATATAGCCACTGAATGCTTCAGCCGAAAAAAGCACAAAAATAAGCATACCGCCAATCCACACCATTTCTCGTCCCTTTTTGAATGAGCCATAATAAATAGCTACAAACATATGGATATAAATGATGAGGAATATCATACTTGCAGCTACTGCGTGGATATGTCGCCATAGCCAACCAAATGCCACTTCAGTCATAATGGTATGATTCACACTATCAAAAGCAAGATTAACATCAGGTTTATAATACATCAAAAGGAAGAAACCAGATACTACAAGCAATGAAAATAATGTGAGTAACACCACACCCATAGCCCACAAGAAGTTGATGTTTTTGGGAATCCAATATTTTGTCATCATCACTTCTAATACTTTTTTAATAGCAAGGCGCTGATCGAGCCAATCCACCAAGCCGTTAGCTTTTTTCACTTCCATAGACTTCTCCTTATGCTTTTTTTGCTTCAAGCAAGGCTTTATATTCTTGCCCTTCTTCGCCTAGCACCATTTTTGTTCCATCAATTTTGAAAGGTGGAATATCCATAGGGCGAGGAGGAGGAGTTCCAGCTTCATTGACGCCAGAAGCAGTAAATCGTCCGCCGTGGCACGCACAAGCAAATTCTTGATTAGCTTGATTAAAGCTAGGAATACAGCCTAAGTGCGTGCAGATTTGAATCCCTACGGTATAAACTGCACCATTGACTTCAAAATCTCGTCCCTCTGTTTTGTTGCTCCCGGGTAGTTTTTTGAGGATATATACAGGTTTTCCCCTCCATTCCACCGTTTGAAGCACACCCTCTTGCAATGCGCTCAAATCAAATGTTGTGAATCCAGCTGAGACAACGCTAGGCAATGGATCCCAAGAACGTTTCATTGCATACAATGAAGCGATTCCGCCCACAGCAGCAACACCACCTAGAGCCATTCCTAGAAAATCGCGTCTTTTTGTATCTTGCATTTTTTCTCCTTTCTTGTTTTACTTATTAAGTATTAAGAACCTAGTATTATATTTTAGAAATTCTTAAGTTTTGTTTATTTAAAACCAAATTTTTTATTTATTTTGAAGTGTGTTATAATGTGGATATTTAGTCCTAGAAACTATGTTATATAGGGTGTTTGTGCCAAGTGTGTGAGTAAGTGAAGGATAAGCAATGGAACAATTTGTGCGCGATTGCAGACATTTTATATGTGATGAGTTTGCTAAGCGGGGATTCAAAAAGGCGGTTTTAGGCTTAAGTGGTGGGCTAGATTCTGCGCTTGTGGCTACGCTTGGTGTTTTGGCTTTAGGCAAGGAGAATGTGCGCGCCCTGCTTATGCCCTCTCTTAGCTCACATCATAGCCATTTTGACGATGCGCTTTTGCTTACAGAGCATTTAGATATAGAATATAGAATCTGTCAGCTTGCTCCCTTCCAAGAAAGCTTTGCAAAGCAAGAAGGTATGGATTTAAGCGGATTTATGAATGCCCTTGATAACGCACAAAAACAGAGAATGGGAAATTTTTGTGCTAGAATGCGTATGATATTGCTTTATGATTGTGCAAGTGCGGATAATGCCCTTGTGCTAGGCACGAGCAATAAGAGCGAGATACTCTTAGGCTATGGGACGATTTTTGGTGATTTGGCTTGTGCAATTAATCCCATTGGGAATCTCTACAAGACGCAAGTTTTTGCCCTCTCGCGTATGCTTAATATGCCTCAATCTATTATTTGCAAAAAGCCAAGTGCGGATTTATTTATTCATCAAAGTGATGAGGCAGATTTAGGGTATAGCTATGAGCGCATAGATAGCTTTTTGCGTGTATTTGTAGAGTATGGTGGTTTGAGCGCAGATGTGCTAGGGGATAAAAAAGCACAAAAACACATCAAACAAAAGCTTATCCAAAGCGGTTTTGAGCAAGAGATAGTAGAATCTTTAAGCGCAAGGGTATGGAGAAATGCCTTTAAACGCGTTATGCCACTTATTTTTCAAGGCGATTTTGCACAAGAGGCATAGATGCAAAATCGATATAGATTCTATAAGGCTATGCTTATGAGAAACTTACTTCAAAAGAGATTTTATGCGTTGGATTGATGCGTATTTTTATCAGCCAAATATATGGCAAAAAGCCCTAAGTATCGTGCTTTTACCCCTTTCTTTGCTGTATGGATTGTGTGCGTATATGCGTAGAAAATGTGCAAGGTTTTGTGATTTTTCTCTCCCTATTGTGAGCGTGGGGAATCTCATCGCAGGAGGGAGTGGCAAAACACCTTTTATCATTGAAACAGCAAGGCATTTTGATAAAGTAGCGATTGTCTCAAGGGGCTATAAACGCACATCAAAAGGGCTTGTGGTGGTAAGTGAATGGGGGGAGATTCTTGCTTCGCAAGCAGAATCTGGAGATGAGCCTTATCTCCTTGCAAGGGAGTGCAAAAATGCAAGTGTAATTGTGAGTAAGGATAGGAGAGAGGCGATTTTAAAAGCCAAGCAAATGGGCGCAAAAGTGATATTTTTAGATGATGGATTCCGCTTTAGGTTTGCAAAGCTTAATATCGTGCTTCTTCCGCTTTTAGAGCCTTATTTTTCATTTTGTTTGCCAAGTGGGATATATCGTGAGTTTCCTAATGCCTATAAAGAGGCGGATATACTCGTGCGTGAGGGTATAGACTACACGCGTGAAGTAAAAGTAGAGAATCCTACCCCAAGAATGCTTCTTCTTACAGCTATTGCTAATCCTGCGCGACTTGATGTGTTTTTACCCTCTGTGGTGGGCAAAATCACGCTTAGCGACCACGCTACTTTTGACAAAGCCTTTCTACAACAAGCCATAGAGCGATATAATGCTACTTCTTTGCTTGTAACGAGCAAAGATGAAGTCAAGCTCCTTGAAAGTGGCTTTAATTTAAGCGTGATGCGGCTAAGGCTTAAGCTTGCAGATAGTATTATAGAGCGTATAAAGGCGTATGTAAAGGGGTTTGAAAAAGATAATGCTTTGCAAGAATCCATTAACTCAAGGAAGATTCTAAAAACATAATTTTGCAGAAATCTTGCTATTAAATAAAAATAAAAGGAACAAAAATGAAATTACAAAAAGGTGATAAAGCCCCATATTTTAGGCTTAAAAGCGCTGATGAGACAGAGATAGCCTTGCAGGATTTGCTTGGCAAAAAGGTGGTTGTGTATTTTTATCCTAAGGATAATACGCCCGGCTGCAGCATTGAGGCGGAAGAATTTAGCGCGTTTATTGAGGAATTTAGCGCTAAAAATGCGGTGGTAGTAGGGATAAGCCCTGATAGTCCCAAATGTCATCAAAATTTTATAGCTAAAAAATCGCTCAAAGTCTTGCTTCTAAGCGATCCTGATAAAAGTGTGGCAAGTGCGTATGGCGCGTATGGCACAAAAATGATGTATGGCAAAGAGGTGCAGGGTATTATTCGTAGCACTTTTGTGATTGCTCAAAATGGCACAATAGAGCAGAGTTTTTATAATGTCCGCGCAAAAGGACACGCGAAAAAGGTATTAGAGAGTTTGTAAAAGTATAGTTTTGCTGCAAAGCTTCTTTGATTAATTTTTTCTTTGTAGAATCTGCATAATTGATTTGAGGGAGGGCGCAATGTGCAAAATTGTTCAACTTAGCTGCGGCTTAGGTAACAATATGTTTCAATATGCTTTTGCCAAATCTTTGCAATCCCGCAGTAATACCCCCGTGATTTTTGATTTGCATTCAAGTGTTACTACCCCCCCCCCCCGCTACTTGTAGCATTTAAACATCTTCAATTACCACTCGCATCAGATTCTCAAATACATAAAGCCAAAAAACGCACGATTCTTGGGTATTTGCCCGGCACAATACGAAAAATATTTTCTATCCCAAAATATCAAATCATTCAAGAAAAGAGCGCATTTGTCTATGATGAGGCACTTTTTGAGCGACAGGGGAAATATTATATTGGATTTTTTCAAAATGAAAAATATTTTAAAGATATTGCCGCAGAGATTGTGCGGGACTTTACTTTTGCGCCTATTACTGATGCTTACACACAAAAACGAGCAGAGAGGATTTTAGGTGTGAAAAATAGCGTTTTTGTCCATATACGAAGAGGAGACTATGTGCGCTTAGGCTGGGATTTGAACTTAGAGTATTATAAGAAAGCCGCTCAAATTATTGCAGATAAAGTAGAAAATCCTACATTCTTTGTTTTTGGGGCGACTGATAAGAATTATCTCAAAGACTTTGACATCGGCTACCCCTATGAAGATATGAGCGAGAAAGAAATCACTGCACACAATTTCTATGAGGATATGCGGCTAATGAGCTTATGCAAGAGTGGCATTGTCGCCAATAGCTCATATAGTTGGTGGGGGGCTTATTTAGGGGAGAATCAAGCTAGAGATACAAAGGAGCGTGTTATTGTTGCGCCTAGCCCGTGGCTGCTTAATGAAAACGACATTATTTGCCAAAATTGGTTGAGGGTTCATCTCCCCCCACAAAAGGTCTCATAATGAGAAAATACTCCATTGTATTATTTTTTAATAATCTAAGATATTTGTTTCGTTTTAATATCAAAGATATGGCAAGAAATGGGGTTACAAAAGAATATGTCCTCGCTGCTGCTCAAAGGAGTGAGTGGAGAACAAAAAATGCCCCGCAATCTATCACTGCCCCCCATATAAAAACCAAACAAGAGACAATAGAAGAGCTCATTCATACCCAAAAAAGTATTATTCGATTTGGGGACGGGGAGTTTTTTCTCATTTGGGGGCATTCTATTCCTTTTCAAAAATACAATAAGCTCTTGAGCGAAAGCTTGAAAGAGATTCTCCTCTCACAAGATGAGCGCCTTTTAATAGGTTTGCCCGGAGGGTATTGGTATGGGCGTGAGGATTTAAAAGATAAGGTATCAAGGGATTGGCTATGCAATCATACCTTAAAACATCATTTTGATTATAGTGCGTATTTTTTAGAATCTCAAGTATATGCAAATACTGGTCTGCTTGGTTTTATGTCTGGTCTTTCAAAAGAGGAATGCGAGAGGCATTATGCAATGTGTAGGGAAATATGGGCAGATAAAGAAGTAGTTGTGATTTGTGGAGATAAAGTGCATCAGGGTATAACGCATCTTCTTATTGATAATGCTAAAAATGTAGAATTTGTTGATGCGCCTACAATGAATGCGTATGAAAACATACATACTTTAAGAGAGCAAATATCACAATTTAATCATCACAAGCTTTTGCTTTTTGCAATCGGTCCTGCAGGGAAAGTTTTGGCGTATGAGTTTTTTAAGCGAGGCTATAGAGTTTTAGATATAGGGCATTTGTTGCAAGATTATGATTTATATAAAAAAGGCATTCAACGCAACGAGACAAATATTCTTACTTTTTATAAACCTGATGATAAAGATAAGATTTACATTTAGCTTTTTTCTATTAAAGTTATTGCCTTATGTAGCATTTGCTTGAGTTTGAGGGCTTCTTTTGGCATATATTCTGCTATGCTAAAGCCCACAAGCTCATATTCTTTGCAAATACTTTCAATGAGATGTTGTGCGTGAGCGAGTTTGAGCTTTCCTGTATTACCCACTGCAATGGGTAATTCTTTGTAATGAAGCACATCTAAATCAAAATGTATCATTACCTTACTTGCCTTTGTGTTTTTAAGCCACTTAAGCACTTTATTTGGTTTTTTAAGACTTTTGGGCTTTAGGCTTTGTAAGCCAAATGCCTTTTGACGCTTTTTAAGCGCTTTTGCCTCATTGCTATGTAATCCTGCAATCAAAGTCTTTTGCGCGCTTATTTTTGCAGGGAGCATAGAGCATATATCTGTATCGCCAAACCCGAGTAAATGTGCTAATGCCATAGCGTGATAGCCATTATATTCATCACTTGGCAATCCAATATCAGGGTGTGCATCAAGCCAAATAAGCGCGACATCATCGCCATAAAGATTGCTAAGATAGCTAAAAGGCATGACACTCACGCTACAATCTCCGCCTAGTGTGAGAATCTTGCTCGGTTTTTGCTCTTGCAAAATTTTAAGCGCATCAAGACTTTGTTTTAAAATCATTTCTTTACCTAAGATTCCATCTTTAAGCTCTCTTTTATAATCAAGGCAAATAGGCACTTCAAAGATATTTTGTATCTCACTTGGCAAAAGTGTGTGAAGAAGCTTTGCGCCCCAAAAATAGCCTTGTGAAATCACATCTTTTGGCATATCTGCAAACCAATGCGCAATATCTCCTCCCTGCCATTGTGGATAAAGTAGCCGTATCGTCTTTTCTTGCATACACGCTCCTTAAAGAATCTTAAGCTATCTTGTAATTCTCAAATATCTTAAATCCGCTCATTCTTTGGGCTTTGCAGATTTTTTGAGCATTCTGCGCAATGAGACAAAAAATTTCATCCACTCATCAAGCTCCATAAGCGGGTGTCCGCCCCATTTGGTATGTGGGGGGAGATTCTTTCCTACCGCGCCTCTACCGGCAACTTGCACGAAATCGCCAATATGAATATGCCCCCCTGTGCCTGCTTGTCCGCCCATAACAACATTCCTACCTGTGGTGGTTGAACCAGCCAAGCCCACTTGTGAAACAAGAATGCTATGCTCTCCCACTACGCAGTTATGCCCGATTTGCACGAGATTATCAATCTTTGCTCCTTTTTTGATGAGCGTTTCCCCAAAAACTGCCCTATCAATGGTATTATTTGCGCCAATTTCGACATCATCTTCTATTACTACACGTCCATTATGCTCGATTTTGATATGTCTGCCATCATTTGTATGCGCATAGCCAAAGCCATCACAGCCGATTATGCTTCCTGCGTGCAGACGCACACGATTGCCAATCACACTATCGCGATAAATAACGACATTTGGATAGATAATGCAATGCTCCCCAATGCTCACATTCTCGCCAATAACGACATTTGGATAGATAATGCAATGCTCCCCAATGCTCACATTCTCGCCAATAACGACATTTGCACCTATATGTATATTTGAAGCGCGTGGAGGGTGGGAAGTAAGAGAGAAGCAAGGTTTTGCAAAAAGCTGTGAAAGCAAGGCAAAAGCAAGATGAGGATTCTCTACGATAAGAGGCTGTATGTGAGGAGGGACACTCTCTTGCAAGGAGGCGCGGATAAGCACCGCTCCAGCTTTTGAATCTGCCAAAGCAGGAATGTATTTGTCTTGGTCAATATAGCTTATTTGTGAGGGAGAGGCGGATTCTAAAGGCGCGATACCGCTTAACTCAAAGTCGTGTGTAATGCTATTTTGCAAACTGATATAATCTT
>NZ_JAFLSB010000051.1 GCF_022511165.1 Helicobacter sp. | reverse complement strand
CAAGCGCATATTGCCCAAGAACTCAAAGCCTTATGCAATGAGGATAATAGCTGGTTTTATTGCGCACAAATGCTCATTGTAGCTCAATTTCAAGGCATACCTATTGAAGAAATTGCTGTGCGTTGGGAAGATGACCCTGCAGATTCTAAAGTGAAAGTCTTTGCGCTCTCACGCACCTATTTAAAACAAATATGGCGTTTATATAGGATTTTACACAAAAAATAAGGAATGTGATGAAACAAGCAGTATTAATAGGCAGAGGATATTGGGGCAAAATCTTGCAAAAATACATACCGCAGTATTTTGTTTTGCGCGGTGTCTTTGGAAGTGATGTGGCAAGAGAGGATTTAGTAAAGATTCTGCAAGAAGTTGATGTTGCCTTTATCGCTACGCCCTTGTGTGCGCATTTTGATTGTGCCTCCCTTGCATTAGAACATCATTGCGATGTATTTCTTGAGAAGCCAAGTGTTAGGAATAAAGAAGAATTTTATACCTTATTAAATCTCGCAAAAAAGCACAACAAAATACTTTTTACGGATTATATCTACACATTTTCACGCTCGATTACTTATGTGCTCAATCTCCTTAAAACTCACCCAAGCCCCATACGCTCACTTTATGCAAATATCGCCCAATATGGAAACTTTTATCCTAATGAAAGTGTGCTAGAAGTCATTGGTGTGCATTATTTGAGCGTTTTTGCCCTTATGCAAGAAATGCAGCTTTTACAAGAGCTTTGTGTTAAAAAATGCACATTCTTAGATGAGAAAAGCCAAAGTGCCACTCTAGAGCTTAGCGCACAAGCAAATCATATAGTGGAGGATAAGATAAAAGAAAATAAAGAGGAGATTCGCGCACAACTTGATTGTTCCTTGCTTGATCATACAAAAAAGCGGATTTTGCGCATTCAAACAGAGGATTTTACATTATCGATTGATATGTTAGCTTCTATGCCCCTTACAATCCACACTCATAGCGCAAAATCAAATCTACATACACACATTTTGCCACTTTTTGATGAGACAAATAATCTCACCCTCGCGCTTGAAAGTTTTCAAAATATGGGCGAAAATCCACAAGCTTACACGGCACATTTGCGTTTATGTGAGGTTATCTTAGGGCTGCTTACCCACGCCCACGATGTGAGCTACAATGCCAAAACAAAATAAGTATGATTGCATTATCATCGGGGGCGGATTCTTTGGAGCATATATCGCGCTTTATCTCAAGGCAAAATACCAATCTATCTTGCTTTTAGAGCAAGAGAGCGATTTACTTTTACACGCAAGTCTTAATAACCAAGCCCGTGTGCATAATGGCTATCACTATCCACGTAGTCTCTCTACGGCTATAAGTAGTTCGCGGCATTTTCAACGTTTTTGCAGGGAATTTGCCCCAGCGATTAAAGATGATTTTTCAAAGTATTATGCAATTGCAAATATTGGTTCAAAGACTTCGAGTGTGCAGTTTTTTAGGCTTTTTAAGCAATTTGGGATTCCTATAGAATCTGCTCCTTATTATATCAAAGCAATGTTTGATTCTCGCCTCATAAGTGATGTGTTTAGTGTGCGTGAATGCGTATTTGATGCTCATATCTTACGCTCGATTTTAAAGGATACTCTCCACCTAAAACACATAGAAATAGCCTTCAATACCCACGCTATTTGCGTGCGAGAGGATAAAAAAGGCTTGTGTGTGGATATTACTGCTTCTCATAGCATAAAAAATTGTGCCTCAAAGCCACCTAAACTTCACCATAATGTGTTAAATCCACCCATAAGCACCCTCTATGCACCCTTAATCCTTAACTGCACTTATGCAGGGATTAATGATTTATTATTCCATTCGCATTTGCCCCCGCTCCCACTTAAATTTGAAATGACAGAAATGGCTCTTGTTAGCATTCCAAGCGCACTTGAAAGAATTGCCATAACCATTATGGACGGGAGCTTTTTCTCACTTATGCCTTATCCTGCAAAAGCAACCTATACATTAAGCCATGTGCGCTACACACCACATTTTGCGTGGCAAGAGAGCGTAGATTTGCCTAATCCCTATGAGCTTTTATGTAACTTTAAGAGCAATGTAAGGAGTTCTTTTCCACTGATGCGCGCAGACTGCAAACGATATATGCCACTATTGGAATCTTTAGAATATGTGGATTCACTCTATGAGATAAAAACCCTGCAAGTGCAAAATGAAATTGATGATGGTAGACCTATTGTATTTGCCAAAGACTATGGTTTAAAGGGCTTTTGCACGATAATGGGTGGAAAGATTGACAATATTTATGAGATTATAGAGCTACTTGAAACAGAATCTCTATAAAGCAGAAGGATTCTAAGGCTTTACTTCTTGTGCAAGAGCTTTTTATCATAAGTGATGCAGCAAAAGAGGCTAGGGGAGCTTAAGATTTTATGGGTGGATATATCGGCATAAGCTATCTTGGAGAAATGTGCAAATGCTAAGATTTATAGTTTTTGTGAAAATGCGCGTTGTAAGGTAAGGGCATTATGATGTATTTTTTGTAATCCCTCATTGCTTATTTGCGGAGTAGAATCTAAATCTTTTGAATCTTTATAGCCCCATAAAGCACTGATTACCGCGCACATATCCGCATTTTTTAGCAGTGATATATTCATAGTGCTAATTCCTCCAATCGCACAAAGAGGAATATGAAGCGTGGCTTTGGCAGATTCTAGAATCTCAAGTGGTGCGCGGGGGGCATTTGGCTTTGTAGGTGAGGGAAAAAAGCTCCCAAAAGCGACATAATCTACCCCCAAAGATTCTAACTCCTGCGCTCTTTGCATACTGCCATAGCTTGAAGCTCCCAAAATCCCCTTAAATCGTGCCCTCGCTTCTGTGATTGCGCCATCATCTTTCCCCAAATGTAGGGCGGGAGCATTGAGCCTTAAAGCCAAAGTAAGCCTATCATTTAGCACAAAAAGGGCGTTATATGCTTCACATAAGTGCATAAGCTCCTTTGCCTTTGGGTAAAGCCAAGCATCGCTATGGCTCTTATCGCGTAACTGAAAGATTTTTATCCCTGCCTTGAGAGCAGATTCTAGGCATTGAGGCAGTATATCATAGGGGGTGAGAATCTCATCACTAATGGCATAAATGCCTTGCAAATGCTTAGATGTTGTCATTTAAAAATCTTTATACGAGCTTTATTTTTACAATCTCTTTTTCAAGCTTTAGGCTTAAATCTGGGCGATAGGTATGCTCTTTGTCTTGTAAAGAGATATTTTCTATCGCCTTAAGATAATGTGCTAAAAATTCCATTTTTCCCCCTAGATTCTATCGTTTAGCTTTGGTGTATGTTTTTTGCCGCTGTAAGGCTCCCAAATGGGTTGCTCAAAGACATCGGGGATATTTTGTAACACTTCAAAAGGCGCAAAACGCTCCTTATAACCCATACAATAATGATCTTTTATCCAATAGCCCGGATAGAAGTATTTAAGCCCATTTTCTTTACCGATTTGAATCTGCTTAAGGATATTGAGCGTGCCTAAGCTATAAGGGGCAAAACGATGATCATAATAAAAATATACCGCAGTGATACTATCAAAAAGCGCATCGACAAGCCCCACACCAATAAGCTGTGAATCTATAAAATACAAAAACTCATAACCAAAGTCTTGATGCCCATCAACAAACATATCCATATAAGATTCAGGGGTGATAGGGGTGTATTCCCAACCTTTTTTATCACGCATCACGCGATGATAGCGATTATAAAGCTCAATGTGGGCTTGAGAAATAGTGGGCTTTTGTATGTAAATATCGATATTTTCAGCCTTTTTTAGCACTCGCTTATGATTTTTGCTAAAATTGAACTGATTGATTAAAGTGCGTATAGAAATACAATCCGTGCAGCCCTCACACATAGGCGTAAAAAAGTAGTTTCCAAACCGCCGCCACCCGCGCTCAAGTAGTCCATAATAAAAACTTGGTGTTACATTTTGGATATGAAAATAGCGAAAAATACTCTGTTTTGAATCAATATAGCTACAAGTCTTCTTATCCGAATAGAATTCAACTAATCTCATTTTGAGCCATTCATCACTTGATATGCTCATAATTTTTCTTAAAGGTGCTAACTTTGAGTAAATAGCGTCTGCCCTCATCAGAGGGGAGTTTTGAGCGAAGTGTATCATAGACTTTTGAGGCAGAGAGGGCATTAATGCGAGAGAGAGCTTGATTTTTGTCATTATGAAATGTCCTTAGCACAGCCCCAGCCCCTGCATTATAAGCAGTGATAACACAATATTCTTGGCTTTGTTTGTTTTTAACATCTCCAAGATAGCGATTAAGCAGTATGCTAAGGTATGCTACGCCATAGTGGATATTGGTTTCAGGGTCAAAAAGCATTTGTTTTGTAGGCATTCCCTTTTTGCCATTAATAAGCTCATACGCGTCTGCTCCTGCGGTGCTTGGGACAACTTGCATTAGTCCATAAGCAGGTGCGCCACTGACTGCATAGGGATTGAAGTTAGATTCTGTTTGGATAATGCCTAATACAAGGGAGGGGGAGACATTGTATTTATGGGCATATTTAATCACAAGATTCTCATATCTATGCTCACTTTTACTTTGATAATCTCCCACCATTTGCAAATTGACATAATCTATTACCTTGCCATTGCTATCTTTACGCGTTTTGAGCTGATGTTCTATCAAGTATTTTGCATATTTTTGAGCGCGCCATTGCGTGAGAATATCTTGCCCCTCATTGTCTTTAATAAGCCCCGCAAGAAATGGCTCGCCTTGAATCTCAAAATTAGCACCTGAATATAAATCTACCTTGCTTGGATCTTGGGGCATCAAAAGGGTGTTAATAATGGCTTTTTCTAATGTAGTTACGCCATCAATAGATTCTATGGTGATTGTGCCATTACTAAAATCAATGCTTGTTTTTGTTTTGTAGGCATTAGCATATTTGACATAAGTTTGCGCACTTGGCAGAGTTATATCCTCTGTGCTCCACTGCTTAGCGACATTGCCACTAAGGGCTGGGGTGGATTTATTGTATTGTTTTTTTGCCTCTTGTATATCGCGCAAAAGTGCTTTTTTATCGGTTGCGTAGATGCGAAGCTGATTACCTGCAATTTGCCTCATCGCATAGTGTGGATCATCGTCTATGCTAATTTGTGTAGCATTTTGAATGCTTGAGCAAGCAGTTAAAAAACACACAAAACTCAAAGAAAATATAAAATATGAAAAAATAGCTAGAAAATGGGCTAATATAGGCATAATACGCAAGAATACTCCATAAATATAATTTGGCTTTAAAGATTCTAATCTTTTAAATGCTGATTTTATCCTAAAAAGTTAAGATTTTATCCATAAAAGCTTATGTGTAGCATATACAAAGGATAGATAAAAATGCTTTTAAGCCATTATCAAAAAGATGTAAGATAATGGGGAAGCAAAAGTAATCTAGAGGCAAAATATGTTATACTCCTTAAGTTTGAAAGTGATATAAAAGTTTTCTCATTATTTTAGATTCTTAGCATAAGAAAACCGAAAGCAGCATAGAAGCTAATGTATGAAAAGGTGCGTTATGGAAATTGTCTTTGGTCCCGTGCATTCTCGGCGGTTTGGACGCTCACTTGGTGTTGATTTATCGCCTCTTGTAAAGCAATGTAACTTTGATTGTGTATATTGTGAGTTAAAAGGTGCAAAAAGTGTGGATTCTATGCGCTCTATTGTGCCGATAAGTGATATTGTAGAATCTGTAAAAAATGCGCTCAATATTTATCAATGTGATGTTTTGACACTTACTGCAAATGGAGAACCAACGCTATATCCGCATTTACAAGAGTTAATTAGCACTCTTAAGAGTATTGTGCCAGATTCTATAAAATTACTCCTTTTGACAAATGGCTCACTTTTATGGAAAGAACAAGTGCGCAATGCGCTAGAAAAGCTTGATATAGTGAAATTTTCCTGTGATAGCTTAGAAGAGAGGGCTTTTAAGCGCGTGGATAGACCGCATTCAAGCCTTTCTTTAGCGCGTATCAAAGAGGGCATTGCCTCTTTTTGTAAAAGTTTTAAAGGCGAGATTGTCGCAGAAGTGCTTTTTGTCAAGGGTATAAATGATAGTATCACTCAAGCACAAGACATCGCGGCATTTTTGGCGGATTTGCCTATTCTGCGCGTGGATATAGGCAGCATTGACCGCCCACCTGCTTATAAGGTAGAGGCGGTGAGTGAAGAGCGACTAGCAGAGCTTGCGCAGTGTTTTTATGCCTATAAACACTTGCAAGTTAATCTCCCAAAGCGCACACAAAGCCCAAATACCACGAAAATAGATATATCTTATGGAGAATCCGCTCATAAAACATCTAGCTGTGAAGAATCTTACCCCCCATCGCAAACCTGTGAAAATTCAAAGCTTTATGCTAATGCGCAACCTTTGCAATCCTCACATTCTCACGCACAAGATTCTAAGCAGACAAAATCTTATACCCAAGAGCAGCTTATTGGTTTGCTTAAAAGACGTCCTTTAAGTGTGGCAGATACGCATAATATGTTTGATACACAAACTTTGGCACTTTTAGAATCGCTACATCAAAAAGGCGGTGTAAAACTCTGCAATGTAGGCTTAGATACATTTTATCAAGTCATAGAATGAAAGTTAAAAATTTTTGATTATAATGCACACGCTTTTAAGCTTAAAGCTATATGGGTTTTAGAAATACTCCATTGAATTAAGAATCTAAGCACAACAAATTACAAGGAGAAAATTATGTTTGAATTGCGCAAGTTGCCTTATGGCACAAATGAGTTTAGCGGTTTTATTAGCGAGGAGACTTTTTCATATCATTATGGCAAACATCACCAAACCTATGTCAATAATTTGAATAATCTCATCAAAGGCACAGAATTTGAAAAAGCAGCGCTTGGCGATATTATTTGCAAGGCAAGTGGTGGTATCTTTAACAACGCTGCACAAGTGTATAATCACGATTTTTATTGGGATTGCATTAGTCCTAAGGCGAGTGAGCCAAAGGGAGATTTAAGTGCGGCGATTAATGCAGAATTTGGCTCTTTGGAATCTTTTAAAGAAAAATTCCTTGCTTCAAGCACAACGCTTTTTGGCTCTGGTTGGAATTGGCTTGTGTATAATTCACAAAACAAAAAGCTTGAAATTGTGCAAACAAGCAATGCAGCTACCCCTGTAACTGAAGGAAAAGCACCGATTTTGGTGGTTGATGTATGGGAACACGCCTATTACATTGATCATAAAAATGCGCGTCCTGCATATTTGGAAGCATTTTGGAAACATATTAATTGGGCTTTTGTATCGACTTCTTATGAATGGGCAGTAAAAGAGGGCGTAAATTCAAGTAAATTCTATATGAATGAACTTCACCCTGTAAAGTAAGCTTAATCTAAAATTTTATTCTTTGCGTAGCGAGCAGTAAGCTTGTTGCGCAATCAATCTTTTATCCTCTGTTTATAGCACTCTTTGAGAGAGGTGTTGCATTTTTATGCTATCATCTCACTTTCTTTCATTTTAAAGCAAAACCAAGGCATAGCTATGACAAAGCAATCTATTCTATCTTTTATCACGCAAGCAATCAATGAGGATTTAGGCAGAGGTGATTTATACGCGCTTTGTGCCCCTAAAAAAAATGCAAAAGCCTATGTTCTTGCTAAAGAGGAGGGAATCTTCTCGGGTGAAATATATCTTCAAGCGCTTATAGCGCATTTTGGATTAAAACTTATAAATTCACTTAAAGATGGTGATTCTTTTCATAAAGGGGCGCATTTGGTGCATATAGAGGGGGATTATGTAGCAATCTTGCAACTTGAGCGCGTCCTGCTCAATATCCTCGCTCACAGCAGTGGTATTGCTACTCTCACACATCATTATGTGAATCTCATACAAGATTTGCCTGTTAAACTCCTTGATACACGCAAAACACGCCCATTATTACGCGAACTTGAAAAATACTCCATACGCAATGGTGGGGCGCATAATCATCGATTTGGACTTGATAGTATGCTTATGCTTAAAGATACACATTTAGCACATATAGAGGATTTACAAGCGCTTATTAGCACTGCTAGGGAGAGACTGCCATTTATGTGTCCTATTGAGGTAGAGTGCGAGAGTTTCGCAGCTGCAAAAGAAGCTATAAGCGCAGGGGCTGATGTGATAATGTGCGATAATATGAGCATAGAGGAAATTCAAAAAGTAGTGAGCTATCGCAATGCTAATGCAAGGCATATTATGCTTGAAGCAAGCGGAAATATCAATCTCTCAAATATACGAGAATACGCCCTAAGCGGTGTTGATGCAATCAGTGTAGGCTCACTCATACATCAAGCACAATGGCTTGACTTAAGCCTAAAAATTGAGAGCTAAAGGTATCAAGTGATAGGCTTTGATAGAGAATCTTTTTTTCTTTATTTGCTTGAGAGGGAGGCTATCACAAAGGGTGTAGGTGATGATTGTTGCCTTATAGATTTTCACTCTAAAAAAAGCTCCTTTCATACTACAAAAAAATCCCCCACGCCACATTTCTTTTATACAAAGCCACACAAAGCCCATATTCCCGCGCAAAATATCACATCACTAGTTATTGGTATGGATAGTTTTTGCGAGGGAGTGCATTTTCTTCAAGGTTGGTTTTCGCCTTATGAACTCGCTCAAAAGGCTTTTTTAGTCAATTACTCCGACATCGTAGCGATGAATGCCACCCCTTTATATGCCACTTTGAGTATAGCTTTGCCAAAATCGTGGCATAAAGTAGAGATTAGGGCATTTGTGCGGGGCGTGGGGGATTTTTGTCGCACTCATCACATCGCACTTATTGGTGGCGATACCATAGGGGCGACTTCCTTGCAGATTCATATTACATTATTTGCAAAGCCACATAAACACACACTTTATCGCGATAAGATTCCACCAAAAAGCCTCCTTTATTACACAAGCGATACATATCCTCGATATACTATCACTCAAAGCCATAAAGTGCTAAAAACCTTACTCAATGCACCTAAATATAAGCCTTTGAGGGCAAAGGGGAGGTTTCTTGCTCCACGCATTCGAAGTAGATTCATACAAGAATGCGCCTCTTTTCTCAAGGGTGGTATGGATATTTCTGATGGTATCTTAAGTGATATGATCAAGCTTTGTGGCATAAATAAGCTAGGATTCAAGGCGTATCTACCACTTTTTGCACCTCATTTGAGGCATTTGCTCCAAAGTGGAGAATCCTATGAAATGTTGCTTGCTATTGCACCAAAGGATAGATTAAAACTTCAAAGAAAAGCGGCTGTGCATAGAATCAAAGTGTGTCCTTTGGGTGCTTTTACACGCAAAAGATATGCCTTGCCTCCACACAAAGCGTGGCATTAAATTAATAAAAGGAGCCTTAATTGATAATTATACTTGCCACAGGTAATCAACACAAAATCCGCGAGTTTAGCGCAATGCTTGGGGATAAAGATATAAAAGTGTATGCGTATGAGGAGATTCTAAAGCCCCTACATATTATCGAAAATGGCACAAGCTTTGCAGAAAATGCCTCAATCAAGGTGCAGGCTATCTATGAGGCACTCTATACGCAATCACAACACCAAGATAATCCCTATACGCAGAATCTGCCACTTTTGCAAGCCCCACTTGCGCTTATTGCAGAAGATAGCGGATTATGCGTGAGCGCACTTAATGGGGAGCCGGGCATTTATAGCGCACGATATGCCGAGTATAAGCATTTTGCTAAGAATCTAGCCCAAGATACACAAAAAATACAGAATCCACACCCTACTCAAGCTCATACGATGACACACAATAGCACTGATAGCGATAATCTGCAATGCTTAATAGAGCAAATTGCACCATTTGCGCCAACTCCTGCGTTTTTTGTAGCTCATATCGCGCTCATTTATGTTAAATCTCTGCCATTATTGCCATTTTCACAATGCCATATTGAGCATTTTGAAGGGAAACTAGAGGGCGTTACTATCAGTGAGCCAAGAGGCAACGAGGGTTTTGGCTATGACCCTATATTTGTGCCAAATGAACATAATCCTTTGCGCAAAAGTTTAGCAGAGTTTGAACCAAGTGCTAAAAATGTTATCT
>NZ_JAFLSB010000050.1 GCF_022511165.1 Helicobacter sp. | reverse complement strand
ACAGCACTTTCACGCAAAGATTCTAGGGGTAAATCTGATACATAAAGCGCACTTGCAGCGGCATTAAGAGCATTAAGAGCTAAATCACTCTTGCCATCATAGCTTAGCACCATTACGATGATAGAGGTATTATATCCATAGCCCTTAGGGAAAAGGGGACGCAATGTGCGATCAATAAGCCTTGAGGTAAGAATCTCAAACTCGCTTGGCTTACCCTCACGTTTAATAAAACCAGAGGGAAACTTGCTCTTTGCATAAGATTTTTCGATATATTGCACACTTAAAGGCACAAAATCTTCGCTCACCACTTCATTTTCTTGTGTGCAAACACTTGCAAGAAGCACACTACCACCATTTTGATAAAGCACCGAACCATTTGCTGCTTTTGCGACATAATCAAAGCTGTATTGCTCCTGCAAATTCTCTAAGTCAATATGAATACGAGTCATTGGGCATCCTTTATTCTATCTTGATTGAGTATAGCTTCAAATTCATCATCGCTAAGTGGTGCAAGATAGGGAAAATAATGTGCTACAGAAACATAATAATCAAGAGGATAAGGGCAATATACCTCATCGCAAATCTCACTTAAAGACTTGTAAATATCTTTTGGCATAACAGGCGTAATAGCAGTCAAACTCCTTGCCTGCATATTCATACAAGTTTTTATGCCCACACTCATACGAAATCCTGTCTCCACACCCATATCAAAAAGTAGCACATCTTTTTCTTTTAAAGAGATAAGCTCCTTGCCTTGTCGCAATCGATAGCGATTAGGCAAGATTGACTCTTCATATTGACGCTTTGCTTCACCATAGACATAATCAAGAGTAATTTCAAAGGCATTGATGAGATTTTCATTAATCACAATCTCCATACTCTCGCTCACTATGGCAATAGAACATTCAGGGTTATTTGTGGCAGATATAGTTTGTGTAAAAAGAAAATCCATTGGCACTTTGAGTTTTTTAGCAAGCTCATACGCACATTCCACACTCTCTCGCCCAAGGGCTAATAAAACAACATTTTGCATTGGCAAGCTCTTCACATTTATCGCTTCAAGGACGACTTGCACAACACTCTCTGCATTTTCAAATACAATCTCTTTCACTTTTATCCTTTATTCTTTGAATCTATATGTCAAACCAGTATTCGCCAAAGGAACAAAGCGAAATTCAAGCTTTACATATTGATTAGTAATAGGCACAATATCGTTATCGGCGGTGAGTGTAGGAATCACATCTTGGGCAAATTTTAAGCCCACGCCAAAACATCGAATATCTTTAGAGATTGTAACATACCAATCCTTTAAATACCCTACACCCACATCATAGCCCACATTTGCCTCAAGGCGAAATAATCCAAAATCATATCCTACACTCCCCCGCGCAAAACCGGTATTCCCCGAAGAATACGAATCTGAATATGAATAAAGCAAAAGAGGGTCAAGCTTATAATAATAAGTGGCATTTGAGCTTAATCCCCATTTATTAAATGAAGCTTTAGTTGAAAATTCGCTGATACTCTCTCGCACATACGAAAAAAATACCGATGAACTAAGACTTAGCCCATCTATGGGTGAAAATCCAACTTCATTTTGCAAGACTTGATTTTTTGTAAGAAAGTTATCTTGGAGAAATAATCGCTGATATATACGCCAATAAAACAATTCCTTGCCACTTTTGCCATAAAAATATTGCGCAAATCTCAAATCCACCTTATGCTTGTTTTTAACCACATCAACAACATCATTTGGATTCCAATACAATGCCAAAAGATTAGCATCTAAACCTCTATCAAGCAGGGCATTATAGGCTTCATATCGCTCATCGGTTATTGCCCTTGAAGTATGCTTATACAATGCTCCGCTAAAAATTGCCTCAAAATGCAAGGAGTGAAAAAAATGCTTATAAGGACGCGCTAAGTCAGAATTAAGCGAGATATTATAGCCCCCCACAGCATAATTAATGCTATTTTCTAATGCCTCATTCTTTGCATCTCTTAGCTCTTGTGCATCTTGCAAAAAAATCGTAGTGCCATACATATCAAGATTTGCCCCTATACTGATATAGTCTTTTAAAAGTGGCGTGGCAATGCCTATGGGTAAAGAGATGCTATTTTGAATATATCCATAGCCCCTAGGACGCGTGATATTTTTGCTTTGTATATCAAGCGTATAGAGGAGATTTTTAAAAAATAAAGAATCTGTATAATGATGATAATGCAGATGTGGCAAAGCCTGAAAAGTATTTGCATTACTTGCTTGAGAGAGATCAAGATAGTATTTTAAATAAGTGCCAACATAGTTTTTATTTGTGTTTAAATAATAATTAATACGTGATTCATAAAGCCGTGTATCAAAAGTAGCATTGAGGCTTTTTAAGCGCATATATTCAATATCATTCATATAAGTAATATTTGCATAGAATCCATCGCTTACATCTTCGCTACGCGCAAAAATATGCTGTGTGTCGTAGTTAAAAGTGCCACCATAGATGTATTGATTCTTAAGATTGTTATCAAGCATATATTGATAAGTATTTTGAAAATATCGCATTTGCAAGAGAGCTACTCTATTTTCCCTATCAGCAAAAGCAAATCCTAGCTGACCACCATAACCACGTTGTGTGCGCACTTGCGGAGAAATCGTTATATCCCAACGATTAGAAGGCGCGATAAAAAGAGGCTGCATATACATAAAGCCTTGCTTATTGCTAAAAGACATTTCAGGCGAGAGTAAGCCACTTTTACGCACATTACCTGTGGGTGCAATAAAATAAGGCAAATAAAACACCGGCACAGCTCCAATATAAAAACGTGGATTCCACACACTCATATATTCTTTATTTGTATTGAATGTGCCAGAGCTGACATTGAGATGCCAAAATGGATAGGTAATATCACAGCCTGAAATCACGCCGCGTTTAAAGGTATAAATCCCCTCTTTTCCATTACCTTGCTTTGCCATTAGCCAAATACCCATTGTGCTTTGCAGATACAACGAAGAGAATTTAATCTGCTTATCCTGCATATTCATATTCACTTCTTCTACATCAAGATACAAAGTGCCACCCTGATAGATTTTCACCCCCCCTTGCAAATATACATCTTTGCTTTGGCGGTTATATATGATTTTATGCGCCACCATATACACATCATTATAGAGTAAAAACGCATTGCCCTCCGCAATCACCTCATCATCACGCGCACTCACATTATCAGCTGATAAATCAAACATATCCATCTTTTGCTCTGCATACGCGCTTATAGCAAAAAAAAGATAGCACAAAAATCCTAGAAAAAATCGCTTTTTCAATATGCTATTACCAAAGTTTTTGCGATTCTATCGTGTAATGTCCGCGCACAGCTATCACCAAAGCCAAATACATAAGTGATAAAAAGCAAGCTCTCACCTATATATTTACCACAGGCGCGAAGCAGGGCATATATAAAAGTAGGCTTATCAAATAAATCCACACTCACAACGCGCATTCTGCACAAAATCTTACCAATTGAGCCTCCACAATACCATACAAATAAAGTATCATAGCTCACTTTAAAAATCCACACCTGCCACACATAAGCCGTTATGAAGCTCCTAAACGCCTCATAGTCAAGTTTCCCATTTACATCACTCATTTGAGAGAGTGTATCAATATTGATAAGTGTAAAAATTAAAGAAAGTAAAAACACATCAATAATCCACGCCAAGGAACGCAACATTTTGTCGGCAAGCTTGAGATTCTCTCGCTCTAAATTATCTAAAATCTGTTCATTATCCATTCTTTAATGCCCTATGTGCAATATCATCGCGGAAGTGCATACCCTCAAAATGCACATTTTTGAGAATCTCATACGCATTATCTCGTGCTTGAGCCAAGCTTGAAGCAATCCCCACAGCCAAAAGCACACGCCCTCCACTTGCCAAAAGCTGCCCTTGCTCATCTACACTCACTCCAGCATACACGATATGCCCGAGATTCTCATTAAAATCTTTTATCGTAATAGGCACAGGTGCGCTTGAAGCATAAGGATAATCTTTTGAAGATGCCACAACTGCCACAGCATATTGATTTTTGAGCTTGTATTGAAGCTCTTTTACCCTCCCTTCAACACAATGCAAAAGAATATCAAGCAAAGGTGTATCAAGCATAGGCATCAGCACTTCACATTCAGGGTCGCCAAAGCGGACATTAAATTCTAAAAGATAAGGTTCAAGCTCATTATTTTTTTCTATTATCATAATGCCCCCAAATAGCACCCCCTCAAATGGATTGCCATTTTTGCGCATAAGCTCAAGTGTGGGCGCAATAATACGCGTCTTTATTTTATTCATCAAAACCTCATCGCACAAAGGAGTAGGCGTATAAGCCCCCATACCTCCGGTATTTACTCCCTTATCCCCACTTAAAAGTCGTTTGTGATCTTGACACGCAGGGAGCATTACAAAATCCACTCCATCACAAAGCGCAAACACAGAAAGCTCATAGCCATCTAAAAATTCTTCCACAACCACGCATTTTCCAGCTGCACCAAAACTTGCTCCACTTAGCATATCACGCACACTTTTTTTTGCCTCATCATAGCTTTGAGCGATAATCACGCCCTTACCCCCACACAAACCATCAGCTTTTACCACAATAGGTGGAGTAAGTGTATCAATAAAAGCACTCAAAGTATCAAAATCGCTTGATTGCACATAACGCGCAGTTGGAATCTTTGCCTTAGAAGCAAAGTCTTTCATATATGCCTTGCTTAACTCTAAAGCTGCAGCGGCTTTAGAGGGGGCAAAAACGCGCACATTATGCGTGCGTAAATCATCGCTTAAACCCTCTCCTAACGGCGCTTCTGGTCCTATAATCACAAATGTAATATGATATTTGGTAATAGATTCTAAAATATCTTGTGTATTTTTGTAGGGGAGATTCTTGCCAAGCTTAGAGGTTGCCCCATTACCGGGAGCAAAATATAATGCCTCTATACGAGTATCTGCCTTTAATGCCAAGCCTATGGCATATTCTCGCCCCCCATTGCCAATAATCAAAATCCGCTCTTGCATAATAATCCTTAACCTCACAAACCCCCAAATGAGCGTTACCCCAAGTGCGTAGCCTAAAAAAGCCACAAATAGAGCTAAGAGAATCTCATTAGGCGGCAAATCCTAACCGCTTCAAACGGCTCAAGCAGAAACACCGACACACAGAAATCACTACGATTAACCCAAATAATTCTTATTAACAGACTAGCGATAGTAAGGAAAGGCGCATCATTCAGGTTAAAAACATTATAACAGATGAGATTTAATATCCTTAAAAAGCTTACGCGTAGCAAGAGCTTAAATATGATATAATCACCTTTGCCTCAATGATAAATCCATAATTAAGGAAAAATAGAATACAGCAACCCACACAGGAATATACTTTCACACTCAAAAGTATGCTTAAATTTGAGCTTATAAGCCTCTATGGGCGCATATTTTTACAATCACGCAAACCAAATTTTAAAAGCCACAAAAAAAATGTATCTCAATCTCGGCTGTGGGCTGAACTTTCAGCAAGTAACGGGGGGCATAACATAATCAATGCCGACTTTTTCTCTCATCTTAAACCCTATAAAACTTACTCCATCCCACAACCCCAATGGCAACTTGATATGCGCTATCCATTTCAATGCCCCAATAATGTCTTTGATGGTATATTTTGTGAGCATACTTTGGAACATTTCTCTATTGATGATGTATCTAAAGATTCTAAAAGAAATATATAGAATCTTAAAGCCAAAAGGCACTTTGCGCCTAAGTGTGCCTCATCTTGCCCTTTGTGTTGAAAGATACCTCCAAGAAAAGCAAATAGAGACTAAAAAAGCACTTGCAAGCGAACATATTAGAAAACTCACGCAAGAGTATCTGCACCTTAGCGTATGGGATTATGAACGTTTAGAATATGAATTAACACGCGCAGGTTTTGAGCATATAGAATGTGCAGAATATGGCAAGGGACGCGATACCCTGCTTATTTTTGACTTAAAGCAAAGAGCGCACGAATCTTTATATGTCGAAGCAAGTAAAAAATAAAAGTAATTAAAGCTTACTGCCTATTTTCATCTTGCCTCCTAATATGGCTATACATATACCCTCAAGATAAAAAGCAGTAAAGATTCAATGCTTCAAACAAAACCTAAAAAATTAATTTAATCTTTATTAAGTATAAATTAATTATAATACAAACGCGTTTAACTTCAATGTGTAGAGGCGTAGAATGAATGCTGTTAATTCAAGTTTTATTATGCTTTGCTCTCTTTTGGTTTTGTTAATGACACCAGCATTAGCGATGTTTTATTCGGGTATGGTAAAAAGCAAAAATACACTTAATACCATAATGAATTTGTATTACATAAATTGTATTGCCTTAAAGCTTAATCATTCTCAAAATAATAATGCTTATTTTTAGCCTTTATAACACATAAGGGCTGCTTTGATACACATCGTAATTAAGCCAATTTGAAAAGATTGTATTTGCATTTGAGCGCCAAGAATACTCAATCTCGCCTTTTTCGTCAAAATAATTTTTTGGAATTTCTACTTTTCCGCCATCTCGCTCATACTCAAGCTTTAAGGTTTCCTTAAAATACTCCAAATGCCCTAAAATATAAATATCTTGCTTATCTCTTAACATTGAAATTCCTGCTTCATCATTTTCAAGCAAAATTTTTAGCTCTTTATGCTTTAAAATTTCAGCTTCATCGATATGAGAGTGCCGAGAATGGGGCATCAAAACCTTTTCATTGAGATTTGTAAGAATAAGGTCTTGATTTTTAATTTTGTGAGGAAAAACCCCAAAACATTTTTTATCCAAAGCAAATTTTTTAATCCCATAAAAATGATACAATGCCCCCATTGCACCCCAACAAAGATACATTGTGCTTGTAACATTGCTACGCAAAAAATCAAAAATTTGCTTTAGCTCCTCCCAATACTTTACTTCTTCAAAATCTATAAGCTCAACAGGAGCGCCTGTAACAATCGCTCCATCAAATTTTTTGTTTTTTATCTCTTGGATACCTTGATAAAACTTCTCCATATGTGTAAGAGGCGTATTTTTGCCTACATAGCTTTGTGTTGTGATAAAGCAAATGTGAATCTGCAAGGGGGAATTTGCTAAAAGCGAAAGAAGTTGATTTTCAGTTTCAATTTTTGTGGGCATAAGATTGAGGATTAAAATTTCTAAAGTCCTTATATCTTGGGAATTTGCTCTTTGCGTATCCATCACAAAAACGCTATTTTTGAGTATGTCAAAGGCTGGAATATCCTTTGGAATGACAAGGGGCATTGTTTCTCCTTTTCTCTATACGCTTTTAGATATACTCATCTATTGAGATATGCGTTAAAGCAACCCTCTTTAAAGCTAGAAATTCTAGGCTAAATCTATCACTTTTATCTATATTGATAGGAAACTTTGTTGTAATTTATTCTACAAGTTTTTAAAAATCCACATCATCATTTTAAAATATTTTTAGGTTGCTCTAAACTCCAATCACTTTGGCATTATGCTAAAAGCTCCCATTTTGCAAATAACTCTAAGATTCAATGGCTTGTTTTAAGTCATTAATCAAATCTTGTGCAGATTCTAAGCCTATGCTTAGCCGCACCGTGCAAGGTGTAATCCCTGCGCTTTTAAGCTCTTCTTGGCTAAGTTGAGAATGTGTGGTGCTTGCAGGGTGGATAATGAGTGATTTGCTATCGCCAATATTTACTACCACTGCGAAAATCTTTGTGCTGTTACAGATTTTTTGCGCCGCCTCAAAACTCTCTACCTCAAAGCTAATAAGCCCCGAACTCTGCGCATCAACATAATATTTTTTAAGCAATGTATAATAAGGATTGCTTGGCAAAGACGGATAAGCAACACTTGTAACCTTTGGGTGGGATTCTAAAAACTGCGCCACTTTTAAGGCATTTTGACTATGTTTTTTAATACGCAATTCTAAAGTCTCTAATCCCTGTAATAAAAGCCACGCAGAATGCGGAGAGAGGGTTGCACCGATATTTCGTAGCCACTCTGTGATGAGGCGAATGCTAAAATTAGGCAGAGGGAGGCTTGCGTAAATAAGCCCGTGATAGCTTGGATCTGGGGTATTAAACGCAGGATAGCGCGGATTATCTTTAATTAGCTCATTTAAGCCATTTCGTTCAATAATCGCCCCGCCGAGTGTATTCCCTTGCCCATTAACATATTTGCTTAAAGAATGCACCACAATATCCACCCCAAAATCAAAAGGCTTATGCAAGAATGCCGTAGCCACTGTGTTATCACAAATGCTAATAATCTTATGCTTTTTTGCAATAGCTGTGATTACCTCTGTATCAGCGATTGAGATTTGAGGATTTGAGAGACTTTCAAAGAAAATCGCCTTTGTTTTGCTGTCTATGGCTTTTTCAAGCGTATCCTCAATATTATCAATATCAAAAATACGCGCCTCTATGCCAAATCGCTTCAAAGTATGCACAAAAAGCGTTTGTGTGCCGCCATAGATTTTATTTGAATACACGATATTATCGCCATTTTGAGCGGCATTAACAATCGCATAAAAAATTGCTGCGCTCCCAGATGAAGTAGGCACACCAAATACACCCCCTTCAACTGCAGCAAGTCGCGCCCCAAGCACATCTGTGGTGGGATTTGTAAGACGCGTATAAATATTGCCAAGTTCTTTTAGCCCAAATCTCGCCGCTGCTTGAGCTAAACTCTCAAAACTATAAGCGGTATTTTGATAAATAGGCACACTGATTGTGCGCTGACTATCATAGGTATAACCTGCGTGAAGTGCAAGAGTATCTTGTGCAAACTGATTATGTGGTAAATTTGCCATTTTGAATCCTTTTGTATATAAATTCATTGGCATATTACCACAAAAATATAAGATTACAATATGTATTTCAAAATTTATGTATAAAAATGACAAAATGTTACTTTTTTACAAATATTTTAAAATACATATTGTATTTTCACTTTTTTGTCAATGATATAATAAGGTGCAAATCCCCTATCAAGGCGCAAACTCTCGCCACTTTAGAATGCTATTAGGATTCAAAAAGTAGAATCTTAAGCTTAAAGATTCAAAAAATGAAGGAAATTTGGTGAGAGCAATTACATTTTTTTGGCTTGTATTTGGCGTGAGTGCGTATGCGATGTATTATGTCTATGCAGAATATTTAATGGATATACTGATTGCTCTGCTTATTTCTATTGCCACTTTTGGCTTATACAACACTCTCTCAAAATACATCAAATATCCTATTGTGAGCGCACTCATTAGCGTTTCTCTCTTAGTGCTTTTACTCGTTGTGCCTTTATTTTTCTTGATTAAAAGCATCATTGCCTCCGCCACTGAACTCTCACTCAATCCCACCGCCCTTAGTGATTTTATAGATGGGAGCAAAATACAGATTCTTGCACTTTTTCAATCCTTTCCAGATATTCAAACAAAGCTTGAGGGTGTGTTTGCTGATATTTCTGCTTCCTCTATCATTGGCTATGTTTTTAGCTTTAGCTCACAACTTGGCAAATCAAGCCTAGGATTTATGATAGATACCGGTTTTATTATTGTATTTTTATTTTTCTATTTTCTCTATGGCAACCAAGCCTATAATTACATCATCGAGCTTATTCCTTTTGAAAATGCACAAATTACACTTGTGCTTAATGAAGTAACAAATACAATTAAAGTTGTCTTTTACACCTCATTGCTTAATATCGCTTTGCAAGGATTTGCCTTTGGCGTGATGATTGTATTTTTTGGCTATGATGGGGCATTTTTTGGTATGCTCTATGGACTTTCCTCCATTGTCCCTATTGTTGGAGGCTCTCTTGTATGGCTACCTCTTGCCGGATATGAATTTTACTTAGGACATACCCAAAATGCTATTATTATCGCTGTATATGCACTTGTAGTGTGTGCCGTGCTTATTGATAATATCATTAAACCGATTTTAATTGGTTTTATCAACAAAAAAGTGCTTAAAACTTCAGTGCGCATTAATGAACTGCTCATTTTCTTTGCAATTCTAGCAGGGCTGACAAGCTTAGGTTTTTGGGGGATTATCATCGCCCCAGCACTCACCGCGCTTTTTATCTCACTTTTGCGTATTTATCGCAATCAAACTTTCAAAGAGCCGCTTAAGCCTTAATTACAACGCAAGAACTCATCACAATATCTCCTTAAACAAAAGTCGCTATTAGAAGCAGGAGATAGAATCTAGAATCCTTTGCAAACTATGTATAGATTCAGCAATAAAGTATATCTTTATTGCCATACAAATAAAATCGCGTGAAACGCAAACCTTAAAAAGCGTCGTAGGGGGCGAGGTGTATATCACCGAGCGATATATAAGGGGGAGTGAAGCGTATATCGCTGAACACACTCTCGCATTTGTGCAAAGCATTAATCCATACTTGTAAATTTAAGCCCCTCCCCTTGCAAAAAAGGATTCTAGAATCTAAA
>NZ_JAFLSB010000005.1 GCF_022511165.1 Helicobacter sp. | reverse complement strand
ACTTGGGCATTAAATTTCTTATCAAAGTCAAATGCGAGCTGAAGCTTTTCTAACAGAAAATCAAGCACCATAAAGCCAACATTATGCCGAGTATTTGCGTAATTGACACCCGGATTGCCAAGCCCTGCGATAAGGAGGCAGGACATTACTTGGCTTTAATCACTCCAACAACTGCCACAGATGGGCGGTTAATGATACTTACGCCATTTATCTGTGGTAAATCACGCACGAGAATAGAATCTCCTACATCTAAATCGCTCACATCAAGCTCATAGACATTAGGAAGATTTTCAGGGCTACACTTTACGCTAATGCGTTTAGTAGAGACAAAAAGCACCCCTTTATTTTTTAAGCCCTTTGCGCTCCCTTTAACGCGTACAGGCACTTTATATTTACTGACTATACCTTTTTGAGCCAAAAGCAAATCCACGTGGATAAGCGTGTTTGTTACAGGATCTTTTTGATATTCTTGAATCACCACATCTAAGGTTTTATTGCCAACTTTTACAGGGAAAATCAAAGTATTTTTATGTTTGATTGTCTTTATAAAGTCATTGAGCTTAAAGGCGCAGTGGATATTCTCCTGCCCTTTGCCATAGATGTTTGCAATTAGATAACCATCATTCCTCAAAGCTTTTGCTTGAGATTTGGAAATACTCTCTCTAATTTGTCCTTCTAGCATTGTGTTTCCTTTTATCAAATTTAAGGGTGGCATTATAGCCAAAAACCCTTAAATACACTTGAGTTAGTCTCCTATATATACTTGTCTTGGTCGTGTGATTCTTGTTGTAGGATCTTTGATATGCTCTAAAAGCTGTGCGCACCAGCCGGGCATTCGTCCAATCACAAAAATAGGAGTGAAAAGCGATACAGGGATTTTAAGTGCAGTAAGAATAATGCCAGAGTAGAAATCCACATTTGGATAGAGATTTCTTTCTACAAAGTAGCTATCTTTGAGCGCTACCTCTTCTACTTTCTGCGCCAAATCGCTTAGGCGTGAATCCATTTTAATGCCTTTTTTATCCAAATCATCTTTGAGTCCTTTAAGAATCTTTGCGCGTGGGTCGTAGTTTTTATACTCACGATGTCCAAAGCCCATAAGTCTAAATGGATCATTTTTATCCTTTGCTTTGGCGATGAATTTATCTACATTTTTTACATCACCAATTTCATTGAGCATATCAAGCACCTTTTCGTTTGCTCCTCCGTGTGCAGCTCCCCATAGCGCATTTACCCCCGCACTTAAAGCTGCATAGGGGTGTGCGCCTGTGGAGGCAACATTACGCACGGTTGTAGTAGAGGCATTTTGTCCGTGGTCAGCGTGAAGTATGAAGATTTTATCCAAAGCTTCTACTTCTAGGGTTGTGATTTCAGCTTCGCCCTTAAGCGTATGTTTCATTTTACCGCCCGGATATGCACGAAGCATATAGAGGAAGTTTTCCACATAGCCGCGCGCTACATCAGGGTAGATGTAGGGAATCCCCAAAGAGTGGCGATAAGCAAAGGCTACAAGCGTAGTGATTTTACCTATTGCGCGTCTTGCCATTGTTTGTCGCTCATTCTCATCAGCCATATTCAAGTGATGAAAGTGGAAAGTTGAGAGCGCAGCAAGGGCTGCGGAGAGATTTGCCATAGGGTGAGCAGTATCAGGGAATGCTTTAAAAATATTTACAAGCCCCTCGTGTAAGAATCCACGATGTATTAACTCAAGCTCAAACTCCTTTGATTCTGTCTTGTTTTTTGGGGCTTTGCTTGTGAGGAGGAGCTTACATACATCGGTGAAGCAATATTTTTCTACAAGCTCTGCCACAGGAATGCCTTTATAGAGGAGCTTGCCCTCTTTACCATCGATGTAGCTAATTGTAGATTTGCACCCAGCTGTTGAGCCATAGCCTGGATCATAAGAAAAAATATTTGTGCGTTCAAAAAGCTTAGAAAAATTCACGGCTTTTGGTCCTCTATTACACTCAATGAGGTCAAAATCAAAGCTTTCTTTTGTCTCGTTGTTAGTTAGCGTGATGGTTGCCATACTTTCTCCTTTGAAATGTGATTATGGATTGATTATGGCACAAATCTACAAATGTTTTGTTAAATAAAGAAATTAAATTTTGAGTTAAAATGCATCTAAAAAGTGCTAAACAAGATTTAGTATTTTCAACGATATATCATTATATCTCTATGGTTATTTTTGTAATGGGCTGTTAAATAAAGAGCGTGTATAATAGGCGCATAATTATGTAAGGAGGAGACTATGCCAAAAAAGATAACTTTAACAGATAAAGACAGAGGGGAACTCGCACCACTGCTTCATCTCACAGAAGCCGAACGTGCTTTATTGCCCGAAGAAATCTTACAAAAGCTTGATCTCCTTACTAAAGAACAAAGTGAGGGAGACTTTAAGAGACTTGAAGAGATTATTGAGAAAAGCATACATTCTGTGAGATCTTTTGAGTTGAATAAGGCATCTGAATCAAAGCTTACGCGAAGTCACAAAAAAGAGTATTTATGGTGGGCGATGAACTATCGCTTTTTTCTTGCACAGCGTAAGGCTCAACGCGCTCGCCGCAAAAGCAAAAAGAGTAAAAAACACAAATAACTTAAGTTTCTACTCATCATTTTGTTTTATAAAATGATGAGATTTTTTAACTTAGCTTGACTAAGAATCCTCCAAAAATGGGCGTAAATGTGGATAGAGTGGCGCAAAGTCAGCAATAATATGCCCTCCTTGTATATGAAGAATCTCGCCATAATGTTGCCAATAAGCTTGTGAAATATCCCTATCAATACGTTCATCATTATGAGCTAAACATACGATTGTGCGTATTTTTGGCATAGGTGTGCGCAGGGCAAGGGCATAGCTTTGCCAATGTGCAAGACTAAGAGTAAAGGTGGCATTTGTATTGCTGATGTGTTGGGGTTTGTCAATATATTTTTTAAGCTGACTAAGGGGTTCAAAAACAGGATTAAAAAGCACAAATGTGTGAGGTAATGATAATTCAAGCTCGGAGCTATGGAGAATAAGCTGCCATAGATAGAAAGCCCCCAAAGAATTGCCAATAAAACCAAAGGGTGCAGAAGATAAGGTTTGTTTGTGCATTTTAAATTGCGTGGCTAGATTGTGTAGATTTGTTACAAAATTCCCTCCATTTTCATATATAAGTTCTAAAGGTGCTATCTGTAACCCCTTACATATACGCTCATAGCTCAAAGATTGTTTTGAAGAATGAAAGCCGTGAGAATAAAAAAACTCCATTCTTTTCTCCTTTATTTACTTACACCCCAAATTTTCGAACAACTATTCTAAAGAGCGGGGGGAGTATAAGGAGGGTAAGCATCGAAGATGTTACAAGTCCGCCAAGGACCACGATAGCAAGAGGTTTTTGCACCTCACTCCCCACTCCTGTGGATAAAAGCATAGGAATAAGCCCAAGTGCAGCAATAAATGCAGTCATTAATACAGGGCGCAATCGCCTTTTTGCCCCAATCACAATCGTATCATTAAGGCTATATCCCTCCTTGAGGAGTTGTAAAAAATATCCAATCATTACCACGCCATTAAGCACAGCAATACCAAAAAGTGTAATAAATCCCACAGAAGCAGGGACAGATATATATTCTCCTGATAGGAAAAGTGAAATAAGCCCACCCGTAACTGCAAAGGGGATATTAAGCAAAATCAGCAAAGAAAGAGGAATGGATTTAAAGGTAAAGAAAAGAATAAAAAAGATAGCAAGGATACTTAAGGGAATCACGGTGGAAAGTCGCGCATTGGCGCGTTGCTGATTCTCAAATTGCCCCCCATAGGTAATCGAATAGCCATCGGGCAATTCCACTTGTGCGGCGATTTTCTCCTTTGCTTCCTGCACAAAGCTCCCTAAATCTCGCCCCATCACATTACTGCGCACGACACTATATCGCTTTGATTGCTCTCTTTGAATTTGCACGGGACCATCGATTTCTTGAATATCAGCTATGGAGCTAATAGGCACGGAATTGCCATCTAAAGAGCTCATTTGTAGGCTTTTGAGCTTTGTAATATCAGAGGCAATATCATTATCTTGGCGGATAATCACGGGGATTCTCGCAAAGCCCTGCGGTATATAGCTTACGATGATACCCTCAAGGCTAGAGCGCATAAACTTTGTAAATTCATCACTTGAAATGCCTGTATTTGCCATAATAGAATGCCAAGGCGTTACATACAAATAATTCACACCCTTATTGAGCGTGGTGAAAACTTCGGTTGAGCCTTTAATATCTTTAAGAATCTCCACAATTTGCAAGCTTAAATCATTGAGTTTTTCTATCTCTAGTCCAAAAATTTTAATCGCCAAATCCCCGCGCACACCAGTAAGCATTTCGGAGATTCTCATATCAATAGGCTGCACAAGCGCGATATTCATACCCTTAAATTCACTCGCTACCTCGCGTATTTTATTCTCAATTTCTGCCATATTTTTTGCTTGCCATTCTTTTTTGGGTTTAAAGGACACAAACGCATCGCTTTGATTAAATCCTGCCGGATCAAGCCCCGCTTCATCTGCACCTGTGCGCGTAACTATACTTTTTATCTCTGGTACTCTAGCAAGCAGTTCTTTTTGCATAAGCAGCATTACATCGCGGCTTTGCTCAAGCGAAATAGAAGGGCTAGATTCAACATTAAGCACCAAATCTCCCTCCTGCAGGGTAGGCATAAAGGCGCTTCCTATGAGAGGAAAAAGTGAAAAACTTACAACTAAAAAGCCTATCGCCCCACACAGGAGTATTTTTGTCTTTGTCAGTGCAAAATGCAGCATCGGCTCATAGATTTTATGAAAAAACTTTGTAAGTCTTGTTTCGTGGTGCTGTGTGGCTTTAAGCACAAAGGAGCTAATCACGGGAATAACCGTCATAGAAAGAATGAGTGAGCCAAGCAAGGCAAATACAATCGTTTGTGCGAGGGGGATAAAGAATTTGCCCTCTAATCCCTCAAGTGTGAGGATAGGCACAAAGAAAATAATGATGATAATAATCCCGCTAAAAACAGAGGTGGAAATTTCCTTACACGCACGATAAATTGTGTGTAATTTTGGGGAGTTTTTAGCAAGACTAAGTTTCTCAAAGGCATTTTCGACATTGACAACTGCAGAATCCACTAAGATTCCAACTGCAATAGCTAAGCCCCCAAGACTCATTAAGTTTGCTGAAATATCATAATGGCGCATCATTATAAAGGCTACGGCAATTGCAAGGGGTAAAATCACGCTTACTGCTACCGCTGCACGCACATCTCCAAGGAATAAAAAAAGCAAAATAATAATAAGCACCACCGCTTCTGTGAGCGTTTTAATAACATTATTCACTGCTTTTTGTGTCAGCTCGGAACGATCATAAAATACGCGCAATTCCAAATTATCTGGCAATTCTGGCTTGAGCTCTTCCATTTTTAGCCTAATCTCTTTAATGGCATCGCGTGAATTTGCGCCTTTAAGAGAAAGCACCAATCCTAGAGCAGTCTCCCCTTTGCCATCAATTGTTGTAAGTCCAAGCCGCGTCATATGGCTCTCAATCACATCACAAAAATTTCGTATAGGCACATAACCAAATTTTGTAATCATAGAGATATTTTCAATTTCTTCTATGTTTGCTGCGCCTGTTTGCACCTTTACAAGGAAATTTTCATTATCGCGTGTTACGCGTCCTGCACCATCATTTTTAAGATTGGCATTGAGTACATCTTCTAAGTCGCTAATGGTGATGCCAAGTCTTGCCATATCATCAAAATCAGGTACGACTACGATTGCCCTCGCATATCCGCCTAAACGATTGACATCAGCCACTCCTTTGATATTACGCAAGGCAGGGCGTATTGTAAAATCAAGCAATTCTCTTTTTTGCACTTCTGATATGGAATTATCGCTACTTTCAAGAGTAAACATAAACATATCACTCAAAGGTGTTACAATCGGTGCAAGTCCGCCATTTACTTCCGCAGGTAAATCTCCCAAGGTGGTGGAGAGCTTTTCATTGACCATATTACGTGCAAGATAAATATCTGTGCCGTCATTAAAATCAATAGTAATATCAGCAAGTCCGTATTTTGAGAGGCTACGCAAACTCTTTTGATTAGGCAAACCAAGCAGTTCTAGCTCCAAAGGACGCACTACACGATTTTCTACTTCTTCTGGTGCCATACCCGGAGCTTTGAGGATAATTTTTACTTGCGTAGAGGAAACATCAGGGAAAGCATCAATGGGGATTGTAAAAAATGAATATACACCAAAGACAAAAAGCATAATCGCACTAAGCACGACTATCATTCGTTGCTTGAGGGAAAATTCTATGATTTTAGCTAGCATTATTCTCCCCCAAGCCCGTCCATCATACCTTTGAGACTAATAATGTTGCCTGTGGCGATTTTCATTTGATTATTTAGTCCTTTTGGGTCAATCACAAAGCTATTATCTCTCTCTTCAACCTTAATAATTTTGGTAGGCTTAAAGCCCTTAGCGCTTTGCACAAAGATGAAATAGTCATTGCCATTTTTAATCACTGCTGATGAGGGGATAAGAATCGTGCCTTTGGGCAATAAGCCATCGATATAGACTTCTATCATCTCGCCCACTTTGAGGTTTGTATTATAGATATTTGCGGTAGCAAGAATCGTATTTGAAGCCTTATCAATCACAACAGAAATAGTTTCAATCTCACCGATTTTATTGCCATCATCATCAAACACAGGCGCACCTTTTTGGATATTATGCGAGAGATGCAAAGGAATCTTAATGCGCCCTAAGAAATTATTTGTTTCATTTTCATTCATCTTTGAGATTCTCACATAGGGCGTAAAAGCTTCTATTTTTTCTCCACTGCGCCTTGGGGCAACAGACAAAATCCCCGAAGTTTTTGCCACTACGGGGAATCCAGACTTGCCTTGTGAGCCATTTTTAATGAAATTTGGATCAATGCCAAGTAAATCGAGCTTAGATTTAATCTCATTGAGCTTTAAATATAATTCATTCATTGCAAGATAGCTTAATTGATACTCTCGCCTTGAAATCACCCCTGCCTTATAGAGAGCCTTATCTTTGGCTTCATTTTCTCTTACAATTTTTAGTCGCTCTTGCGTGTTGGTAAGCTCAAAAAAAAGCTCACTCAACTCATTTGAACTAATATCACAAATCAAATCCCCCTCTTTCACGCTCTCTCCCTCACGCTTATAGATATTAACCACGATTGTCTCAAAGCTTGAGCTTTGTGTGCTTGAGCTTCTATCATCAAAGTCAATAAGGGCATTAAAAGGCACTCCCTTAGTGTTAAAAGCTTGATTAAGTGGGATAATTTTAATACCATTTTTTGCAATCTCTTCTTGTGAAATCACAATCTCATCGGCACAAAACACAAAATGAGCGTATATAAGGGGGATAAGCCACAGATATTTTTTCACGATTTTTCCTTTGCGGGTGGGATAGCAGGGAGATTCAAAACCGAAGCTAAAGTCTCTTCAAGTTTAGCAAGGGTTAAAACATAATCTCGTTTTGCCTGTGTGGTGGCAACCATCGCATCTAAGTGTTCATTTTTGACACTCAAATATTCAAATGCGCTTATTTTACCCGCCTCATATCCAATGCGTGATATTGAACTAAGCTGGGCGCGATTATCTTCATTGTCTTTAGCAAGAGCGATAATTTCTTTTTTACTTTCAAGTTGGTCAATATAGGATTGTGCATTCATAAGGAGCGAATCTTTTAAAATCTCACTCTCGCGGATTGCCCCACTTTGCAGGGCAAGATACATTGCTTTTTGGTTACCATATTTTGTAGTGAGCGGGAGAGGGATTCTGACTTTAAATATCACACCATTGTTTGATTCAGCCCTACTTATACCCCCACCAATCTCAATAGCGTCAAATCGGTTTTGAGAGGCGAGAGAGGCATTATAGTGATAATCTTTAATATCAAGGCTCACAATATCAAGGTAAAGATTTTCGCTTAAGGCTTTCTCAAGGCGTGTATTATCAAAATTTAAATATTCAAAACCTAGTCCATTGATACTTATATTGCTATCTTGTGCAGTAATGCCAAGTATGACTTTGAGGGCATTAAGCGTGTTTATAAGCTCTGTGTGTAAGGTTCTTAGGGCTACTTTTGTGGCTAAAAAATCACTTTTAAAAAAGAGATATTGGGATTTACTGATGCGTCCGGCTTCATATTGACTCTGTGAGATTTTTAGCTGGTCTTTGGCATTTTCATAGCGCGTTGTGTAAATGTCGTGTTGCTCGTTTAGAACAAGATAGTCTAAATACAATCTTTTTGCGCTAATAAGGGCTAATCGCCTTGTGAGCTCATAGATTTTCTCCTGTCTTAGAATCTTGTTTTTATAGATTTGTGAAAGCGTATAGCTTACCCACGGCAAACGAGGAGTGAGCATTAATAAAAGTGTGCTTTCAAGCTCACTGCCCCCGCTTGGAGACTTGATGCGATTAAGCTCTGCCTCAAAATATGAGCTATTCCACGCGCGATTTGCCTTGCCCTCATAGACAAGAGCTTGTGCCATTGCGCTTTCTTTAGCAAGGTTGATAGAATATTTTTCTACTCGTGCGATAAATTCATCAATATTTATCGTGTGCGTATTGCTTGGGGTGTGGATATGAAATTCCTCTTCAAGTTTATTAAAATCTATAAATTCAGAATTTCCATACATCACACTTACATAGAATATAAGAGGAGCAATATACCTCATTACCACTATCCTTAACTTTAGGGTCTTGCTAATTGTTTTGCCACATTTGTGTTGCTATTATAAGGGCATTTTTTAAGTTTTTACTTAATGTTTGCCTTAAAATCACGCACAAAGCTGTTAAATCGGGTAGAATACACAGGATTTTTTGTATTCATATATTCTGAAATCATAAGAATGAGCTTTTGATTGAGATTGGTGCAGATTTTTGTACATACTTCAGAAAATTCTTGTTCATCAGCACCAAACATCGCTTCATCAAGCATTTGGACATAATAATTGTAGATTTTTTGATTATGCTCATCTTGTTTTTTATCTTCAAGCATTTTTTCTCGTATTTCCTCAAGCTCCTCTATGGGGAGATTTTTGAGATAGTTTTTAGAATACATACCTGTGAGAGAGAGTACTTCAGAGACAAGAGCAAGTTTTTCTGGCGTATTATTTAAGTATTCTCTGTAAGTATCATTAAATATATCTTTGGGCATAAAATTTTTGACAATAAGGAGTTTTAAATGCGCCATATCTAGAATCTGCTCTCGTTTTACATCGCTTGAAAGCTTAGTGATAGTGCTTTGCAAACGTGCTATATCATTACGTTTTTTCTCATAATAATTCATTATGGTTTTATATTCTTCGATAGGCAAATTTTTAAGTTGTATAGAGATTTGATGAAGTAGTATCTCTTGAAACTCGTGATAAGCAATGCGCAAGATTCTTTGCATTTTGCGAGCAGAAAAATTTCTAATATTAAGCGTTAAGGTATCGACTATATCAGAATAGCTAAAATCACTAAAAGCATCTCGTATGATGCCTATGAGCAAAAGTGTGTCGTGTAGATTTTCTTGTACTTTGACTTTAAAATCATTTATATCTGCCTCATCAAGCGAGCTTACTACAAATTCATCTTTATTCATATAGTGCAAAAAGCCCAATGTCTCCTCTCGTGTAGATTTTTCATAGAGCTTTATCACACTTTCTCTATCAAGCTTTTCTAGTTCTTGCTCGGTATGTCCGTGTCGTAACAAAAATGCTTTAAGAGGCTTTAAATCTCTTCTTTCATCTTGTATATTCATTGCATCTCCTTATAGATTCTAAGTATATCAATATGCTCATCTTCATCGTGTATGCGCAAGATATTTGCTCCATTTTGCAGAGCATACAAATGCAGTGCCAAAGTCCCAGCAAGTCGCTCACAAGTAGGCTTATTTGTAATCTCACCAATAGTATTTTTGCGGCTAGCCCCCACAAGTAGGGGAAATCCAAAATGCTCAAAATGTGATAAATGCTTGATGAGTGCGATATTTTGTTCTCTATTTTTGGCAAACCCAAAACCAATATCAAGGATTATATCTTTTACTCCTGCTTGAGTAAGTTGAGTGATTTTATCGGCAAAAAATGTATCTATATCATTAAAAAGATGCGTATAGGTATGTGTGAGATTCTGCATTGTTTTTGGTGTGCCTTTTGTGTGCATTAAAATCACTTGAGCCTTATATTGTGCAGCGATTTCTATCATTGCAGGCGCAGAAAATCCACTCACATCATTTATTATTTTGAATCCGCGGGAGAGAGCATAATTGGCAGTTTTTGGATTATAGGTATCAATGCTAAAACACATTGTATCATAGAGTTTATGTGTGGCGATGTATTCTATTATAGGTTCAAGACGCGCCATTTCCTCATCGGCATTAATGTGCTCACTGCCCGGGCGAGAGCTTGCTGCACCAATATCAATGATTGCTACTTCTTTTTGCATAAGCGCGTGGATTCTATCAATCGCTCCTTGCGTATCTTGTCTTGATGGTGCATAAAAGCTATCGGGCGTGATATTAATAATTGCCATAATAGCTTTTTGATGTGCAAAGGCTAAAGAATGGGGAGAGGGAGCAAGATGAGATTGAAGTGCTTTATGTAATGCTTTTAAGCCAAAAGGTTGCATTATGAGTTTAGGAAGCATTTTTTCAAGCTGGCTTTGTGTGCCAAAAAGTAGGGCGATATGTTCGCCTTTGTGAGTAATGCACCCTTTGGGTGTAGCGCACTCTCCCCCTGCGCTCAAGGCAATTTGTTTTAAGATATTCATCGCTTCAAAGCTCAAATCTTTGATTTCAAAGCCAAAAATTTGTGTTTTTTTATTCATAATTTTTTGTCCCATATTTTCTACGCCAATAGACTGCATTGCGTGTGAAAGAGAGAGGGGATTAAGCCTTTGGACTTTCATTGTTGCTTCTTTTGTTTTTGGTAGATGCGCAAAAGCAGAGGGAGAAAGATGTAGTTTTGTTTTTCAGTAGCATCATTTTGGTTAAGAGCTATGGCTTTATCAAAGAGGGCGAGTTCTTTTTGCGTGAGCGGAATCTGTGCTTCATATAGAGCAAAAAGAAGAGATTGAATACGCATTTTAATCTCCTCTTTGCTCTGTGATGAGGCATCATTTTGTTTGCAAAAATTATAAATGGATTCAAGATTGAGTTTTTTTAGCTCAAGCTCAAAGGGTGGAATCTGTGTTTTGTGTTTATGGGTGATAAGGCGCATACGAGAGCGAATAGTAGGAAGGAGAGCATTTTTATTTTTAGCAATAATGATAAATTGCGCCATTTCTGGCGGTTCTTCTATGATTTTTAGTAGTGCATTTTGTGCGGCGATATTGTATTTATTAGCACAAATAATAAGAAGCATTTCTTGTTCATAAGTAAGATAACTTTGCGCAATCACCTCTTTAGCATCATCAATCTTAAAATCTTCTCTTTCAAAGATTTGATACTCTTGCTCATTGCGCCCCTCTTTAAGCTCATCTATCAAGTCTTTTGCAAAGGGCGTGATATGGATAATGCCTGTCATTTTACGCCTATATATCAAGTGAGATTTGATTAAACATCGCAGCTAGAAGCGCCCTCTCAAAAACTTTAAAGAGGATAAGCAATTTATAATCAAGATATTCATCTGTGGATTTAAGAATCTCATTTTCATCAAATATTAAATACCACCCTCTGCCGTGCTCTTTTGCAAAATTTGAGCCTATACTTTTTTTGCCTATATACCAAAATTGATAGTTTGAAGATATCATATCAAGCATATTATAAATAAATTTAGGGCTTTTTGTATTTTCTTGCGTGTTGGAACTTATCATATCCTGTAAGTGTGTAATTTGTATGATAGGAAAAAATGGGCGTCCTTTATGGGGTTGATTAATATGATGAATAATATATTCCCCAAACCATTTTCGCATATTATCTGTGAGTATAATAACACTTCCGCCTTGCAAGATATGTGCAATAGTTTGTGCCATTTGTGGCAGAATTAAAAAACGTTTTTCCTCTATCCATCCACTCATTACACCTTTTTTTTCATCTTCGCGTATGGTGGTTAAAAGCCAATCATTAATATTTTGCATCTCACTCCCTATACTCTAATGTTCTAGTTTATAGACGCTATGGAGCTTACGCACAGCGTCTTCGGCGAATTCTGCATTAATAATCATAGAAATTTTAATCTCACTTGTGCTTATCATCATAATATTAATATTATCCTGTGCTAATGCTTTAAAAGCAGTGCTTGCCACGCCAGAGTGAGACTTCATACCCACGCCCACAATGGATACTTTGGCGATATTATTATCATATTCTATATTGCCAAAATCTGCTTTAAACTTCTCAAGTACTTGTTGGGTAAGCTGCACTTCTGTTTTTGGAATCGTAAAGTCAATATCGGTTTTGCCATCGCGCCCGATAGTTTGCACAATCATATCTACATTGATATTATTATCTGCTAAAAGTCCAAAAATATCTGCAGCGATTCCCGGGCGATCAAGCACATCAGCAAGACTTACTCGAGCTTGATTCTTATCAAGTGCCACACCGCTCACAATTGGCTTTTCCATTATATCCTCCTCTTTAGTAATAAGTGTCCCTTCTACTTGGCTAAATGAACTTGCGCAGAGCAAACGGACATTGAGTTTTTTAGCAAGCTCCACCGAGCGATTAAGAAGCACTTTTGCCCCCATAGACGCAAGCTCTAGCATTTCATCATAGCTAATTTTATGCAATTTTCTTGCTTCTTTGACAATGCGCGGGTCGGTTGTATAGATACCATCAACATCACTATAAATCTCACATTGTATAGCATTGAGCGCCCCTGCTAGAGCCACTGCGGAGAGGTCGCTCCCCCCGCGCCCTAGAGTTGTAACTTCGCCTTTTGTGGAAATACCTTGGAATCCCGCCACAACCACCACATAGCCCTCATTAAGCAAATGAAAAATCTTTGTTGTATCAATGTATTCTATTCGTGCCTTTGTATGAAAGGTATCTGTAACAATCCCAGCACCCCTCCCGCTTAGCGAAATAGCTTTGATACCCATAGATTCTAGGGCAATCGCAAGGAGTGCTGCGCTCACGCGTTCACCCGCACTTAGCGCCATATCAACCTCGCGTGTATTAGGCAAGGGTGTGAAATGCTGTGTGAATTGGATAAGTTTATCCGTCTCTCCACTCATTGCTGATACGACGATAACAAGGCTATGTCCTTGAGCCTTGCTTTCTTTAACGCGTTTTGCGACATTGTGGATTCTCTCACAATCCCCCATACTTGTGCCACCATATTTTTGCACGATGAGCATAGCAATCCTTGATGTGAAGTTTAGAGGTTGCAATCATAGAATCTTCTTGCTTAAGATTCTATTCTTATTTGAGATATTGTGCTTAGAGATAACCTTCTTTTTTAAAATGCCCCAAAATTTGCTTATAGACTTCTTTTTTAAAATGCGTAACGCGCAAAAAAAGCTCCTCTGCACTCACAAAGGCGTATTCATCAAATTCAGGGATAGGCGTTTTGAGATTAATTTCAGATTCATTTTTCAATCGCACCAAGAAATATTTTTGAATCTGCCCTGCAAAGCCTCTATACATTTTCTTTGCCATTGTTTTGGGGAAGTCATATTGCACCCAATGAGGGCACTCGCTGATAATTTCTACATTATTTGTGCCTATTTCCTCTTTAAGTTCACGCAAAAGTGCATCTTTAGGGCTTTCTCCTGCATCAATCCCACCTTGTGGGAATTGCCACGCACCTTTAATATCAGAACGTTGAGCGATAAAAAAGCGACATTCCTTAGGATAAGCACTTGAGAGAATCACAGCGCCCACATTAGGGCGATATTTTTTTTCTTGCGTTGTATCCTGCGTTGGTAACATAGATTGTATCAAAGCCATATTCTGCCTTTAGATTCTAAGTTTTGCCATTATACGCTACAATATATAATATTTTATTTAGCCTTAAAAAGAAAAGCGACAAGGGATTTTGAGCGATGCGATTGTATATCCATATACCTTTTTGTGCGAGTAAATGTGGATATTGCGCCTTTACTTCTTTTGTGGGGGAGGAAGCAAATTTTGAATCCTACATAGAAGCGTTGTGTGTGGATTTAGAGCAGAGCTTAAAGGCAAAATATTATCATTTAAACTCCATTTTTATCGGTGGAGGCACCCCCAATCTTTTAGATTCTAAGTTTTATCAAAAAATTTTTACTCTCATAGAGCAATATGCACATATTGAGCAAGATTGTGAGATAAGCCTTGAGGCAAATGTAAATCTCCTCAATAAACAATGGTGCAAGGATTTACGCGCTTTGGGGGCAAATCGATTGAGTGTGGGAGTGCAGAGCTTTTATGAGCCAAAGTTAGCATTTTTAGAGCGTGATCACAGCGTAAAAGATATTGCTTATCGTATGGAGAGTGCTTATAATGCGGGCTTTAGCAATCTAAGTTGTGATCTCATTATCACGCCACTTGATACGAGAACGATTTTAGAATCTGAACTCGTTAATGCCCTCAAACTCCCTATACAGCATTTATCAGTGTATGCTCTAAGCATTGATGAGGGTTCGCGTTTTGCTATAAAAAAGGACATCAATGAAAAAATGAATGAAAATAATGAAGAGGAGCTAAGCTTTTTTGCAAGAGATTTGCTTGAAGCGAGAGGGTTTAGGCAATATGAAGTTTCAAATTATGCAAAAAATCATAATGGCAAAAATTGCACGAATGAATGTGCGCATAACATAGGCTATTGGCAGGGCGAGGAGTATGTGGGGGCAGGTTTGGGGGCAGTTGGGCGCATAGGGCAGACGCGATTGAGGGCTTATACACATCTTAAACAATACTTACAAAATCCAACAGGGCGGTATGTAGAGCATTTAGAATCCACGCATTTACGCACAGAGGCAATTATGCTCGGGCTTCGATGCGTGAGGGGATTTGACATAGCATTTTTAGGCAAAAATGCACAAGAGCTTATTGCTTTGCTCATACAAGGGGAAAAATGCCACATCAAAAAGGCGCAAGAGAAGACATTTTTGTGCGCAAACGAGCTTTTTTTGGGCGATGAGATTGCTTTATGGATTCTCTCCCGTCTTTAACTTTTTGTTGGCTTAGAGAAATAAAAAGAATCGAATATATAAATATCATTGCAAGGAGATTCTAGAATTTCTTTAATAGAATCTTTTGCGCTTTTATATTGAATGCGTCAAAATGATTCTTAAAACATAAATCTTAATTATTAGATTATAGATACCAAATAATAGGCTTTTTTATATTCTCTAGAGATTAATCTTGCAATTTTAAGGTATTTTAACTTATTTAATGCGCCACGAGAGAGACTCTCCTGCCAAAAATGGCACGATTGCTCCAAGTGGGCTATTAATGTGCTGTGGGATAGTAAAAGGAGCTTTTTCAAGTGTGATAGTTTTAGGTGCGTAATCTTGCAAATCATAAATTGCTATCGCTCTATCGCTCACAAAGCTTTGCAAATAATCAAGGGCATTGTGCGATTCAAAAAGCTCTGCAAGGGCAGGGAGGAGTGCGGGTGCGCTAAAAATCCCTGCTGCTCCTTTGTGTGAGAGTTTTGCGCTCTTTAAATGTGGCGCACTATCTGAACCAAAGCTAATTTTTGGGTGTGCTTTGAGTGCTGCTTCAAGCAAGGCTTGTTGGTCTTTTTTGGTTTTAAGCATTGGTTTGCAGAAATGATGAGGATTAAGCATTCCACCACAGAGGTCATCAAGGCTTAAAGTGATATGATGAAGTGTGAGCGTGGCAAAAAGATTATCATATTTTTCAAGTAGCGCGAGGCTGCGCCTATCGCTTAAATGCTCAATAATAATGCGAAGTTTTGGAAAATGCTCGGCAATATAGGCAAATATAGGCAAAAACTCGAACTCGCGCTCCATACAAAAGCCATTGCTCTCGCCGTGTATAGAGAGTATGAATCCTAGCTCTTCTGCTAAAGCAAAAACTTGCAGTGTTTTATCGCATAAAATATCCTTTACTCCACCCTCACTTCCTGTGGTTGCACCTTTTGGATAGAGTTTTAGAATCCGCACCCCTGCTTTTTTAGCCGATACTAATTCCTCTTTTGTGAGTTCGGGAGTGAGAAAAAGTGTTACTAAAGGTGTAAAATCACAAGTGCTCAAGGAGAGAATATGCTCTTTGTAGGCAATAGCTAAGGCTGTGGTGGTGATTGGGATTTTGAGATTTGGCATCACTACTGCTGCGCTAAAAGGCTTTGCGCTAAAGGGTAGCACGGCTTCTAGCATTTCCCCCTCGCGTAAATGTAAGTGCATATCCATTGGATTATGAAGTGTGATATTTAAAGACATTTCTATCCTTTTTGGCAGGTTTCAAGAAGATGGAGCAGATGTGTTTTGTAGTTTTGACAATCTTTTTCGCTCACGCTCTCAAAACGCGTAACAAGCACAGGCGTAGTATTACTTGCTCTTATTAAGCCCCAACCATTTTCAAATACTACGCGCAATCCATCAATATCAATAATTTCTTTAATAAGTGGAAAGTCTGCAGGTGGATTTTGCAACGCTTTTTTTAATGCACTAATGAGGGCAAATTTTTGCTCCTCTGTGGTTTTAATTTTCTCCTCATCGGTGCTATACAATCGTGGCAGGGCAGATATGGTGGATTCTAGCTCTTCTGGGGTATAATGCAAAAATAGCTCAAGGGCGCGGAAAGAGGCATAGATTGCATCATCATAGCCAAAGTAGCGGTCATTAAAAAAAAGATGCCCGCTCATTTCAGCGGCAAGATGAGCATTCAATTCTTTAAGCTTCACTTTAAGGTTACTATGCCCTGTTTTATACATTACCGCTTTGCCGATTTTATTAATCTCATCATACATCACTTGAGAGCATTTGACTTCGCCAATCACGATAGGGCTTAAAAAATGCGCTTTCATTTCTTTGGCAAATAAAATCGCTAATTCATCGCCTTTGTAAAGATAGTGACTTGTCAGCAGGGCTAATCTATCTGCATCTCCATCAAATGCTATGCCAATGGGGATTTGCTCTTGGCGCATTTGCGTTTTAAGGGCGTTAAGATTCTCCTCCTCGCTTGGGTCTGGGTGGTGATTAGGAAAATTTCCATCTGGCTCAAAAAAAAGCGGTGTGTAGGTGATATTGAGATTTTTTAGAATCTGCTCAATCGCCACTCCTGCCACGCCATTGCCACAATCATACACAACAGGATAAGGAAAGTCTTTGAGATGTTCAAAATGCTTTGTGAGAAAATCAATATAGGCTTGTTTTGCATTGAGATGAGGGAAATGTGCCGCATCTAGGGGTTGTGCTTTTTGCGAAGATTCCATAATAGAGGGGAGGGCTTGAGTGAGCTTTGCTCCCAATGTGCGGATTTGCTCCCCATAAAAAGGAGCGCGGTTAAGGGTGATTTTAAAGCCATTATATTGTGGGGGATTGTGAGAGCCTGTAATCATCACAGAATTTGGACAAGTGATAGAATCTATGCTATTAAAGGTTGCAAAATACGCCACTGGTGTAGGAATAAGCCCAAGTGCATATACTTCAATATCTACGCTTAAAAATCCCTCTGCAAGCCAAGCAAAAAGTGTGGGGGAATGAGTGCGTGCGTCATAGCCAATATGTATGCAAGGAGGGAAAGAAGAGTGTTTGATAAACTTACCGAGCTCTTGCCCGATACCAAAAACAACCTCGCGCGTGAGATCTTCTCCAAAAATGCCTCGAATATCATATTCACGAAAAATGTGTTCTATGCGCATATTTTGCCTTTGTTTAGTGTAAGATTAGGTGGGATTGTAGCAAAAATTATTATTAAGTTCGCTTGATTGCGTTGTATTTTATCTTAGGCGTAGATATAAAGGCAAAATGTTTTTTAAAGAATCTAGAATTTTATTTTTGCCAAAAAAGCGATGTGATTTTAGCTGTGTGCGGAATCTTTAAGTCATATTACATCTTAATTTGAGAAATGATAGGGAGTTTATTATGGATATAACTATAGAAACTCTTAAGTAAATTGTAAAAATTATAAAATTTTTAAGACTTTTGAGGTAAAATAAAGGATTTTTGGTAAGTAAGGTGTGAGGATAAACATTAAGAATTTTAAGGATAGGCGGTGTTTAGGAAGGCATTAGATAGGGTTGTAACCTATGAGGCAGGGAAGCCAATCGAGCTTGTAATGCGTGAATATGGCATTAAACAAGAAGATGTGATTAAACTAGGAAGTAATGAAAATCCCTATGGCACATCTCCTTTAGTCGTAGAATCTTTACAACACAATGCACATAAGGCGTTTTTGTATCCTGATGATTCTATGTATGAGCTTAAAGATGCCCTTGCTTTACGCTTTAATGTCCGCCCAAAAGAAATTATTATCGGCGCAGGGAGTGATCAAATCATTGAATTTTGTATGCAGGCTTTGGATCATAACAATGCGTGTGTGTTAATGGCAAAAACGACTTTTGCAATGTATGAAGTATATGCAAAACTCGTGGGTGTAGAGATTTGCAAGATTCAAGATGATTTTCATAATCTTGCTGAATTTTTACAACTTTATAAGAATGTAAAGGGTGCAGGCAAAAAGATAAGCGCTATTTTTCTTTGTGTGCCTAATAATCCTTTGGGCGAGTGCTTAGACGCGCAAGCAATAGAAGATTTTATACATCAAATCGATAAGGATACGCTTATAATCCTTGATGGGGCATATCAGGAATTTGCCGCGTATAAAGACAAGGCAAAGGCACTCAATCCCGCTGCCCTTATCAAAGAGTTTGAGAATGTTATTTATCTTGGGACATTTTCAAAAGTATATGGCTTAGGTGGTATGCGCGTGGGTTATGGAATCGCAAGTGAGCGCGTTATTTCTGCGCTCTATAAGGTGCGCCCACCCTTTAATGTAGGTGCATTAAGCCTTCAGGCTGCGCTTATAGCCCTAGGAGATAAGGTATTTGTGGAGCAGTGTATTCAAAATAATGCTGCACAAATGCTACGATATGAAGCTTATGCGAAGCAAAATGGGCTTGTTTTTATCCCTTCTTATGGGAATTTTATTACATTTTCACATAAGGATATAGAATCTTCGCATTTATGTGAATGGCTTTTGCAAAGAGGTGTGATTGTGCGTAATTTGCGTTCATATGGGCTTAATGCCTTTCGTATTACCATTGGCACAGATGCGCAAAATACACGAGTATTTGAGCTCATACAGACATATTTACAAACTCATAGTTAGGGGCAAATGTGGATTTAAAACTGATTTATGAACAAGTTTCAAAGATTTTAAATAAGCTCAATAAGAGACAGCAAATCATTATACTCACAACTATCATTGTGTTGATTAGCTTTTTGACTTATCTTATACTCTTTCGCGTAGAGACAAAAGATGAATATGAAAACTATGAGGTGCTTTTTAGCAACCTAAGCCCAGAGGATAGCGCGGCGATTTTACAGAGATTGCAACAAGAGAAAATCTCATATAAAATTCCACAAGATAATGTGATTCTTGTGCCAAAGGATAAAGTCTATGAGCAACGCATTAATATGGGTTCGCTTGGGTTACCAAAGGCAAGTAATGGTGTAGGCTTTGATATTTTGCTTGAAAATAATGTGGGAGAAACGCCCTTCACACAGGATATGAAATATCTTATCGCTAAGCAAAATGAACTTGCAAAAACCATTGAAAGCCTCAATCCCATTGATAAGGCGATTGTTAATATCTCTATGCCTAAAGAATCGCTTTTTGTGCAGGGGGGATACCCGCCTTCAGCTTCAGTAAAACTCACTGTGCGTGATAATATGTTTCTTACTCCTGAACAAGTCATAGGGATTAAATACCTCGTGGCAGCAGCGGTGGAGCGACTTGTCCCAGAATCTGTAAAGATTATTAACCAAGATGGAGAGCTTTTAGGCGAAGATGATGAGGCAGCCCAGCAGAGTGCGCGTGCAAGACAAGCAGCATTTCAACGCAAATTTCAACAAAATGCAGAAAATGCTATGGAGGCAAAGATTATTAAATTTTTGCAACCAAGTGTAGGCGATGGCGTTCAAGCACAAGTAACAATGGATTATGATTTTAGTGTGCGCAAATCCACACAAGAAGCATTTGATCAGAATCCTGTGGTGCGCGGTACGAGAGAATATGAGAAAGAGCGCAAAGGATTCCGTCCTCCTCAAATTGGTGGTGTGCCGGGCGTAGTAAGCAATATAGGTCCTGTGCAAGGCTTAAAAGAAGATGAAATGATGGAGTGGGAAAAAGAGAGTGAAGTTGTCATCAATAATGAGATTGGTAAAACCGTGAGTAATATTGATGAACATTATGGAGTGCTAAAACGCGTAAGTGCCTCTGTAATGATTGATGGCATTTATAAAGAGGTTGAGGGCGAAGATGGTGAACCACGTCTTGAGTATTCTCCGTGGCCACAAGAAGATATGGATAAATTTTTAGAAGGGGTAAAAAAAACCATTGGCTATAATGAAGCGCGTGGGGATCAAGTAGAGGTTATTAATATGCCCTTTAGAAGCACACAGCTTGATTATCGTCCAAAAGATGCCTTAGAGGAATTTTCAAGCAAAGTGGAGCGATACCTCAGTCCATTTATGCCATTGCTAAAATATGTGATTGTTGCAGTAATTTTGTTTGTTTTCTACAAGAAAATCGTTGCACCATTTGCAGAACGTATGCTTGAAGTGCAAGAAGAGGAAGATGATGAGATTGAATCTTTAATGCAGCTTGATGATGATGAAGAAGATGTGAATAAATTTAGCGAGTTGCGCAAACGCGTGGAGGATCAGCTCGGGCTTGGATCGGGGCTTGATGAGGATAATATCAAATATGAAGTGTTGCTTGAGAAGATGCGTAATGTGATTAGTGAGCGACCCCAAGAGATTGGTGCATTATTCCAAACGCTTATTCGAGATGAGCTTGATTTGACTGCAGGCGTTCAACATAATACATCAGCATAAGGAGTAGATATGGCAATTACACTTAGCCCGCGTCAAAGAGCGCAATATGATGAACTATCAATGTCAGAAAAAATCGCTATTTTGCTTGTGCAATTAGGCGATGAAATTACTTCAGAAATTTTCCACCACCTTGATGTTGATTCTATTACTGAAGTGAGTAAATATATTGCTCAAATGGGTGGTATGGATAAAAGTATTGGTGCGGCGGTTTTAGAGGAATTTTATGTTATTTTCCAATCTAATCAATATATCAATTCCGGTGGTATGGATTATGCGCGTGAATTGTTGATTAAATCATTAGGACCAGATGCAGCCAAGGCGATTTTAGATAAACTCGCCAAGACGATGCAATCTCAAAAGAATTTTGCCTATCTTTCAAAGATTCGTCCTCAACAGCTTGCAGACTTTATTATCAACGAACACCCTCAAACAATCGCACTTATTCTTGCGCATATGGACGCAAGTGGTGCAGCAGAGACTTTAGGATATTTTTCAGATGAATTGCGCGCAGAAGTGGCTATTCGTATGGCAAACCTCGGGGATATTTCGCCAAGTGTGGTTAAACGCGTGAGTGCAGTACTTGAAAATAAACTTGAATCGCTCACAAGTTACAAAGTCGAAGTGGGTGGAACGCGTTCTGTGGCAGAAATTTTCAACCGCTTGGGACAAAAAGCCGCCAAGGCAACCATTGCACAAATTGAGCAAATTGATTCACAATTAGCCATAGAAATTAAGGAAATGATGTTTACCTTTGAAGACATTACTAAGCTTGATAATAACGCTATTAGAGAGATTCTTAAAATCGCAGATAAAAAAGATCTTACCCTTGCGCTTAAATCTGCACCCGATGAGCTTAAGCAAAAATTTATGGGCAATATGTCTCAACGTGCGAGTGAGCAGTTTATGGAGGAAATGCAATTTTTGGGCGCAGTCAAGGTACGTGATGTGGAAAATGCACAAAGAAAAATCGTTGAAGTGGTGCAAACACTTGCAGAGCAGGGCTTAGTCCAGCTAGGAGAACAAGACGATGTCATTGCTTAACCAAGACAACATCATCGGGCAGGAGCGATTAAAGAATCATAATATTAAAAAATACGAGTTTAAGACTATTACTTCCGAGATGATAGAAAATAGCACAAACCATATAGAATCATCTCCTATTGTCGCTGAAACGCCCATAATTGATAAGCAAGAGGAGGCACAGGATATGAGTCTTGCAGAATCTAATGCACAAAAGATTGCAAGTTTAGAGCAAGAGTTGGTTGAAAAACTCCTTCAAAAGACAGATGAACTCTCAAGCTCCCTTGCTAAATTACAAATTCAGTTTGAAAAGTTGCAAGTTGAGAGTGAGCAGCGTGTGGTGAGCGCGAGAGATGAGGGCTATAAAGATGGCTTTAGAGAGGCACAAGAGAAAGCAAAAGATGAGTTATTTACCGAAGTGAATGGACAAAAAAAGGCATTAGTAGATTCTATTATTACACTTGAAAATACCTTAAAATCAAGCCAAAAGCATTTAGAGGAATTAGAAAAGGAATTGAGTGCTATTTCGGTGGATATTGCTAAGGAAGTGATTGTGAGTGAAGTAAGTGAAAATGCCCAAAAAATCGCTCTTAATCTCACGCGAGAATTACTTAAATCCATTATGGACGCAACAAATATTAAGATAAAAGTCAATCCTAATGATTATTTATATCTCAAAGAGCATTTAGCAGATAATACAAAAGTAGAAATCATTTCTGATAGTGCAGTATCGCTTGGTGGTGTGGTGATTGTGAGTGATAAGGGGAATATCGATGGCACCATTATGTCGCGCTATAAGAATCTCAAGCAATCTGTGCTTGAGAATATGCGTGAATGATAGGGGCTATATGACTTCCCAAGTGCCTAAAGTATATGATTTTGAGAGCTTAAGCACTCTTTCTTTAGCAGAGTTGAATGTACTCGCTGCGCGCATTAGGCAGAGAATTTTAGCGGTGGTAAGCTCAAATGGAGGACATTTAAGTTCAACACTTGGCGCGGTGGATTTGATTGTGGGAATGCACGCGGTATTTGATGTCAAAAAGCACCCTTTCATCTTTGATGTTTCTCATCAAGCTTATGCACATAAGCTCCTCACAGGAAGATGGGAGGCATTTAGCACCTTAAGGCAATTTGGTGGCATTAGCGGATTTTGTAATCCCAATGAATCTGCGAGTGATTATTTTATCGCGGGGCATAGCTCGACTTCTTTGTCTCTTGCTGTGGGTGTAGGGAGAGCAAGAACGCTAGGGGCAAAGAGCGGAATGCCTGTGGTAATGGTGGGCGATGGCTCAATGAGCGCAGGACTTATATATGAAGCTCTCAATGAACTCGGGGATAAGAAATACCCAATGGTAATTATCCTTAATGATAATGAGATGAGCATTGCTAAGCCTATTGGGGCGATTAGTAATTATCTTTCGCAGATTCTTACTACATCTTTTTATCAAAAAACGCGCGATAGCATTAAAAAAATGCTCACAAAAATGCCTGATTCTGCAACTTATCTTTATCTTGCAAAACGTTTTGAAGAATCCCTCAAACTCATTACGCCGGGCATTTTGTTTGAGGAATTAGGGCTTGATTATATTGGACCCATTGATGGGCATAATATAGAGCTTATTATTGCAACTTTGCATAAAGCAAAAGAGATGAATAAGCCTGTGATTATCCACGCACAAACGCTCAAAGGCAAGGGATATGAAATTGCCGAGGGGCATTTTGAGCATTGGCACGGCGTAGGTCCTTTTGACATTGATACGGGTTCTATGCTTAAAAAAGCTACTACTCTATCGCCCACAGCAGTGTTTGCCCAAAGTTTGCAAACATATCTAGGAGATGAAAAGGTTGTTGGTGCAACAGCAGCGATGCCAAGTGGCACAGGTATAGATAAGCTTATAGAAAAAGCTCCGGAGCGTTTTATTGATGTGGCGATTTGTGAAGCACACGCTGTTACTTCAATGGCGGCGATGGCAAAGGAGGGTTTTAAGCCCTTTGTCGCAATTTATTCTACTTTTTTGCAACGCGCCTATGATCAAATTATCCACGATGTAAGTATTCTTAATCTTCCTGTGCGTTTTTGTATTGACAGGGCAGGGATTGTAGGCGAAGATGGTGAGACGCATCAAGGGCTTTTTGATATTGCTTATTTGCGCTCAATCCCCAATATGGTGCTTTTTGCGCCTCGCGATAATGAGAGTTTGCGCCAAGCTGTGGATTTTGCTTATCATCATAATACCTCTCCTTGTGCATTTCGCTATCCACGTGGTGCATTTGTGCTAGATGATGGAATCTTCCCTGCAAGTGTATTTGAGCTTGGTAAGGCAGAGGTATTAAAAGAAGGTGAAAAACTCCTTCTTATAGGTTATGGTAATGGCGTAGGCAGGGCGTATAAGGCATATGAGGAGCTAGTAAAAATAGGCTATAAGCCGACTTTGCTTGATTTGCGTTTTGTAAAACCGCTTGATAAAAACATCTTATTTAAACTTTTAAATACGCATAAATATATATGTGTATTGAGTGATAGTTATTATATGGGCGGCGTGGGAAGCGCGATTTTAGAATGTATAGCAGAAGAAAATGTGCAAGATGTAGCGCTTAAGAGCTTTGAGATTAAAGATGAGTTTATCCCACACGGCAATAGCGCAAAGGTTGAATCTAGCCTTGGTTTAGGCACAAAAGAGATTGTTTTGGCTATTCAAAAGTGGCTAGATTCTAAGTAGAGTTTAAAGAAAAAATAAGTAAAATCCACGCTCTATCCTTGCTTGCGGGAATGGCGAAATTGGCAGACGCACCAGACTTAGGATCTGGCGCCGCAAGGCGTGGAGGTTCAAGTCCTCTTTCCCGCACCACTTAAGCTTTTTATTTTATCAATCTTTTATTTTTATGCTTAAATTTCGTAGATTCTAAAAGGTTGGTTCTCTATGTTTTTAGAGGTTGAATTTTGAATGCAAAATTTTATTTACCTCATTAATATTATTAGAATTTAAGTCCTAAATCAATACAATTTCCCCGCATTTTTATATCAATTTTCTTAAAGTCTTCTTAAAGGTTTTTTATGGGTATATTAGAATCTCAAGCTATTTCACGCAAACTTATTTACAATCCCCAATCTACCGAGAGTGTTGTAGATAGACGCATCTTTGGAGGCAATCCTACAAGCATATTTGAACTCAATAAAATTAAATATCAATGGGCATATAATCTATGGCAGACAATGCTTAATAACACTTGGTTTCCTGCAGAAGTCAATATGAATCAAGACAAGCGCGATTATAATAGCGGCTTGACAGCCCAAGAAAAGCTTGGCTATGATAGGGCTTTGGCACAGCTTATTTTTATGGATTCTCTGCAAACGAATAATCTCATTGATAATATGAATCCTTATATTACAAGCCCTGAAATTAATCTCGTGCTTGTGCGTCAAGCCTTTGAGGAGGCTTTGCATTCTCAAAGCTATGCAGTAATGGTAGAATCTATCTCGGCAAACACAGAGGAGATTTATGATATGTGGCGCAGTGATATGCAGCTAAGAAGCAAAAATGATTATATCGCTAATGTCTATATCACTCTTGCTAAATCGCCCGATGAACAGAGCTTATTAAAGGCAATGTTTGCTAATCAAATCTTAGAGGGGATTTATTTTTATAGTGGATTTTCGTTTTTTTATACTCTTGCGCGAAGTGGCAAAATGCTTGGTTCTGCGCAGATGATACGATTTATTCAGCGCGATGAAATAACACATTTGGTTTTATTTCAAAATATGATTAATTCTTTGCGCAAAGAGCGAGAGGATTTATTTACTTCTGCGCTTGAAGAGGAAGTCATAGAGATGTTTAGAAAGGCAGTAGATATAGAATCAAGTTGGGGTGAATACATCACGCAAGGGCAGATTCTAGGGCTTACGCCAGATATTATACGCGAGTATATCCAGTATTTAGCAGATACGCGCCTTAGAGTGGTGGGATTTAAAGAGCTTTATCATTCTAAAAACCCTATTAAATGGGTGGATCAGTTTGCAAGTTTTAATCAGCAAAAAACAAACTTTTTTGAATCAAAAGTGGCAAATTATTCAAAAGGGAGTATTAGTTTTGATGATTTCTAAAAAATTGTATAGTATGCAGATTAAGACAGGGCAGGACTTTGCCCAAAATCTTAAGCAAGTGGAGGATTTTATCGCTCAATGTGGCAAAAATGCTATTATTTGCGCACCAGAGATTGTATTAAGTGGCTTTGTTTATCAGCATATGAATGAGGCGAGTGAGTTTTCACGATTTGCCACAGAGCGACTTTTAGAATGTAGTGCGAAATACAAAAATACGCTTGTTATTACGATGATTGAGCAAAAAAATAAAAAATTTTTTAATAACCTCAAAGTCTTTCATAAGGGCGAAGTGATACATAAGCAGAGTAAAAGCAAACTTTTTTCACTTGGCGATGAGCATTTGCATTTTACTGCGGGCAAAAAAGATGAAATTAGCATTTTTGAGATTGATGGGCTTAAATGTGCAGCATTGATTTGCTTTGAGCTACGCTTTGTGGAGCTTTGGGAGCAAATAAAGGGGGCAGATCTTATTTTTGTGAGCGCACAATGGGGTAAAGCGCGTAAGAATCAGTTTGAGATTCTCTGCACCGCCTTGGCTGTTGCTAATCAAGCTTTTGTGTTAGCAAGTAATAGCGCAAATGACATAATGGCTAAAGGAAGCGCAATTATTACACCCTATGGAGTTGTGTATAAAAATGATAAAAAACATTTTGTTGCGTGTGAAGTGGATATTAGCGAAACATCACGTATAAGAAAATACATCAATACAAATATAAAGATTAATAATGTATAAATTTGCCGCTAAGGAAATGTGTGATGAGATTCAAAAGAGCTTTCCTCTCTCCCCCAAAGTTATCAATGCTTTGTGTGCAGTAGATAGAGAGAAGTTCGTTCCTGCAGGTTTTGCGCAACATCTTGCTTATGATATAAAGGCTTTGCCTATGGTAGAATCTCAATATATTAGCTCTCCGCTTACTGTGGCGCAAATGACAGAATATCTCGCGCCAAATGGTGGAGATTCTGTGCTTGAGATTGGCTGTGGGAGCGGGTATCAGGCGATGGTGCTTTCTCATCTTTTTCGCCGCGTTTTTAGTATCGAACGCATTGAAAAGCTTTTAAGCCAAGCGCGAGAGAGGTTTCAGCTCTTGCAGTCGCATAATATTTTTACTAAGTTTGATGATGGGCAAAAGGGTTGGGCGGAGTATGCTCCATTTGATGCGATTTTATTTTCAGCTTGTGCAAAGACTATCCCCCAAGCTATTATTAATCAGCTCCAAGATGGGGGGGTGATTGTCGCTCCTATGCTTGAAAGTAATAAACAGATTGTCAAACGTTTTAGAAAGCATAATGGTATGCTGGATGAAGGTGAGAGTTTAGGAGAATGTCTTTTTGTTGATGTGCAAGATGGTGTAACGAGGTAAATAAAAAAATGGCGTCAATGTCAATTCTTATTATACTTTCTTTATGCTATGGCTTTGTGGGAGTAGTTTTGATTGCCTTATATGCAGGATATAATGAGGTGCAAAATACTTCTTTTCTTACTTCTATTTTTTCATCAAGACAACATCGAATCTATTTTATCCTTCTTTTTATATGTTCATTTGTTTTGCTTATGTGGCAGGATATAAGTGCTACCTATGTTATTTTATGCTTTTTGCTCCTTCTTGGTATCATCGATATTAAATGCCTTGCTTTGCCTGATATGCTCAATTTTTCTTTGCTTTTTATATGCGCTGTGTATGCGTTTTTAGAAAGCACTCTTACAGGGGAGAGTTTTATATATAGGGTGCTTTTGGGTTTTGGTGTAGGGGGAGTATTTTTTGCTCTTAAAATTTTTTATCAGTCCTTAAGCTCTAGGGATATTATTGGCGAGGCAGATATTATTGTTTTAAGCTCTCTAGGCATTGCTTTTGGTGCTTTTAGCGCCTTTGTAAGCGTTTTTTTGGGGAGCGTAGTAGCCCTTGTGTATGCGCTTTTTTTACATTTTTTTTTAAAGCACAATCTCTTTGGACTTAAACTCCCCTTTTGTTTTTTTATCTTTGTGGGTACGATGCTTCATTTTTTATGGTTGAGTTATGGGGATAGATATGCTTAAACGTTATCTTTTTATGTCTTTTGCGCAGGTGTTTTTTTCTTTTTTTCTCGTGCTGTTATTTATTGCTTCAATTGTACTACTTATTGATATTGCAGGGCGTACTTATGTGGTAAAGATGAGTTTTTTTGATTTGGGGACTTTATTTTTTTATCTTTTGCCAAGCAGCTTATTTTTTATTATACCTATTACCTTTTTTGCTGCTTTGGTGCTTAGTATATCGCGCTTAGCCTATGAATATGAGCTAATGGTGTGTTTTTCACTTGGAGGCAAGCCTTTTGATATAGTGCGCTTCTTTTTGCCCATCACATTGCTTGTTACAGCTATTTTATTTGTGTTTTCGCTTATTGTGCTTCCACTTGCTAATAGCGCTTCTAAAAACTTTGTGGCACAAAAAAGGGCAGATATTGATGTGAATATTAAGCCCGGCGAGTTTGGGCAAAAGCTAGGTGATTGGCTTGTATATGTAGATAGCGCACAAAATCGTGTATATAAGAATCTCATCTTGTTTTCAGAAAATGGTTTTGAAGGCGATACTTTGATAATCGCGCAAGAGGGGAAAACAAATAATAATCAAGGGCTTTTTGAGCTTAATCTCAAACAAGGCAGTGCGTATTTTGCTGCGATAGATGAGGTCAAGAGGGCGGATTATGAGCAAATGAGTGTGCGTCAAAATGTGGGTGAACCACAGCTTAGAAGCTATGATTTGCTTGAATATTGGGGTGATGCTTTTAATCCTAATGCCTCTCAAAAATCGCGCAAATTGGCTCAAGCTGTGCTTGTATCGCTTTTTCCTTTAGTTTCTCTTTTTCTTGTCCCCCTCTTTGGTATTGCCAATCCTCGCTTTAGCTCGAATCTATCTTATTTTTATGTGATTGGTGCAGTAACATTGTATTTTGTCTGTATGCATATTATCTCCGAGCAATTTCCACATATTGGTATGATAATTCTTCCATTGCTGTGGTTTTGTGTGAGCTTTGTGCTGTATAGGAAATTCATTGCTAAGTTTTACTGATGCATAAATATAAGGCGGTAATTGCCTATGATGGAAGCGTGTTTTGCGGTTTTGCCCTGCAAAAGCATAAAAAAAGTGTGCTGGGAGCATTGCAGGAGGCTTTTTCTCGTGTAGGAATAAGTGGAGAGATTCTAGGAGCATCTCGCACAGACAAGGGCGTGCATGCTACTGCTCAAGTGATTAGCTTTTGCAATGATTTTATTCATCGCTATGAGAGGGATTATGTGCTTTGGCTTTTAAACACAAAGCTCTATCCACATATCAAAATACGCTCGATTCATATTGTCCCTCCTCACTTTCACCCTCGTTTTGATGCTAAATGGCGTGCATATCGATTCTTGCTTACTTCTACGCTTCCCTCGCCTTTTGCTTCAGCTTATGTAAGCTATGAAAAAATTGGCGACATATCGCGTTTTCATAAGGCTTTAAGTCTTTTTAAGGGAGTGCATAACTTTGCATTTTTTAAGAAAAATGGATCATATACAAAAGATGATGTGCGCCATATTTTTGACATAAGGTATTATCAATATAGAGGGATAGATGTGGTTTATATGCGCGCAAATGGTTTTTTACGCTCTCAAGTGCGTTTAATGGTAGGAGCAGCTTTAAGCGTGAGTAGAGGTGAGATGAGCTGTAATGATTTGCAGGAGCAGATTCTCACACAAAAGCAACATTATCGTTATCCCATTGCCCCTCAAGGCTTGTATCTCTGTGGCGTGGGATATTAATTTTTTTATAAGCCTAATATTTTAGATTTATATTAGTGAGGATATTTTTACCATAGAGATTTTTATAGTCTCAATTTTTATTAAAAGCCTTCAATCCTAAAAACTAAAGCTTCCGCCCACGCGGACATTGAGGTATTGAGGAATAGGAATATTTTCTACCTTTGTGAATTTTGTGCTTGTCTGCAAAGCGACATCGAGGAATCCTAGCACATTAAGCCCACCTGTGAGGATAAGTCCTGTATCTTGTCTTAAATCATTCATTGCGCCAAGACGTATATCAATAGCTTTGAAGTCAAAACCTATCCCACCACCAATCATTTGGCTTTGTTGCTTAATATTGCTAAAGGCAATCATATCATTTGGGACTAAATCTGCATCAAAAGCAAGATTAATAATTTTTGAATTATAAGCCACACCAGCACGATATTGGGGCTTAAGCGTGATATTTGTGAGGGTAGATTCAAAAGTAGGTGAGTTAATATTTTTTGCCACAAGCCCAAAGGTGAGGTAACGAAACTCGGGAAAATCAATCTCATAGAGTGCGCCTACATCAATTCCAAAATTATTTGATGAAATCGCTCCATTAAGTGAGGCAAAATCAGTCAGCTCCTTTTTGCCAATATTTGTATTGATAGCGAGTTGATTTTGGGTACTCATAGCATTCATAAATTTACCAGCTATGCCTAGATTCAAATTACCATTTTTGAGATAGAAGGTGCGCGCATAGCCCACAGGTAATTCAGTCAGCACAAAACTTGTAGCAATGAGTTTATGCGCATCGCTATTGCCATCTATTGAAGCAAGAAGTGAGTATTGTTCATAATCAGCTTGGGTTGAGGTTTTGAAGCTAAAGCTATTACCATTATCTACAAGCTCATAATAAGTCCCTCCCCCATCGACAATAAGACGCATACGATTGGGGTCAGCTTTGATAGACATATTTGCATACACAGAGGCAAAGAGTGCTACACCCAAACTCCCCAACTTTTCATTCATTGTTTTGCTAGAGATTTGCAAAACAACACCATTTTGGCTACTCACATTGAGATTATTATCTTGAAAAATCTCCTTAAGAGCTGTTATATCATTGACTGCTTTATCAAGCCCTTTATCGCCACCTTTTGCGATAGTGATGTTTTGTAAAAGCCCAGCTACAGCCCCAGCTCCGCTACTAAAATCAAGATTATCATAATCAATGCTTCCTGCGATACTTCCAAGCAAGTCTTTTTGGTCTTGAGATAATCCATTGCTTTGCTGCACAGCATCAAGTACAGCTTGTATCAAATCGCTATAATCTCCACTTTGTTGTTTTTGTGCTAAGTAATCTTCCAAATCTTTCTGTACATTGCCAGTAGAACTAAATCCTAGATTTTTTAGCACATTATCAAGCGCCTTTTTGACTATATCTGTAATCTCGCCCGCGCTCGCTCCACTCCCACTAGCAGCAAAGGTATTTACTAATCGCTCGGCAGTGTTTGCTAGATTATTAACATCAAGCTTTGTAATTTTGGCAAGGTTTTGCTCCTTTAGCCCGACACCTAGGGAGTAGCCTATCTTCACGCGTGGGTCAGAGCTAAGGAGTGCAGGGTTATAATATAAGCCCCATACAGAATGCTTGAGTGCTACTCCTGCTCCTCCCATTGCCGCTGAAGTATTGCCCATTGAGCCAAAATCTAAGGCTGAGCTAAAGCTCACCCCTAGCATACTCAAAGCTGCAATCTTTTTGATTTCCCACATTTGTGTTCCTTATTTTGCCACCAAAACAGGGATAGGAGAAGAATTAATAAAACTATTTTGGTGAGAATTGAAGATTCTATGCAAAAGCGATGATTCACTTGCACCAATCACAAGCAAATCATATTCATTGATGATTTCAAGCACCACATCAACAGGATTGCCTGTTTTTAGAATTTTTTTGCAAGTAATACCTTCTTTGTTAAAGGTAGATTCAAATTCATCAAGGAGTTTGTTTGACTTTTCGTTTTCGATATTTTCTATCGTACCATAATCCACAATCCCACTTTCAGCATATACAACAATTTCAGGCGTTACATGTAAAAGAGTAAGCTCTATTCCTTCTCTATGTCCAAAAAAGCGGATAATAGTTGCTATTGCTCGGCGGCATTCTTGTGTATCGCTCACACCAAATAGAAGTTTTGTCATACATTTCTCCTTTGCTAATGATTGAGAAATTCTATTATATCACAAAAATCGGCATTGTAAGGAATAACCTTAATTTCGCTTCCTTTTGGCAAGAAAGTAGTATTCTCACAGAGAGCTATGGCATTATTTTGCCACATATGAACAAGTGAGCTTGAGCCGATTTTGCCATTTTTATAAAGTATGAAGTCTGCAGCCTCAATGTTGCCCAAAATCATATGTGTTGTCCCTGCTTTGAGCTTACAATCTTGGTTAAGTTTGAGGGTTTGGCTTTTGGGATAAAACGCATAAGAGCCTTGTAAAGATTCTAAAAAGCTAAGCACAAGCGTATGTGTGTGTAATAGCAATGCTAAAGGATTGCCCGGGAGCAAAATAATCAAAGTTTGTCCCAATATTGCACAAGCAAGATGCCTGCCGGGTTTGACATTGATACCATCAAAGAGAAACTTTGCTCCTTGCGCCCTAAGCACATCTTTGATGAGATCTGCCTCCCCCACACTTGCTCCTCCACTTGTAATCACCACATCATATTCATTAAAATGTGCAATTTTCTCACAAAGGGCATTTTTATCATCTTGCAAAATCCCTCCATAGCTACACTCATAGCCACGATGAGTTAAAAGCGTATAAAGACTTGTCGCATTTGTGTTATAGATTTGATGAGGTTGCGCTCTCTGGCTTGGCTCAATCACTTCATCGCCGCTTGAAAAAATAGCAATACGCAAAGGCACAAAGCTTTCAATCTTGTTAATACCCTGTGAGGCAAGAATGCTCAAATCTAAATGATCAAGTCTTTTTCCTTTGCGCAACAGCACAGAATCTGGCGCAATTTCCTCTCCCTTAAAGCGGATATTTTGTCCTTTTGTTATAGATGGAGCAGATTCTAAAGATGCTCCTATTTGCACCTTTGTGCCTTCTGTTTTTGTCCATTCAAACTGCACTACGGCTTGGGTATTATGTGGAAGCATCGCTCCTGTCATCACTTTATAAGTATGTGTAGGTTTGAGGCTTAAATGTGCTGCACTCTCACCCGCAAACACACTTCCCTCACATATACAGGTTTTACCATAATCTTGGAGTAAAATCGCATAGCCGTCCATTGCAGAATTATCAAAGGGGGGCAATGCTCTTGTGGCGATGATGTCTTTGCTTAGCACACTTCCATAAGATTCAAAAAGTGGCAATATGCGTGTGCGTGTGGTATGTGGCAAAGATGTGCCTAGGCGAAGAGCTTGTGTAAAATCTATCATTCTTACTCCTTTTTATTTTTAGAAATCTTATGAGAATTGTCGAAGTTGCAAATATGCAGAAGCTAGGCGCGTAGTGGTAGATTCTATATTTTCTAGTTTCGCATAGCTAATACTTAATAATTCTCGGCATTGCGCCTCTTCATAGCCCATAGATTCAAGCACAAAAGAGGGTTTTGCATTGCCAAAAAGACAATCCTGCCCATTAATAGCATAAATACCCTCTATTTGCAAACTTTGAATTAAAAGCCGTGCTTTTATGCGCTTTAAACGCAAAGCAAGCGTATTTGGCGCATTGAAAGCAAGAGGGGCAAAAAGTGCCACATCATCTTTAAGCTTGGCTTGAAGAGATTCAAAAAAATGCAGTTTAGAATCTGCGCTTTGAGGAGAGGCGAGTATATCTTCAAGAGCTTTAAGCGCAGCAGCAAAGAGATGTGGGCGCAAGAGTTGAGTATCATTATAGGCTTTGAGTGCGGGATTTAGAGTGTGCGTGTGGGTAAGGATAAAGGCGTTTTTACGCATTAAGCCTATGCTTTCGGCATTGCAGATAAAAAGCACAGATTCATTACAAAGAGAGCGCAAAAAATGCAGATTCTCTTGTGTGAGAGTGCTTGCAAAAAGTGAAATATCACAAAAAATAAGTGCATTTTTATAATGTGAGAGAATCTCATTGATGAGGCTTTGCAAGGGGTTAAGTGTGAGCAAGTCTTGGTTAAGCAGAGGGATAAAAAAAGCAATGTTTTCTAAGGCATTTTGTAATGGTGGGATATGCTCTATAATACCCTCTTGATTTAAGGGCAAAAAAGAGAGACATTGAGGCTTTATCGCGCAAAAACTCTTTGCTGCATAAAAGCTTTGTTGAGAGAGGCTAGGGGCTAGGGCGATATGGTATTGGTATGAGGAGAGTGTGCAAAAAAGCGATAAAAACTCCCCACAGCTATAATCAAAAGCAAGAGCGTATTCTGCGCCAAAAAAATGTGCCAAAGAGCAAGAATCTGCCTTAAATGCGGCAATAAAGGTGTTGTCAAAGGTGTTTGGATTGGCAAATGTATCAGTTAAGAGCGCATTGGCTGCTTGATTCTGTGGAAAATTAGCTAAAAAATCAAGGCGAACAGGGGATTGCATTAATTTCCTTTTTGAGCATATTTAAAAGTGCGCTTATTTTTAAAGCACTCTATATCATCAAATTGATCTAAATATTCGAGATAACCGATGAGATATTTACGAGAAAGTTTGGTGTGTTCGCGCAAAAGAGCCACATCAACATAGCCATATTTACTAATGAGTTCGCGCATAAGGCTTGTAATTTGCGTGAGTGCCTGTGCAGTGATAAAGAGATTATGGCTAATGCGCACTACTTTTTTAGCTAAACTCAAGGCTTTAAGCGCATTATCGCCGACTTTTTTGTCAATATCGAAAGATTCATAGATGTTATAGGGTGCGCTTGGGGCATAATGCGCCTTTGCAAGTTCATTATAGAGTAGCTCTTGGATAAAAGCATCAATATCTTTAATCGTGCAAAGTTTAGAGAGATAAAGCCCATTTTTATATATGATTTGTCCGCTTTCTGTCAATTCATCTAGGGCGGCTTGAGCGAGGGCTAAAGATACCCATTTGTGCTTAAGAGTAAAGCTTGAGGCAGAGAGGAGGGCAGAGGTATTACGAGTGAAAATCTCCATAATTGCTGATTTTACAGATGCAATTTGTGAGAGTGGATAGAGAATAAGAGATTTTTCATCGGCAAAGATAGATTCTATGCCTGTGGCGATAGCATAGCTTTGGGTATGACTTAAACCAAATCGTTGTGTAGAACTCACAAGCCCAAAGCCTTTTTTGTGAATCTGACTAAAAAACTTAAATGCACTTTCAAAGTCTTTTTTAGCTAGGGCTTGAAGCAAGGTAATTTTTGTGTGTTTTTTGATAGGATCGGCAATAGGATTTAAAATCACACCTCCACATAATTCGCCCTCATCATTGCGTAGGATAAAATGTTGTGCAAAGATGCCAAAGATGTTTTCATCACATTTAAGCGTGGCAAGAATGAGGGGTTTTTTGCTAAAAGCACAAGAAATCGGCTCTTTGTGTAGAATCTGCACTTTGGCATTGAGCTTTGAACTACCAATGTAGAATTGATATATGCCATTATGTTTTACTTCTCCAAAAATACCCACATCAATGCTATCAAAGCCTCTTAAATAGCCTTTTGGTGCAAGGAGATAGCCTCTTTTGAGTTCATTATGGCTCACTTGTGCAAGATTGAGCGCGACACGATGAGAAGGAGTGGCGATAGTGGCATCTTTATCGTGGATTTGTATGCCTCGCACAAGCACTTCTTTGTTTTTATGATATACATAGAGTTTATCTCCAAGTGTGCATTCCCCGCTTAGCACACTGCCTGTAACCACACACCCCACCCCCTTAAGGGCAAAGCTTCTATCTATATAATACAAAAAGAGACCAAAATCTGTTTTTTTAGGCTTTGGGAGAGAATCTAAAATATTTTTGAGATGCGCGAGTTCTTTTGTATTCTGTGCTTGTGGGTGCAAGGAAAGCGCGAGGCATTCTACAAGCTGCATATCTAGGCTTAAAAATTGCTTTTTGAGCGCAGATTCTAATTCTTTTAATTGCTCTTGTGGAGAGGCGAGCTTGTCGATTTTAGTTATTACGCACACACAAGTGCGAATGCCTAACATATCCGCAATTTTGATATGCTCAATGGTTTGAGGCATAATACCCTCATTTGCAGCTACAACAAGAAGCAAAATATCAATGCCAAATGCCCCTGCAATCATATTTTTGACAAGTTTTTCGTGTCCGGGAACATCAATAAATGCAACATTGCGAGAAGCAAGTTTGAGTGAAGAAAAGCTTAAATCCAAAGTAATGCCCCTTTGTTTTTCTGCTTCTAAACTATCGCCATCAAAGCCATTAAGTGCCTTTATGAGCGTGGTTTTTCCGTGATCTATATGCCCACTCAAGCCAACAATAATATCATTATTGTCCATTTTTATCCCCACTAAAAATATGGGTGAGTATTGTAAGGAGCGCATCTTCATCGCCTTCAAGTAATGTGCGCATATCAAAGAGGATTTTATTTTCTCTTATATAAGCTATGACGCCAAAAGAGCGTAGAGCGCACTCAAAATCCTCTATCGATTTATCTTTAGCTTGCAATGCAACCCCAAAAGAGGCAAATGTGCTATCAGGGAGTGAGCCTCCCCCAGCGACTGATTGTAGGGGCAAAACTTCAGCTTTTAGATATGGGGCAATACTTGAGGCGCAGATGCTTTTTTGAAAATGTATAGCCCTAGATTCTAAGGTTTTAGCATCTGCTAAAAGCAAGGCAAGAGTTGGAATCTTGTGATAGGCTTTGTCTTTATAGGCTTTAAGTGTAGCTTGAAGAAGGAGAATGCTACACTTATCTACTCTTAGAGCGCGCAGCAAAGGATTCTTCTTAAGTTTTGATATGAGGGCAGTTTTGCCACAGATAATGCCCACTTGCCCACCTCCTAAGAGTTTATCTCCACTAAAGCTAATTAAAGAGGGTTTATAAGCACATATTTCTTGCACACTTGGTTCATCAGGTAGATTTAAAACTCCCAAATGCCCACTCCCTAAATCATAATAATCAATGAGATGATATTTGCGCGCAAGGGCAACAAGATCTTTAAAATGGCAGGAACTCACAAAGCCAATTTGCCTAAAATTGCTTTGATGCGCTTTCATAATCATTGCGCTTTGTTCATTAATAGCGCTTTCATAATCACGCAAATGCGTTTTGTTGCTCGTGCCTACTTCGCGCAAAATACTTTGGCTATTTTCCATTACTTCAGGCATTCTAAAGCTCCCGCCAATCTCTATAAGCTCTCCACGCGAGATAATAACCTCTTTGTGTTTGGCAAAAGTATTGAGGATTAAAAACACAGCAGCAGCATTATTATTGACTAAAAGTGCGTCCTCACAACCACATATTTCACGCAAAAGTTGCACACAATGTATATATCGCTCTCCTCTTTTGCCTTCGCTCAAATCATATTCAAGCGTGTGATAGGAGTATAAAAAGGGCGTAATTTCTTCTATTATCTGCTTAGAAAACACACTGCGCCCAAGATTTGTGTGAATCACAACGCCTGTGGCATTAATGACAGGCTTTAATGTAGGCTCGCTCAAATGCTGCGCTTGAGCCTTAAGTGTGGGGATAATATCGTTTATGGCTTTTTTAAATGATTGCTCATTGATTGTGCTATTTTTAAGATTCTCGCGTAAAAGCTGCAGATGTGCAGTGATAAGAGGCAAAAGCAAGGCTTTATCAAAGTCCTTAAGCTCGTTATGATAAAGCAGTGCATCGACTTTGGGGATAGACTGAAAGAGTGTTGTATGTTTGGGCATTGTTCCCTCCGCGTCTGTTTTTCTTTTGTATAAAGATCCAAAGTAAGATTTAAGCCTCATTATACCACATACAGCAGAAAAAAATGGAGGCAAAAATGGCGGTAATTTATCTTGCAGGAGGCTGTTTTTGGGGATTACAGGGCTATTTTGATAAACTTTCAGGCGTGCTTTCTTCTCAAGTGGGCTATGCCAATAGTGATATAGCCTATCCCTCCTATGAAATTGTGTGCAGTGGCTTAAGTGGCGCGGTGGAGACTTTAGAGCTTTATTTTGATGAACAGATTCTACCTTTAAATGAGATTATCGGGCGGTTTTTGAGCATTATTGATCCAACTGCACTTGATTTCCAAGGCAATGATAGAGGCACACAATATCGCAATGGCGTGTATTTTACAGACGCAGAAAATGAAGAAGTGATTAGGCAATGCCTTAGAATCTGGGAGGAAAAGCATAATAAAAAGGCGGTTACAGAGGTTTTTGCCTTGCGTAATTTCTATCCCGCAGAAAGTTATCATCAAAAATACTTGCTTAAGAATCCGCACGGATATTGCCATATTGATATACAATCCGCGCTCAAGCCGTGGAATCCTGCATAAATTCAATGCTAAACCTTTATGCCAAATTAAGAGAGAATCTCAAAGGCATTTAGATGCGTTGTTTATTGGAGATTCCAATATAGATAGCAACAATAAATCCAAGCCCAACTGCCCAAGGTGCAAAGGCGGTAATTCCCGCAGGTGAGCTTGCAAGAAGAAAATTATGTGCGATTGCTCCTCCGGCTATCATACCTATGATAAAAATTGCTGAAGTGAGATTGCCTGTACCCATTTGCACAAGATGTTTGCCCGGGCAACCTTCACTCAAGCTCAAACAAAGCCCTGCCAAAACCATTCCTAAGAAATTCCACACTATATCATTATGAGCGATAGGTTGGGAGGTAAAGCCAAAATGATATTGCCCTAGGGCGAGATTGACTACACTTGCTCCTATAATAATAGCTATAATGCCCCAAAACATCGAGAAATCACCTCTAAATGCTTTTGAGAGCGCTCCCACAGAGCAAAATTTGCTCTTGTGCATTAGGATTCCTATGATTATTGAAGCAAAGAGTGAGAAAAGAATACTCGCGTGTTGTGAGGCAGGACCTTTGCTTGAGCTAAAAAATGCGCCATTATCAAATTTTAAGCCAAATATAAGTGCCAAAAGCAAAGCAATACAAAATATTACAGGCAAGATGCCTATGCTTTTACTTATAGGTAAGCCCTCTTGCACGACATAGCCTTTGCGCTTAAAAAACATACCTATAAGCACCCCACCTCCTAAGCCAAGCACCCCAGCTATTGCTGTCATATCGCCACCCCCAAGTCGCAAAAATGCTCTCCAAGGACAGCCTAAAAACACAAGTGCGCCAATCATTGCAAATATGCCAAGAAAAAAATGTGAAAAAGCCATAGGGGAGGATTTGGGAGCAAATTCTTTTGTCCAAAATAAACTTGCTAAGAATCCACCAAGCACAAGCCCCATAATTTCAGGTCTTAAATACTGCAAACTCTCTACGCGATGAAAGCCAAATGCACCACTTGTATCACGCAAAAAACAAGCCGCGCATATACCCATATTGCCGGGATTGCCAGCATAAACTAAAAAAGCTGCAAGCATACCAAGAGCTGCCCCAGAGATAATAAACCATTTTATGCTCATATTCACTCCTTTTGTGATTTAGCCAAACTGACTTTCAAGTGAGATTCTAGTGCAAAACTTATTTGTCCTCCTCGTCCTTAAAACGCAATTTGAAGATTTTTTTATCAAATACAGCAATATGAAAGATTGAATCAAAGATTTTAATATCAAGCAAATAGCCCTCAACCTTGACTTCGCATTTTTTCGTTTCATTTTGAATCGCTTCTGCTTTAAAGGTAATCTCGTGCCCTAGTTCAATGGGAGCTAAAAACTTCACATCAGCAGCAATAAGCACACTATATTTTTTATTAATTGCTGCCATAGCGGCAAAACTTGCAGAATTGAACACAAATCCCGCGTGAATCATCTTGCTTTGATCCATTGTCATACGATCTGTGGGGGTAAATCGCACCACTGCCTTATTATGATATAATTCAAGTAGCTCTCCTACAATATTTGGAGACATCTCTGTGCAAACGATTAAGTCATCATTCTCAAGTGGTATATCAACACTTTCTTCATTTAATCCATCATCTACCATATGCGTCCTTTAATGTTTTTTAATCTTAAAATACCCTCGTATAGGAGCTTGATAGCCCTCTATGGTAAGTGTTTGAGTAGGATTCAAAAATGCACTTAGGCTTTGAGAATCTACCCACGACGTTTGTCTTTGCTCTTCTGTTGTTGTGGGCTTAAAGCCAAGTATCTCAAAAGAGCTAAACTTCGCCCTCTCGCACCAGCCTTGAAGCGTAGCAACACTTGGGATAAAATAGACATTTGACATTTTAGCATAGCTTTGTCTTGGGCAGAGACAAATTTCATCTTCACTTTCATAAATGAGTGTATCTAAAATGACTTCTCCCTCACTACTTAGGGATTGGTAGAGGTTACGCAAGGTGCTTATAGGATCGAGGCGATGATAGAGTACCCCAAGGCAAAAAATCACATCAAAATAGCTTTTGTGCGCTTGAGTAAAGGCACTTAAATCCTCCACCCCAAGCAATTCAAAATGCACAGGAGCTTGGATAAAGTGATTAATGAAATCAAATTGTGCTTTGAAAATCCCGCTTGGATCAAAGCCCGTGATGCTTTGGGGTTGAGAGCCAATTGAGAGCATTTCAAACATATAATAGCCATTATTGCAGCCCACATCAGCTACTTTTTTGCCTCCTAAATCACAATGAGGTTCAAGAGTCTGCCATTTTATGAAGCTCTGCCATTCACTATCAATATGCACATCAAATAAAAAAAAAGGTCCTTTGCGCCAAGGCTTAAGCTTATGAGCAAGAGTGTTGATTGCGTGGTGGTGTGGCGTATAGAGAGATTTGTCTAAGGCGCGGATATGGATTCCATTATCGCTATGAAAAGTTGTGGGGATTAAAGGCAAATTTGCAATTTCTGCTAGAAGTGGAGCTATATTTTTTGCTTGAGCGATATGCTTTGCTTTTTTTGCAGCATAATCAAAAAAATCACTCAAACCCCTTCCTCGCTCAATAATGGAAATAAGGTAGGCTCAATAATGCGCCTGTGGTTGGTATTAAGCGCATACACAAGCTCATTATCACTTATGCCTAAAATAAGGGCAAAGTTAAAATTCTCATTGTGAATATGCCCACATAGCTCCTCTTGCGTATTATAGGCGAGGGTTTGAGCAATTTGGCTAAAAAGATCTACATATACAGAAGGCACGAGAAAGAGAACCTTCCCCCAAGTCGCGTTATTAGCAATATAAGCCATATAACGTTTAAATTGCTCAATATCCTCTTCGGCAATAGCTACCTTTGAGGCTTGCCCATACTCTATGATTTTGCCAAAGGCATTGAGGAAATTGGGCTTAAAGAATGGAATCTGTTTAAAATGAGCTAGAGAATAGCCTAGGCCCTCCTGCTCACACAGATTCAACACAACGCTTAATTCATTAAAAAATAATTTAGGGAGATTGATGCGATAATGCGCGTCTTTATGGAGAATCGTGCTGTCAAAAAGTGTATGTGAAAGCACTAAAAAAGGACGCTCTTTAGGTTTATTTGCTTCAATGGTATGGAATCCTAGCTTCGTAATATGCTCATTATGTGTAAAAATAAAAGCAATCTTTTCATCATTTAAAAGCTCAATAAATGCACTTAAATCGCTATTGAAAAAACACACCCTTTCATCATCAACAATATTTTGAGCAATAGATTCTTCAATAGGGGAGAGCGAAGCAATAAGCGCAATATTTTTTGCCAAAAGCTTATAGCGAATGAGGCGTATAAGGCAATCTTGCATATCCTCAACATAAATATATGCTATCTCCTTATCTTCAATGCTTACTTTTTGCTTCACAATCACCCCATATGCTCCTGCTTCAATGGCTTGTGTGATATGAGAATTTGTGAGCGCGATAAACAAATCACCTTTTTGCACTTGTTCTACATCGCAGATTATGCGTGAAAACATTGCAATAGATGGTTTATTAAGAAGTGTGCCTCTTGTAATCTCCACAACTTCATTCACCCTCATTTGACACCTTTAATAAAAGATTAGCTTATCTTACTCCCATTATCTTGTGCTTTATCTACACCAAGCAGAGATAAGCCGTTTTTATCCTCACTAGCAAGTATCATTCCCTCACTTATCTCGCCCATAAGCTTAGCAGGTTTGAGATTTATAATTACACATACTTGTTTGTTGAGTAGGGATTCTGGGCTGTAATGTGGTGCGATACCCGATAGAATCTGTCTTGGTTTATCCTCGCCAATATCTACAAGGAGTTTGAGCATTTTATTGCTTTTTTCTAAAGCAGAGCATTGTATAATTGTGCCTACGCGTATATCAAGTTTTTTAAAGTCTTTTATATCAATAAGCTGCATAGAATCTGTGTTTTTTGATTTATTGGATTCTGCTTTTGGAGGTTGATGCGGAGAATCTGCCAAAGATGATGTTTGTATGCGCGGGAAAAGTGGAGGGATTTTCTCTAAAGTTAAAGGAAGCAAGAGTTGCTTTTGAGTAATAAAGCTATCAAAGCTTTGCGCATTAATATTAAATTGAAGTGCATAAGCAATCTTAGACGCACTTTGGGGCATAATAGGATAGAGCAAAATTGCACCTTTAGCAAGAATATTTGCGATTAAGCCAAGTAAAGCCATTGCGCGTTCATCTTGGTGAGATTTGATGAGATTCCACGGCTCATATTTACTAATGGCATTATTGCCAAGTGCGTAAATTTTCCATAGCTCTTCAATAAAGCGATGAGGTTGCATAAGGCACATTTTTTCATAGGCATTGTCTATGTGTATATGAAGCTCATCAAGTTCATTTTGAAAGTATTTCACCACATCTTTAGAATCCACGACTAGCTCAAAATATTTTTCACTCATTCCGCAGAGGCGATTTAAAAGATTACCCACATCATTACCCAAATCAGCATTAATGCGTTCAATCAAGGTTTTTTCGCTAAAATCTCCATCTTGTCCAAAAGGCATTTCGCGTAAAAGGAAATAACGCAAAGATTCTACGCCATAAGTCGCTGCCATTTCTTTGGGATTGACTACATTGCCAATGCTTTTGCTCATTTTTGCGCCATCTCTTGTCCACCACCCGTGTGCATAAATGTGTTTGGGCAAGGGGAGTTCTAGGCTCATTAAAAATGCTAACCAATACACTGCGTGAAAGCGTAAAATATCTTTGCCCACAAAATGTATAGCATTCTCCCAATAGGGCATTTTGGCATTGTTTGAGAGATAGCCTAGAGGGCTTAAGTAGCTTAAAAGTGCATCAAGCCACACATACATCACGTGTGCCTTGTCGTCTTTGCGTGCAGGATTATGAAGGAGTGGCACACCCCATTCAAAGCTTGTGCGCGTGATTGAGAGGTCATTTAAGCCTTCGCTTACAAATTTGACAATATCATTTTGATAAAAAGTAGGGGCTATCATTGAGGGATTTTGAGCAAAATGTGCCAAAAGCTTTTCTTGATATTTGCTTAGGGCAAAAAAATAACTTTCTTCTTGAACAAGCTGTGTTGGCTTACCACAATCAGGGCAAGATTGATTTGTGCCAAGTTGTTTTTGTGTAAAAAAACTTTCACAGGAGATGCAGTAATGCCCCTCATAAGTGCCTTTATAAATATCTCCTTTTTTAAACATTATTTCAAAGGCTTTTTGCACACTTATGCAATGCGCCTCATCTGTGGTGCGCACAAAAATATCATAATCTATATCAAATTCATTCCATAGCTCCCTGAATCGTCCGCTAATTTTGTCTGCATAATCTTTGGGACTTAAGTTGTGTTTTTGTGCAGATTGCTCAATTTTTTGCCCGTGCTCATCTGTGCCGGTAGTAAAAAGCACATCTTGTCCCTGAAGTTGATGGAATTTTTTGAGCATATCACAAAGAAAAGTCGTATAAGAATGCCCAATATGTGGCACATCATTGACATAATAAATAGGTGAGGTGATGTAGGTTTTTGTCTGCATAAAATTCCTTTCAAATCAAGTTAAAATAAAAACTTTGCTTTTTAATCTTTAAGCTAGATTCGCTTAAAGCATCTAATTAAAATCAAAGCTTCCTTGTTGTCCTTTTGACATACTATTATATACGGCTTTCACATAGCTATTACGCACTTCGCAACCAATAAGAGAGGCACACATTGAGCAGGTTGCAAGGGCTTTATTGCGTTGGCATTGCTGCAAAAGGAGCATTTTTTCTTGTAAGTCCTTTTCAAATTCATCACTTGGCTCTCTTATAGATTCTAGATTCTGCGCATTTGTAGTGTGTATTGTTTGTGCATTTTCATTCATAAATTTTCCTTACAAGCTCCATTTCTTCTTTGCTCCCAAAAAAACACGCGCAGCTCTCGTGTATATGTCCTACATTAAGTTCAAGAAGCCTTTGTGTGCCATTTGTAGCAAAGCCCCCAGCTTTTTCATAGATAAAGGCAAAAGGAAATACCTCAAAGAGTTTGCGTAATTTGCCTTGTGGCGCATCACTTGTTGCAGGATAGCTAAAAAGTCCCCCGCCTTTAACAAGAATCTGATGTAAATCAGGCACCATACCGCCTGAATAGCGCAAACGATAGCCTTGTGCAAAAAGAGATTCTATCATTGTCTTATGTTTGCTCTCCCAATGCTTTTGTGTGCCTCCGGGTGCATTAATGCGCCCTTTACTTTGAAGTTGTAATGCCCCTAGAGTTCGCCATTGTGTGCCATCATAGCGATAATGCAAAACTTGCTCTTGGGCGATGACCATTTCAAGTCGCGGTCCATATACAATATAACCGCTTGCAATAAGCGCAGAGGGCTTTAGCTCTTCATTATAAATGCCAAAAATGCTACCTATGCTCAAATTACTATCAATGAGCGAAGAGCCATCAAGAGGATCATAGGCGATAATATAAGGCGCATCGGTATTTACTGAAGGGCATATCTCTTTTTGCTCTTCACTGCAGATTGCTTTCACACAGGGCAATTCAAGCAGGGCTTTTTGGAAGATTCTATCTGCTTCTACATCGACTTCAAGCTGTCTATCTCCACTTGCATTATTACTTTCAAGATAGCTACCATTTTGTTGATGAAGCAATGTATCAATATGTAAAGCACACTCTCGCAGAGTTTCTATAATTACACTTATCATTTTATTCTCCAAATGCGGATTGGCTTAAGATTATAGCATTTTAGTATTAAACTCTTATGATTCTTGTAAGAGTGGAATAAAATTGTGTTGATTCAATCATTTGATTGATGCTTGCGTGGTGATTTGGCTTTTGCAAAGCGATATTATAATCACTCACATCAAGAGCATTCCACGCTCCTCCTATGAGTGCGGCGATATTGGGGCGGCGCAAATGTGTATGTTTTGCAGCAATATAGACATTTTCCCAGAGCTTTATATGAGGCGGACGCGTTTTTGGCACACAAATGCCCACAGGATCAAGTGTGAGGAGATAATGTAGGGCTACTTGATGTGCATTTTGATTGAGATTGTTGAGAGCTTTATAAAAATTATTCGCACCCCACGAGTGGGCAATCACAAAAAGTGGCAGGTGGGATTTGGCTAAAAGTGGTAGCCACGCGCTAAAAAGAGTTTTGGAATTAAAACTCGCATATATTTTAAGGCAAGATTCTTCGTTAAATATTATGAAGTTTTTAAATACAGCGCACATTATCGTATCGCAAAATCCTCCTATAAAAATCACAATTGCCTTAGGATTATGTGGAGATTCTAGGTTTTGGGCGGGAATCTTAAAGCCATAGGGGATAAAGGGTGTAGGGGGCTTTGGCAATATGGCAGGATAAATAAGGGTGGGAAGAGAAAGTTTAAAAAGTGGCACAAAGTGGGATAGAGGCATTGATGTTCCTTGAAATTGATATGAGATATTATAGCTATGGAGTGAAAATAAGGGCGATTATGATACAATAGTGTAAAGATTTTTAGATGTAAAGAATTCTTTATGTGAGTTTGCATTGTAAAAACAAAGGGGAATAATGGCAAAAGAAGTGCTTGTCGCACCAAGTGTGCTTTCAGCTGATTTTTCGTGTCTTGGTAAAGAGGTAGAGAGCGTTTGTAAGGCAGGCTGTGATTATGTGCATATTGATGTAATGGACGGGCATTTTGTGCCAAATCTCACAATGGGTCCTTGTGTGGTAGAAAGCATAGCTAAAGTTGCCTCAAAGCCCCTTGATATTCATCTTATGGTGAAAAATGTGCCTTTTTTTGTGGATTTATTTATGCCCTTAAAACCCGCATTTTTAAGTGTGCATATTGAGGAGGTTACGCATCTGCATCGCCTCATTTGGCATATTAAAGAGAGTGGTATTAAGGCGGGAGTAGTGCTAAATCCCTACACGAGTGAGCAGCTTTTAGAATATATTTTGCCTGAAATTGATTTGGTGCTTTTAATGAGTGTGAATCCGGGCTTTGGTGGGCAGAGCTTTATCCCTTTAGCCCTTGAAAAATTGCGCAATCTCAAAAAAATGCGTGATAGATTAAATCCCCAATGTTTGCTTGAGATTGATGGGGGGGTAAGTGATAAAAATATTGAGGCTTTAAAAGAAGCGGGGATTGATATGGTTGTGGCAGGAAGTTTTATTTTTGGCTCACAAGATTATGCAAAATCCATAGCCGCACTGAAATAGAATGAATGACTTACCCACAGCTTTTTGAAAAATTACGCACAGCTCCTATGAGCCAGAAGCAGTTTTATATGTATGTAAAAAATATCGGTGGGCTTTATGCAGATATAGAATCTGAACTCGAGCTTCTTAAGGGTGCAGGTGCGCCCTTGCTTAGAGAAGAAAGAGAGAATGAAGTTATTTTTAGCCTCTCAAGTAGCAAAAAAATGTGGCAAGAGAGTGATTTGGTTTTTGTAGATATTGAGACAAATGGTGCAAAGCCCCAAAGTAGCGATATTATAGAGATTGGTGCAATTAAGATGTGCGGGGGGGAGATTCTTGAATCTTTTGAAAGCTATATTTATGCACCTTTTGTGCCAGAAAATATTACCGAGCTTACAGGTATTACCGAAAGTGATATTGCCTCTGCACCGAGCAAAAAAGAGGTGCTTGGGGCATTTAGGGCATTTTTGGGTGAGGGTGTGTTTGTAGCGCATAATGTAAATTTTGATTATGGTTTTTTGGATTATCACTTGCGTCAATGCGGATTGTTTGGTGTGCTTAATCCTAAGCTTTGCACGATTGAACTTGCTAAAAAAACTATTCTCTCTAAGCGATATGCACTCTCTTATCTTAATGAGTTTTTAGGCATACATACGCCTATTTCACATCGTGCGTATGCTGATGCGCTTACAAGTCTTAGAATCTTTGAGATTGCGATGATGATGTTTCCCTCTTCTGTGCAAAGTGTGCAGGATTTGATTGATTTTTCAAAGGGGAGGTTGAGGCTTTAGCGCCAAAGAATCCTTATGAAAAAAGGGAGATTTTAGAATCGGTAAGACTGGGATATTAAAATTTTATTTTTAAAGCTAAGTAATTAAAGAGAGGGTTTTTTAGGGGAAAGTCAGAGAATATTCTCAAACCCAGTTGTAATCTTTATTTATTTCCCTCTTTCTAAATTCATAGATATAGAATCTCTATTGAAAATAGAAATTTTCAAGACTTTATTGTATTTAATTTTTCTTTAAATATCGCAAAATCTTTCATAAAAATATTTAAGACTCCCTTTTAAAAAACTCTTGTAAATTCCTTATTTGCGTAAATTTTGAGTTTGAAAACTTCTATTTTCAAACTCAAAAAGGAGCAAAAATGCAAGAAAAAATTGAAGAACTTATTATCAAGCATTTAAGAGAATCTGCAGAGGATTATGATGTTTTGGAGCTAAAAAATACAAATGCACAAACCAAGCTTTACACAGGGCTTGGTGGGGTTTTGGATTCTTTAGCGCTTGTTTCTTTAGTTTCTGATTTAGAGGAGCTTTTAAGCAAGGAGTTGGGCAAGGAAATTATTTTGGCTGATGAAAAGATGATGAGTGCAAGAAATTCACCTTTTAAAGATGTTAAAACTCTAGCAGAATATATAACCAAAGCTTTGGAGAAAGATTAATGCAAAAAGTCTTTGTCATTACAGGCACAAGAAAGGGTATTGGCAAATTTTTAAGTGAGTATTATTTAAAGCAGGGGTTTGTGGTGTGTGGCTGCTCGAGAAAAGAAGCAAGCATCAATCACAAAAATTATAGGCATTTTGAGCTTGATGTGAGTGATGAAAAAGCTGTTGTGTCAATGATTCGTCAAATCAAAAAAGAGTTTAATCGCATTGATACGCTCATTAATAATGCAGGCATTGCGGCGATGAATCATATTCTCACTACGCCAAAATCAAGCGCACAGAGCATTTTTCAAACCAATGTCATCGGCTCGTTTTTGTTTTTAAGAGAGGTTGCAAAGGTGATGATGAAGCATAAAGACACTAAGAATCTTAATATCGTGAATTTTTCAACCATAGCCACGCCTTTAAGATTAGAGGGTGAAGCTATTTATGCTGCTTCAAAAGCAGCAATTATCAATCTTACACAAACTTGTGCTAAAGAGCTTGCTCCCTTTAATATAAGAGTCAATGCCATTGCTCCAACACCCATAAAAACGGATTTAATCAAAAATATCTCACAAGAGCAAATTGACAAACTTCTTGCTAAACAAGCTCTACAAAGACTTGGAGAATTTAAAGATGTAGTCAATGTGATTGATTTTTTTATCGATGAGAAAAGCAATTTCATAACAGGACAAACACTTTATCTCGGGGGAGTGTTTGAATGAATTTTACCCACCCCTTTTTGCAAAAACTAAGCTCACATAATCTCCAAGTTAAGGCTTTGATTTATGATGATAAAGAAAGCTCTTATAAGGATTTGCTTTTAAAAACCAAAGAGAAATTAGAGCTTCTTAAAACAATCCCGCACAATCAAATTTTAGGTATTTTAGGGGATTTTGATATAAATTCCATAGCTTTTTTGCTTGCTTGTATTGAGTGTAAAAGAATTGTTGGGCTTTTTAGTGATGAAAATGAGCTAACTAGTAAGATAAATGAAGCAAGCATTAGTGTAATTTTTAAAGATAATACCCTCTCTTATGCACAAAATGACGCCCAAAAAGCCTCATCCACAAATGCACTTTTGCAAGATTTGCAAAATAAGGGCAGCTCGGGACTTATTTTATTTTCAAGTGGGAGCACGGGTAAGCCAAAGGCGATTTTACACAATCTTGATACACTTTTAGAATCTTACCTTGATAAAAAGCCCAAAAAAATGAATATTTTGCTTTTTTTGATGTTCGACCATATTGGCGGGATTAACACACTCTTTAATTGTCTAAGTATGGGAGCTTGTGGGATAGCCCTTAAGGAGAGAAAAAATGTGGATATTTTGGCTCAAAACATAGAAAAATACAAAATTGCTTTGCTTCCCGCAAGTCCTAGCTTACTTAATCTTATGCTTCTTGCAAAAGTTTCTTTAAAGTATGACTTAAGCTCTTTAAGGCTCATTACTTACGGGACTGAAAAAATGCCTGATATTTTGCTTGAAAAGCTAAAAGCCGAATTTAAGGGTGTGAGATTTCATCAAACCTTTGGCACAAGCGAGATAGGAATCACTCAAACCAAAACACACAAAAACTATATAAAACTTGAAAATATAGATTACAAGATTGTAAATAACGAGCTGTATTTGAGAAGTAAAACGCAAAGCTTAGGTTATTTGAATGCTTCAAATGAGGCTTTTAGAGATGATGGCTATTTTGCCACAGGTGATTTGGTTGAACTTATAAATATTGATGGCGAGGAATACCTTAAAATCATAGGTAGAAATAAGGAGCTGATTAATGTCGGTGGTGAAAAAGTGCTACCTAGTGAGGTTGAGGGGGTATTATTAGGGTTTGAATCTATTGTAGATTGTTTAGTTTTTGGCATTGCAAATCCTCTTACGGGGCAAAGTGTAGGAGTAAAAGTTGTCTTAAAAGAAGGGATAATTTTAAGTGCTTTGGAGCTTAAAAAACAAATCAAGGCTTTTTGCAAAGATAAACTTGCTGCTTATAAAATCCCAACCAAAGTGGAAATAGTAGAAAAGCTAGAAATTAGCACAAGATTTAAAAAGGTGAGAAAGTGAAGCATATTGTTGTAATGGGGGCTTCTAATTCAAGAATGCCAAATTCTTTTTATGCGGGAATTTGTG
>NZ_JAFLSB010000049.1 GCF_022511165.1 Helicobacter sp. | reverse complement strand
TAATGCACTCTGTGCTTTGCTTATCTAAAATCACGCGTGAGCCTTGCACAAACACGCCTTTTTGCGCATAGCTCAAATGGTCTTTGACAAAGTGAGGCTCTAAAATCATATCGCCATCAATAAGGATAATATATTCATAATTTGCAGAATTTATAGCATTGTTGCGACTTTTAGCAGCACGAAACCCCTCATCTTCTTGCCAAATATGCCTCAAAGGGCAGGGAAAATCTTTTTGATATGTTTTGATAAGCTCGGCAGTATCCTCCGTGCTACCATCATCGGCGATTAAAACCTCATTAGGCAAAAACGCAAGGTTTTTGACAGAATCTAGCACAAGAGCTAATCTTTCTTTTTGATTATAAGTAGTGATGACAAGCGAGCATAACAGGGGGGGGGTCGTGTCTTGTTGTATTTCATAGAGTTTCATATATTTAAAAAACGCTCCAAGCCCATTGCACGCGCTAATAACAAGGCCCTTATATCCATATAAAAAGCCCTTTTTTAAAAAATAATCCTTAAAAAACGCAAAAAATCCGTGAGTGATTGCCTTGAGTGGGCTTGATTGCTTGTGGGGATTTTGCTCTGCCCAGAGGCTTGAGTATCGTTGGAGCTTTTCAAGCAGATGTGCGATATTATCATAAGCATAGTGCTTTAAACCGCTTGAAAGCTTAAGTGTATGCGCATTTTGGGGGATTATTATGCTCTCGTGCACGATATTGTCATTAAAGCGCGTGAAGTTTTTATTAAAAAGTCGCCAAACAAAATCCGGATACCACCCACACGCCTTTATCCACTCGCCATTATAGAGATTTTTGCGTGGGAGGGCATAAATGGTATGAGTTTCAAGCCTAAGGGCTTCAATAAGCGTAAATGTGCTTGCTTCAAGCACTTCATCAGAATCAATACTTAAAATCCAATCGTGCTTAGCATAGCTTATGGCGAGGTTTTTCAAAGCCCCAAAGCCGATAAATTCGCTTGTATAAATTTTGACATTGCTAAAGTTTCGGGCGATAGAGAGGGTATCATCGCTGCTCCCATTATCAAGGAGGATAATCTCATCAAATCCTTGCAGTGATTCTAAGCACTCTTTGATTGTCTCTTGGGCGTTTTTGACGATAATCGTTGCGCTTATGGGGAGTTTTTTCATTTTACCTCTTTTTGCATTGTGAGATTCAATCATTGCTTGGTATCGCGCTTTTATCATCTTATAGAGCGCAATGCCTACGCATATCAATGCGCTATTGTAGCAAAATTTATTGCATTTAAAGAGAGAGGAGAAGCTATATTAAGAATCAAAAAACAAATATTGATATTTACTTCATATTTTTCCTCAAAAGATGTAGTTTTGCTCATAGTTTTTGATTTTTAAGTTTAATTTTTTGGAGACAAAGGTTTGTTTTGATGCTAAAGAAGCCATAAGCGCTGTTTATTTCATTATATAAATTTATATATATTTAAGGTGGAATTTTTTAGAATCCATTATATATTTTTTTATATTAAGGAGTAAATCGTATGTGTAGGGGGCTTAAGATGAGAATAGCACTTAGAGATTTAAAGAGCGCGACTCTTTCTCAAAAAGGCTTTATCCCACAAAGCACTACCTTATTTAAGGAGCATAGCTTTTCTAAATGGTATGCAGGGGGCTTGTTGGCTGCTTTGCTTTTAGGTGTAGGCTATGGTGAGGAAGTGTATGATTTAGGGCGCATTGAGGTGCTTGCTAAAGAAAAAGTCGATAATAACGCGACTTTAGAGGTGATTAAGCAAAAAGATATTCAAAATACTGCTTCAAGCGATGTAGCCCAAGCCTTGCGCTATCAGTCCGGTATGTTTTACCAGCCTGCAGCTTCACCAAGAGGAGAGCCAAATATCGGCATACGTGGTTATGATTATGTGAGCACAGGCTTTTTTATTGATGGAATCCCTGTGCATTCTATCTATGATAGGCAGACAGACTGGGCGCAGTTTAGCACCTTTGGCATTGCTGAAATTGATGTCTCTAAGGGTTTTACAAGTCCTATTTATGGTATGAATACTTTGGGTGGGGCAGTCAATGTGATTACCTCTAAGCCTATAAATCCTTTTGAACTCAATGCGCGCTATGGCTTTGTGAGCAATAATGAAAATCAAGCCTCACTCCAAGTAGGAGGCAATAGCGGCAAGGTGTATTATAGCCTCGGTTATGCGTTTATAGGGCGAGATTCTCTGCCGCTTTCACATCATTTTGAGCCAACCCAATACCAACCCACAGGCGAAAAAATTAACTCTTACTACAAAAACCATACTTTTCGCGCTAAAGTGGGCTTTGAGCCAAATGAGAATCACGAGTATTCTTTAAATCTCATTTATCAAAAGGGCGAAAAAGGCGGTATGTTTGATGCAAATACGGGTGGGAATTTTTGGCAATGGCCTCATTATGATAAAATCACTGCTTATCTCTTAGGACGCTCAAAATTTACCGACAGCCTAAGCCTTGATACAAGGTTGTATTATGATAGATTCTATAACAGACTTGATTCTTATGGGAGGGTTCAAACAGATGGGAATCACGGAGCTTGGAGCTTTGGAAGTATTTATGATGACTACACATTAGGTGGAATCTTTACCTTTGGCGTGGATTTTGATGCGGATAAAAACCTTAAATTTGGGCTTAATTTCAAAAACGATAATACTGACCACGGCGATAGTGTTGCACCCGGCTCTACAAGCACAAATGATAATGACAAAATCAAAGACTTAAGCACCTCAATCTTTGCCGAATACGCTCAAAGGTTTAATCAAACTTTCCGCTTTGTGCTTAATGGCAGCTATGATAGAAATGATGTTACTTATGCGGTGATAGATACACAACCACCAAGCCGCCATTTACAGGGCTGGACTTTGCAGGGGATACTCTATGCAAATGTCAATGACTACAGCACTTTATATGCCAATGTAGGTAAGAAAAATAAGCTCCCCACGCTCAAAGACCGCTTTGGTTCTACTTGGGGTTCAAGAATCCCCGCGCCAAACTTAAAGCCTGAATCTGCTCTTAATTACGAGCTAGGCGTAAAGTTTGATTATGAATCCACTCATTTTAGCCTCGCTGGATTCTATAATGATTTAAATAATATGATTATTTCTGCTGGGACAAGCGATACTTCGTGTGCGAATGGGAATAATTGTGTGATTTTAGAAAATGCCAAAGAGGGCTATGCTTATGGTGCGGAAGTGAGTTTGAAGCAGGGCTTTATAGATGATAAGATTGTCTTTGGGGCAAACTACTCTTATGTCGAGCGCAAGGCGACAAATACCAATGGCTCTAGCTATGGGGTTGATGGCAGTAGAATCTTAAACTATCCTAATCATATCGCTAATGCTTCGCTTATAATTGCGCCTATCAAGCAGTTTGATGTAATGGGTTTTGCTACATTTCAAAGCAAACAATGGTATGGGGTTGGTGGTGGGCGTAATTCCCCCATAACAGCCTATGGACAAAACAAAGATATTTTTCTCCTTGATGTGAAAGCAAATTACCGCCCTATTGAGGCTTTGCAATTTTCAGTTGGCGCATACAACTTGCTTGATAGAAATTACTACTATAGCTCGGGCTACTATATGGCAGGGCGCAGAATCCTAGCAAGTGTGGAATATAAATTCTAAATCTTTCTAAGCCCCCAAAAAAGCGCAAAATTTTTGAGGGGCGATATGAAAAAATAAACAAAGGAGCAAATATGAAAAAACTCATACTACTTAGTCTTATCCTTGCATTTTTTAGCGCGTGTGAGCAAAAGCAGGAGCAATCTAGTCAAGCAAATCAAGAATTAAGCAAAGAAATAAGCCAAAGCACAGATTCGCAAGATGAGCCAAAAGCGCAAAATCAATGCTCTCTCAAAGTCTTTGGCGCAGCCCCACCTATTAGCGTTTTGCTCGAACTTCTCTATCCGGAGGGAATGATAGGGCTTAATTATAAGCCTTACCCTGAAGATGTGAGCTTTATGCCAGAGGGAGTGGCGGATTTGCCAATTTTAGGGCATACAGGAGGGAATTTGAATTTTGAGCAAATTGCAAGTTTGAAGCCTGATGTGATGTTTTTTAGTGATAATACTTTAGATTCTGTAATAGAGCCTTATGCAAAGATTGGCATTGAGAGTGTAAAAATACCCGCGTTTTTCTATGAGCAATCAAGTAAGGCAATAGAAATCATCAGTGAGAGCTTAAGTAAAAATGAGCAATGTATAGCGGTAATTAAGCCACGAAGTGAGAATCTGCTTGCATTTTTAGAGGAAAGTGAGAATCTCCTTAAAAAAGCGCAAGATATTTTAGATTCTCAAATATCAAAAGAAGAACATTTACAAGAAAAAATAGATGAGGATTCTAATGTTTCTCATATCAAAGCTCACTCCTTGCGCCCTAGAGTGTATTTTGCGCAAGGTTTTGATGGGCTTAAAACTCAATGCGGCGATGAGGGAGATTTAGCCTATAAGCTTGGCGGGATTAATGCCATAGCTTGTGAATCTTTAAGCAATGCTCAAGGGCAAACAAGCATTGATTTTGAGCTTTTGGCAAGTTTAAACCCGGAAGTGATTTTTGTGCGCGAAATTGGGTTTTTTAATGAGCTCATAAATAATCCTAACCCCAAATGGCAAGAGCTTAGCGCACTTAAAAATAAGCAAGTCTTTTATGCGCCTAGTAGCCCGAGTAATTGGCTAATGCGTCCGCCGAGTATCTTGCAAAGCATAGGGCTTGTGTGGGGATTAAGTAAGATTCATCCTGAACTCATTAGCGATGAGGTGGTAAAGGACTATGCGCAGAGATTTTATCGCACATTTTTGCAACCTTTGAGTGATGAGGAGTATCAAAGACTGCAAGGGTTATAGAATCTAATATAAAAGGAATGTAAATGAGTGAGCAGCTATGGGATAAAAAGGCACAAAAATTCCCGCGTTTTGAGAAAAATACCAAAGATACCCTAGAGATTCTTGATTTTTTCCGCGCACAAGGTGTGGTGTTTAAAGATAAGCATATTGTTGATATTGGTGCGGGGAATGGGAGATTTGCCCTTGAGCTTGCCTTTGAGGCAAGGGCGGTAGATACGCTTGATTTCTCTCAAAATATGCTTGAATTTTTGCAAACTGACGCACACACGCTAGGGCTACATAATATCCGCACTTTTGTGAGTAAGTGGGAAGACTTTGATGTGAGCTTGCTCGGGGAGATTGATATTGCCTTTGCTTCAATGACTCCAGCACTTAATACCCTTGCAGGATTTAAAAAGGCTTTGAGTGTTGCTAAGGAGGGGTTATGCTATGTGGGCTGGGGGCGTGTGAGACAAAATGCGTTTTTAGATGAGATTTTCGCACTTCATCATATCAGTGTGGAGCTGCCTGTGGGGCTACCTCAAGTATTAAAGTGGCTTGAAGAGTTCGGCTATAAGTCTCTTACGCATTGTTACAAGGACGCGAATTTCACACGCACACTCAATATACAAGAAGCCATAGAGGATATACAATGGCATATTGCAATGCACCAAGCAGAGCCTCATTTGGAGCAGATTCAAGCTTATGTAGAATCTAAGCAAGAAAATGGTGTGATAGTCTATGAGCAAAAACGTGAGATTGGGCTTTGCTTTATCCCGCCTCTTGCAAAAAAGGAAGAGGATAAATGAGAAAAAAGATAGCATTGCTCTTTGGGGTATTTGTGCTTTTATTGTGTGCTTTTGGTGCTGCGCTAGGGCTAGGGCGATTTGATATTTTTTATAGCGATATGTTTTCGCTTGTGGGCGATTATGTGAGTGGAAATGCGGGGATTGATAGCATTATTTTTGTAGAGGAGCGCATAAAACGCATTATTGCGGCAATGTGTGTAGGTGGGGCTTTAGCCTTAAGTGGCGCACTCTATCAGGGTATCATAGGCAATCCCCTCGTATCCCCTAGTATCTTAGGAGTGCTTAATGGTGCAAGTTTTGGTGCAGCTCTAGCAATGGTGCTTGGGCTTTCGATACTGGGCATTGAGGGCTTATGCTTTATCTTTGGCATTATCGCAATGGGCGTATCTGTGTGTCTTGCCTATGCTTTTGATAGAAAAATGAATATTTTAGTGCTTATCCTTGGGGGAATGGTAAGCTCGGCATTTTTTGGCGCACTTTTAAGTGGGCTAAAGCTTGTGGCTGACCCTTATAATGCTTTACCTAACATTGTATTTTGGCTTATGGGTTCTTTGGTTGCTGTGCAAAGCACACCTTTAGCGTGGCTGTGCGTGATTTTTGTGATAAGTGCGGCTGCAAGTGTGCTTTTGTCCTCATATATTGATGTGTTAAATCTCGATGAGGAGAGTGCGCAAAGTCTTGGGATTGGCATTAAATATGCGCGTCTTTTCTTTGTGCTACTTGCTACACTCCTAGCGAGTGCTTCTGTGGCTGTTGGGGGACTGATTGGCTGGGTAGGGCTTGTCGTGCCGCATATTGCGCGGTTTGTAATGGGTGCAAATCACCGCTTTATGTTACCTTTTTGTATGCTCTTTGGCGCGCTCTTTTTGCTTGTGTGTGATAGTATTGCGCGAAGTATGTTAAGCGTGGAGATTCCGCTTGGGATTGTGAGTGCAGTAATTGGGATTCCTGTATTTGTTGGGCTTTTGGCTAAAAAAGCCCAACAAGCGCCCTAAGGCTTAAGATGTCTCAAAAAGTAGGGTGTAGCAAATATGTTTAAGGCGATAAAATCCTATGTGTGCAGAATCTGCATTGAGAGCGCAAGAGATTGCATAATATGCAAGGTGCAAAATGGCTAAAATACTTTCTCTCTCACATCTTACCTTACGCTTTCCTAAGCCCCCGCTAGAGCCATTATTGCGCGATATAAGCTTTAGTATGCAAAAGGGTGAGATTATATGTATCTTGGGTGCAAATGGAAGTGGCAAAAGCACATTGCTTAAGAGCATACTTGGGCTTTTTGATTATAGTGGGGAGCTGTTTTTAGAGGGTAAAGAGGCGAGGGGACTAAGTGTGCGAGAGAGGGCAAGGCTATGTAGCTATGTCCCGCAAAACTATCATATTAGCTTTCCCTTTAGTGTGCTTGAAGTGGTGCTTATGGGGAGATTTGCGCATCATCGGTTTTTTTATACACCTAAAGATAAACAAGAAGCTTTGTGCGCTTTAGCTACTTTGGGTATAGATAATCTCTCTCAAAAACCTTATTTTAGCCTCTCTGGTGGGCAAAAACAGCTTGTGCTGATTGCTCGAGCTTTGGCGCAAAAAAGTGAGTTGATTTTGCTTGATGAAATGACAAGTGCGCTTGATATATCTCATAGTTTTGTCCTGCTTGAAGTGATAAAAAGCTTGAAAAAAAGCGTTATTTTTACTTCTCATCACCCTGAGCAGTGCTACATCGCAGATAAGATTCTCACACTTAAAAATGCGCAGCTTTTGCATTGGGGCAGTCGCACAGAGGTGTTAAATGAAATGTGTATTAAGGAACTTTATGGTATAGATACGCAACAAGTGCTTTTGCCAAATGGGGGAGTGTATTTTTGTCCCAAAATATAAACACTCAATCCCCAAAGCCCACACTTCCTTCAAATACTTTTTCTATGGTAGTTAGCTTTTGTTTTGCAAGTATGCTTTATATACTAGGATTTTTAGGGTATTATTCTTGTGATAAGCCGCATTTAAATAAAGCTGGGGAAGTGCAAATCACCTTATTTTCTTTGTCTCATTTTCACAATGAGGGAGAGGATTCTCAATATAGAGAGAATAATAAAGAAGTATCAAAAACGCCTAAGACTTCTCAAAATAAAACAAACACAAAAAGGGCGCAAAAAAGCGTAGAATCTAAGAAACTACAGCAAGAGAGAAACTCCCAAGCTAAAGATAACAATCCTATGGAAACTGCTTTAGAAAATACGCAGCAAGAGGCTAAAGAAGAGGATTCTCATAGCCAAAGTGTGCAATCTTATGCAAGTGGCGCAGACGAGATAGATGCGTATATGAAATATGTGTATGAACGCATTGCTCGAGCTTATATGCGCTCAAGTGCCTTGAGAGATGCGACTATAATAGGCGAAGTGGGGCTTATTTTTCATATTGATACACAGGGAGTAATACGAGATATTCACATCAATAAAAGTAGCCAAGATACGCGTATTGATAGGGTGGCTCTCTCTGTGCTACAAAGCGTAGGCAGGGATTTAAAAAAGCCAAGCAAAGCCTACACAATGAGCGTAGTCTTAAGCGTGGGTAAAAATAATCAAAAAAAGGGAGAGGAATAAGCTTATAAAAGGGCTAAGCTAGATTCCCCAAAGAGGCTAAAAATCAAGTGTGAGATTCACCCAATATCTGCGCCCATCGAGTATAAAGCGGTAGTTATTGGCATAAGTAGCACTACCGCTTGTTGCCACATTGTCATAATCAATAAAGCTATGATTGAGGAGATTATATACCCCGGCATTAAGGCGGATAAAGTCATTGAGCCGATAATTTGCCCCTAGAGTGAGTATCATATAATCTTTATAATATCGAGGGTAAAGTGTAGTAGCAGTATTGCTATAATAATTGCTATTTGGTGTTTTTGCTTTGTATTCTGCTCGTAAATATGCGCCAAAGTCTTTATACGCATAGCTTAATTTTCCATTCACAGAATGTCTTGGAATATAAGAGAGTTCGCGTCCTTTTGTCGCGCCAGAAGTAACTTGCGTATCTGTCCATATATAGCTTACATCAAAGCCTATGCCAAAAATTGGCTTAATCCCAAAGCCACTTTCCACTCCTTGTGTGTAGGCAGTATCGGCATTATAGAGTTGAGAGCAGCCACGGCTATAATTTTGGCAGTATATTTGATAGATTGGGTCTGTGGCTGCTAGAGTTTGGGAGGTAATTTTATTTGAAAAATTATTTCTAAATCCTGTAACGCTCAAATCTATCACATCATTATCTAAGATAATGCCTAGTTCATAATTTATTGAGGTTTCAGGCTTTAAGTTTGGATTACCCAAAAATCCTAGATTACCCTGACTCCCATAGCCATACACTCCCTCTACAAGCTGATTGGTATAGGGGGTTTTATATCCTGTGGAGAGTCCGCCTTTGATTGTAAGGCTATCTGTGATATTTAGGACGGCATAGATGCGAGGGGAGAGGTGATTGCCAAATTTGGTATTAAAAGTATCGCGCACCCCAAATGTGAGAATAAAAGGCTCAAAAATTTGCCATTCATCTTCTGCAAACGCACTTAATGTATGGAATCCAAAGTTATTTGGATTAGCTGCTCTATCGTGCATTTGCTCATTGCGATATTCGCCCCCGATATTGAGATTATTTCTCTCTCCTAAATACAATAGCATACGAGAATCCACATAAACATCTCGCCCTATAATATCTCGTGGCTTACCCACATCTGGGTCGGCATTAAAATTGCCCACAACTATACGCCCAAGATTTTGTGTATTCATATATTGCACTGAATTTTTCCATTTCCCAAAATTATAATCCCCATCGTGTCCAAGTAATGCTACAAGTTTTGATACATTCATAGAATCTGTATATCCACCTGTTAATCCAGTGGCACCAGAGCTTACGTGATTGCCAATTTGTCCTTTTGAATTATCAAAAGCAATTTTTGTATAATCCACATCGGCTATAAAGGTGTTTTTGCTACTAGGAGCGTAGTTAAGCCTTGCGCCGACATTGTAAGCATTGCTCTTTGCGCCAAAAAATGATGAGGTGGTGTTGCCATCATTTGTTTTAAAGGTATCTCCTGCTAAGGAACGATATAAATCTCGTAATCTCACATTCATACCTAAGGTTTTGCTCAATGCCCCTGCAGCGTAAAATGAGGCTTGATAGGTTTGTTGGTAGGTATTTGATTCAGGGATATTTGCTTCAAGACTTAGTGTCGCGCCCCATTTTTCTGGAATCTTTTTGGTAATGATATTTATCATTCCACCCATTGCATCGCTTCCATAGAGTGTGCTCATAGGACCTCTAATAATTTCAATGCGACTAATTGCGCTCAATGGAGGCATAAAGGCATTATACATTGATTCCATACCATTATTGTTTGTGGCGATTTGCCCACCGGGCTTTTGGCGTCTGCCATCAACTAAGACAAGTGTGTAATCTGCGGGCATTCCACGCATTAAGAATGTATAGCCTCCTAATTTACCCGCACTTGAATCAATCTCTACGCCCGGCACATTGCGCAAGGCTTCGGCTAAATCGCGATAAGGCATAGTGGAGAGTTCTTCATTGCCAATAACGCTTACTGAAGCGGGAGCATCGATAACATTTTTCTCACTTCCTGAAGCTGCTGTAACGACTGAAGCTTGTAATTTTACATTGCGTATTTGTTGCGAATCCGCACGAGGCAATGTTTGCGTGGATTCTATACTTTCATCAGCAAAGATAGGGAAGCTAGAAAGAAGTGTTATGCCCCCCCCCATAATAATATTCTGCTTATTGCTTTCATTTTTAACCTTTCTCAATAAATTTGAGATGAGTATAAAAAAATGAAGCTTAAAATAAAATTTATTATGATATTAATTTTTAAAATAGTAAATGCTGCTCCTCTAGCCCAAATGTGTCTTTAGATGCTCCTTATAGGCGGTGATGTAAGATTCAATTTGGGGATTTTTGATAACATCATTACACATAAAAGTGGGTAGAATTTGCATTCCTAAGAATTGATGTGCTTTATGTAAAATGCGAAGTTGCG
>NZ_JAFLSB010000048.1 GCF_022511165.1 Helicobacter sp. | reverse complement strand
TAAACTTTTTAGATTTTAGATTGAAGTTAGAATCTTCTTAATCCCTTATTTATGGCTCTCACTTCACCTATCTATCGCATAGCTCCACAAAGGGGCAATAATGACAAGTTGTTCTTTTTTCAGTTTTGCTAAAAACTATCTCACCTTGCAGGGACTGAAGTTTCTCTAAAAGTATGCGCTCTTTTTCCTCTATGGATTCCTCCTCCACTACTGCAGCTTTTTTTATATCCCAATAGCCCAATTTCACAGGCAAGGAAGCATATTGCGGATAGTTTTGCCAAAAAGCGTGTTTATAAAGCAAAAGTGCAAAATCTGTCGTTTTCTCCGCATCTTTTGTAGGCTCAAAATTTTTGCGATATTTATAATCAAGTATTTCTATACCCTCATCACTCTTTTGGATTCTATCAGGGCGCACAGAAAATACAAAGCCCCCATATTGCGCCTCCATTTGCTCCTCAAGGCACAAAATCTCTATTTGCCCCTTTTGTGTTTTATAATACTCATCTAAAAATTTTTCAAGCTCATAGCTAAGAAGCTTGATATTTGCCCTATCTAGCGCACTCAAAGCATTCTCTTGCACATAAGATTCTAGCCATTTAAGCGCATTATGATGCACCTCCCGCGCGTTTAGGGAGATTTTCTTACCCACATAAGGAGCATATATGGATTCTAGGCATTGATGCAAGATATTGCCTAAAAACGCACCGCTCTCTTGCCCTATATCGCTCAAATACTCTATATGCTGATAAAAATATCGTCTTGGACATTCTAAAAAAACTTTAAGCCTACTTGGGCTTAGCTTTTTAGGAATCTCGCCTGTGAAAGAATCCTCACAATATTCTAACTTCTCCCCCTCTGCTAAAAGCGCAAAGTGCGCATCGCCATTATATTCTTGCACTTTTACGTATTTATCCCATTCCTCAAGCAAAAGACTTCTATGCCTATCCTCATTTTCTACATAAGACACCACCACCTCATCTGCTGTGCTAAACATCGCATAGTAATAATGCTTTTGAAGCTGCTCTTTATCCTTAATAGTTGGCATTTGAAGCTTTTTGCGCAATGCCGAGTTTAAAAACAAATCACTTTGAGCCACACTTGGTATCACACCTTCGTTAAAATCCACAATAATTACCTTTTTGCACACAAATCCACGAGATTCTAAAACGCCCATTACGCGTATTTTTCCGCCCATAACATCATCGATACTATAATGTTTTAATTCCTCAAGGAGTAGCTCTAGCACCTCCGCATATCTGCGCTCTGTAAATCCTCCATTCTCCCATATAAAAAGCAGCTCGCTGACATATTCTCGCACCTTTTTACTTTGCCTATCCTCATAAGAGGCAAGATGAGTTTGTATCCCCTCACATATACGCTCATAGGGCAAAATCGCGCTCTCTTCCTTGTAATCACTCAACATATCTTGGAGATGCTTATACGCAAGAGAATGCGTTATATCCCTACCCATAGCAAAATTGAGATTATGCGCTTTATCAAAGAGAGCAAGATATTGCACAAAATGCTCATCAGGCACAATCACTGCAATATCCTCTTCATTCACGCCACTTTGCAGCCATTGATGAATCATATAAAATACAAGCGCTACTTGAGATATACGAAGAGAAAAGCTATAAGAGCGCACTTGTGCTTGAAAGCTTATAGATTCACAAGAGAGCATTTCCCCTGTTTTAAAATCAAAACTATATCGATGAAATGGGCTACATTGCTCCAAAATATACGAGGGCAAAAAGGGCAAGCTCGCATTATATTCATCAAAACAAAAATGCACTTTAAGTGTGCTAAGAGAGGCTATATGCGTAAGTAAAGCAAGATGAGCCTTACTTATAATGCCCTCAATATAGAGATGAATACTCTCAAAATGGCGGATAAAATCTTCATTAATACGCATTTTTGCCTTGGGAGGCAAAATCAGCTTATCATAATATAAAAGCTCCTCCAAACGCTCCTTATAGCGCTTTTGCACCCATTCAAGCACATACAAATGATCCTCATAATCCCCATAGGTATCTAGTAATGGAATCTCCCCTATATCCACTTGTGCTTGAGAGAGTTCATCAAAAAAACCAAATAAAAATTGCGAGGATTCTAAAAAAGCTAAAAAACTCTCCTCAAAGATAAAATTCACCCTTTGAAGCTCTTTGGCACATTCTTTAAGAATCTCCAAAGACAGGAGCAAACGCATCGCTTCAGGTAAAGCCCTATATCCCTCAATAATTACAGCTTGAGCAAAAAACTCACTCATCATCATATGAGGGCTAAGCAAAACTCCCTCATCTAAATACTGCATTAAGGAACGATGAGAGCTATACACCTTGAGTGTTTTCATTTATGCCTTGCCTTTTAAGAATCCATTTTGAGTAATTTTTGTGCTACCTCCACAATATGTGCCACACTAAAACCAAAATGCTCAAAAAGTGCTTCACCCTTACCCGAAGCACCAAAACTTTGCATACTTAGCACCTCATCAGCTAAAGCAAACCATTCTAAGCCCCTCGCAGCTTCAATAGCTAAAACTTTGCCCTTACATAAACTCTTTTTGTAGCTTTTATCTTGGCACAAAAGCAAATCTAAACAAGGCACACTCACCACCTGCGCTTTAATACCCACTTCATTTAGAGACTTAAGTGCCTTAAGCGCAAGGCTTACTTCGCTTCCACTTGCCATAAGCGTTATGTCCGCGTCCTCTTGCGGATAAATGATATATCCACCTTTTTGTGTGTTTTCTTTCAGCATAGGAGTATAAGGTGTAATTACAGGGAGATTTTGACGAGTAAGCACAAAAGCGCAAGGCAAGGCAGAATCTAACCCCACCTGCCAACACGCAATATTTTCGTTTGCATCAGCTGGACGAAATACAAGTAGATTTGGCATTGCCCTAAAATGGCTTAATTGCTCAATAGGCTGATGTGTCGCGCCATCTTCTCCCACACCTATGCTATCGTGTGTCCAAATATAATATACTCGCGCTTTCATTAGACTTGCCACACGCACACTTGGGCTCATATAATCACTAAAAACAAAAAAAGTAGCACAAAATGGTAAAAATAAGCCATAATTAGCTACCCCATTGCTGATTGCGCCCATTGCGTGTTCCCTAATACCAAAATGCCAATTTTTTCCTTGAGGATAATCACCCTCATTTTCTAAAAATGTATTATTTGAGGGGGCTAAATCCGCGCTTCCGCCGATAAATCCCTCCATAGCTTGTGAAATGGCATTCAAAATCTTGCCATTGCTCACGCGGGTAGCTATATTCTGTCCTACTTCAAATTGCGGATATATAATGTGTGAGCTATCTTTGCTCATCATATTATCAAAACGTTCTTTTGTAATTTGTGGGAGATTCTCATACTGCTTTTTCCATTTTTGCACCTCTAGCTCCCCGCGCTCTTTGAGCGTACCAAAGGCAAAAGCCACATCTTCAGGGATATGAAAGGCTTTTGGCTCTAAGCCAAGCTTAGCTTTAGCCTCTGTAATAATCTCTTCCCCCAAAGGTGCGCCGTGTGCCTTATGACTACCCTCTAAGCTTAGGGCATTTTTTGCAATCTTTGTTCGTGCGATAATGATTGTTGGCTTAGGGGAACTTTTAGCACTTTTAAGCGCAGTATCAATCTCTAAGAAATGATGCCCATCACAATGTAGCACCTCCCACCCTTGCGCCTCAAAACGTTTAGCAATGTCCTCACTCATTGCAATACCTATCTCACCCTCAATGCTAATATTATTACTATCATAAATAAGAATAAGATTTGAAAGCTGATGATGCCCCGCCAAAGAAGCAGATTCATAGCTTATCCCCTCTTGCAAATCCCCATCGCCACATAAACAATACACATAATGTGAGATAATCTCCTTGCCAAAGAGATTGCACGCATATTTGCTCGCCATAGCCATACCCACAGCATTTGCTATACCCTGCCCTAGAGGTCCTGTGGTAATTTCTACGCCTTGAGTATGCCCATACTCTGGGTGTCCGGGTGTTTTTGAATGAATCTGCCTAAAGGATTGCAAATCCTCCTTGCTCACATCAAAACCCCATAAATGCAAAAGCGCATACACAAGCGCGCTCGCGTGCCCACCACTAAAAATCAACCTATCGCGATTAAGCCAAGTAGGATTACTTGGAGAAAGATTAAGATGAAAACTAAGCAAGGTTGCAATATCTGCAAGCCCCATAGGAGCGCCGGGGTGTCCGCTATTTGCCTTTTGCACCATATCAGCGCATAGAAAAGCAAGGGTGTGAGACATTTTTTGTAAAAGTGGTTCATCTTCTTGTGTAATATGGGGTAATTGCATATATTCTCCTTAGTTATAAATTATAGAACAACAATGCTTCTTTTGCCTATCTAAGAGCTTAAGCGAGGCTAAATCTCTTAGGTGCGCAAAGACGCATTAAAACTTTTTTGTAAAACTTCAAGCACAGATTGTGTAGCATTATTGAGTTGAGATTCTTGCAAAGTGCCCTCATAAGATTGTAGCACAAGGCGAATACTAAGTGCCATTTGCGCCCCTAAACTCTCCTCATAATACACATCAAGAGGATAAATATTTTGTAAAAATGTGATATTTGCCTGTGTAATCGCCTCACGCACACGATAAAATGGAATCTGCTTATCAATCAAAATAGTCAAATCGCGTGTGGATTTTTGATATTTTGAAAATTCTTTTGCGTGGGTTAAAACTACATCATCTAAATGCTCTAAAGCAATCTCGCATATAAAAGTCTCGCCTATATCTAAATCCAAAGCAACTTGGCTATGAAGCTTTGCAATGATACCCACAGGCTTATTTTGATAATACACAAAAGCACTTTGATAAGGGTGCAAGATTCTATCATCACTTAAACCAAAATGCGCTAAAAGAGCTGATGAATCTTCCACATCGCGGATATTTTTTAAGCTCACCTCTCCCACACATCTTTGACACATTAGCGCAAAAGAGAAAAAATCCCAACTTGCAGCCTTGCTATGTGGGTAGCGCTCATCTTTAAGCAACCCACTTGCGACAAAGGCAAGTTTAGTTTTTTCCTCTCGCTGCGCATTATAAACGCTCCCTATCTCAAAAAGTGCGATACTTTTAAAGCCTAGATTCTCATTGCGCTTTATTGAATCTAAAAGCGCAGGAATAAGGCTTGTGCGCAATGTATCAAGCTCTTGGGTGATAGGATTAATAAGAGCAAGATGCTCATCAATGCGTACAAATCCAAGATTCTCTAGGGATTGCGAAGAAGCAAAAATATAATGAATACATTCAGTAAAACTATTAGCAATCAATCTATGGGCGAGTTTGCGTTTATTTTTATACGCGATATAGGCTTTAGAACTATTGTGGTATTGTGAGCAAAGCAAGGGAGTAGCAGGAATCTTATCAATGCCATAGATTCGAAGCACCTCCTCTGCCACATCTTGGACATTTTGTATATCGTGGCGATAAGATGGCACACTAATCATAAAGAAATTTTCATCGCCAGTTGCCTCAAGTTTGAAAGAAAGATGTTTTAGAATCATTGCTATCTCTTCTTTTTCTAAATCTACCCCTATAATTTTATTAATCGCATTAAAAGTTGTCTTAATCGTAATCTCATCGATTTTTTGAGCAATAGAATGTGAGCCAGAATACACCAATACATCAGAAACAAGTGTCATTTTTTTGCACAAAAAATCAATCCCTTGCTCTAAATGTGAATTACTCCCTCTCGTGCTTCGATAGGTTAAAGACGCATCGCCTTTAATTTTGCGTTCATAAAGACTTTTAGCAATAGCATTTGGATCTACATAACTTGCCTCAATAATAAGAATCTCCGACCTCGTGCCAAAATGTCGCTCACCATAGCTCACGCCAATCACAGAGAGTTTATCATTCGCAAAGACTGCTTCTAAACCATTTTCATCTTTTTTTATTCTTAGCTGTGCGACTAAACCATTATCTAAAACAAGATCCTTATTCCCACAATCACGCAATTTATAGGCATTTAAAATCACACCCGTCATATATGTGCCATATTCTAAAAAATTACACACAATATCATCAACCAAAGTGCCATTATGCGCCAGAGCTAAAGCAATATCAAGGGGCAAATAGGCTTGTTTTATCTCCACAACCCGATAAAACAAATGCGCATCAATTTTTTCATCAGTGAGAATCTGTAGCACTCGCCCAAGCCCTAAAGTAACGACATTGTCCATATTTACCTCAAATTTCAAGCGCAAGTCATAGCAAGTAGCAATCTCGCGTGCAATCCCTAACACACTCAAGCAATCTCCACGATTTGGCGTGATACCTACTTCAATCACATAATCATCAAAAAGCTCTAACTCCCCTACTTCTGCACCAAGCTCTAATTTTCCTGCTGTATCATCAAGCACCATAATGCCATCATTAATCTTTGGCAACCCTAGCTCTGTGCTTGAACAAAGCATACCGCAGCTCTCCACACCCCGCAAAGTCGTCTTTTTGATTTTAAGCTCTCCGCTTTTAGTATGCGGTATTACTGCACCCTCAAGGGCTAGGGCTACATATTGTCCTGCTTTGACATTAGGCGCACCGCAAACGATTTGTAGCTCCTCGCTTCCTGTGCTTACACGACACACATTAAGCTTATCAGCATCAGGATGAGGAGCGCAGGTAAGCACTTGAGCTACAACGACTTTTTGAGGCAATTTGAGCGCATATGCAGATTCAACTTCTAAGCCAATACTGCTTAAGCGCACACAAATTTCCTCAATGGGAATATGTGAAATATCAATAAATTGTGATAATAAATGTTTTGTAAAAATCATTAAAACTGCTCCAATACTCGTAAATCTGTCTCAAAAAAACTACGCAAATCATTCACGCGATGAATAAGCATAGCAAACCGCTCAACCCCAAAGCCAAAGGCGTATCCACTCACATCTTTATATCCCACACAATCAAAGACTTTTTGATGCACAATACCACAACCAAGCACTTCAAGCCACCCTGTATGTGAGCATACCCTGCAACCTTCACCTCCACAAAATACACAGCTCACATCAACTTCAGCACTTGGCTCTGTGAAAGGAAAAAAGCTTGAACGAAAGCGAATGCGCACATCGCCAAACATATAATGCAAAAAATCCTCTAAAATATACTTAAGATGCGAAAAATTTACCCTTTCTTTAGAATCTACAACTAATCCTTCTACTTGATGAAACATAGGAGAATGTGTTAAATCATAATCTCGCCTAAACACGCTCCCGGGAGAAATCATACGAATAGGGGGCGGGGATTGGAGCATTGAGCGGATTTGCACCGGTGAAGTATGGGTGCGTAAAAGCAAAGAATCTTTAAAATAAAAAGTATCTTGCATATCCCGTGCGGGGTGATATGCAGGGAGATTAAGGGCTTCAAAATTATGAAAATCATCTTCTATCAGCGGTCCGCTCTGCAGTGCAAAATTCATATTGACAAAAAAATCAATGATTCTATCCATTGTTTGATAGATAGGGTGTCCTTGACTTATAGGGCGCAATGTGCTAAATAAACTTGCATCAATGGCTTCTTTAGCAAGATTTTCTTTTGTTTGTGCAGATATAAGTGCATCTTTTTTACTTGAGAGAAGATTCTCAAAAGCTTCCCTATAGCTATTTAGCTCTGTGGCAAAAGCCTTTTTTGCCTCGCCCTGTAAGGCTTTGAGCGTTGCAAACTGCTGTGTTAAAAAGCCTTTTTTGCCTATTGTTTCTACGCGTAATGCCTCTAAATCCTGCAGATTCCCCACTTTTTCTAATTTCTCTAAAATCTCTTGCATTTGCGCTTTCAATACTTATCCTTCGCTCTTAAAGTAAATAAAGCGATATTGTAGCATATTTAAAGTTTTTTATTGCCCTTTGTTGCTATAATAGCTACTTCTAAATACACACTTATTTCAAATAAGTCTTAATAATTAAAAATACACCAGCAAAAACTTAAACACAAAATTGCCAAAAAGGAGTGTTCAATGGCTGAAAGAACGATTTTTGAAAAAATTGTCGCAGGGGAGATTCCTTGCAAAAAGGTAGCTGAAAATGAAAAATTTCTTGCCTTTTATGATATAGCCCCTCAAGCACCTGTGCATATTTTAGCAATTCCAAAAGCGTGTGTAAAGGACTTTTCTTGCGCCTCAAAAGAGCTTTTAGGTGGATTATGTGAATTTGCACAAGAAGTCGCAAGAATCGTAGGAATCGAAGAAAGCGGATATAGAGTTATCACCAATATCGGGGTAAATGGCGGACAAGAAGTGCCTCATTTACATTTACACATTCTTGGCGGAAAAAAACTCCCAAGTATTATAAATGCGAAAGACTAAGGGCGCATAAATGCAAGAGGACGCGCTTAGGTGGAATGAACGTTATCAACATAACTTTATGCCATTTGAGCCAAGCGCGTTTATGGAAATAGCCTCTTCTTATATCAAACAATATGTGCTTTCTAAATCGCCTATGATAGATACTTCTTTTACACCCTTGCAAGATTCATATACCTCACAATCTTTACATACACACCCTACACAAATGATACAGGATTCATATAACACACGCTATCTACACCATAAAACCTTTGAACGACCACTTGGGCTTGATGTGGCTTGTGGCAATGGACGCAATGCAAAATTCCTCGCACAGCTAGGATTAAGCATTGATGCTATTGATATTTCCTCTGTGGCGTTAGAGTATTTGCAAGATTCTCCTCATATTACGCCTATTTTGGCAGATTTAGATACCTTTTGCCTCGCATCTCAACACTATGATGTAATTCTTAATAGCTATTTTTTGGATAGACGACTTTTTCCTGCGCTCATTAATGCCCTTAAACCCCACGCATTATTGCTTTTTGAAACCTTTATTGATATTCACTCTCAAAGTATCAAAAATGAAAGAATCTTGCATTCTGGGGAATTAGAGCAATATTTTAGCGTTGAGAGGGGCTTTCATATCCTCTATCATCATATTTATGAAAACAAAGATTCACACAAAAAAGTAGCATATCCACACATTGTGCGTTTTATCGCTCAATACTTACCAAAGCACACACAATGATATATAATTTTAACCAAAGAATGCGTAAGATTTTACGCATTGCCCTACCCTCTGGTGGCAATTCTTTCCTCGATATTGCTAATATCGCTGTGGGTATGTATTTTATCGCGCATATTTCAGCAGACCTTGAAGTTACAAAGCATAATATCGTAGCCCTTGGGCTTGGTATGAACTGCTGGATGTTTCTCTTTGCTATTACCACGATTTTTTATGTTGGCACAAATGCCCAAATCTCACGCGCCTTTGGGGAGCGAAACTATACAAAAATGAATACAACTCTTAGCACAATGAGCGTGGGAGCATTACTTTGCTCTATACCTATTTATCTCCTTGCCTCTTCTCTCAATGAACCTTATTTTGATTGGATGAATGCGGAGGGAGAGACAAAAGCACTTGGTATGCTTTATCTTGGGTGGATTTTTTGTAGTATTCCTGCGCATTTTGCTAAAACAATCTTTATCTCTGCACTCGCTGCCACAGGCGATACAAAAAGTGTATTTTTTATTAAAATTATAAGCACACTTTTAAATATTTTGCTCAATTTTATGCTTATTTTTGGCGTAGATTCACTTGGTATCCCTCCTCTTGGCATCATAGGAGCAGGAGTGGCAAATGTGATTGTTACTTACTTTGAAGGACTTATCCTCTTTGGAATTTTGTGCGGGGTGCATAAGCATCTTAAAATGGCTTATGTCTTTGAATGGAGAGCACTTATTTTGGGCTTACGCATTGGCACACCTTCAGGGATTGAGAGGAGTCTAACGATTTTCTCACTTGTGCTTATCACAAAATTTATGACTGATTATGGCTTAGAAGTGATTGCGGGATTTCAAATTGGCTCACGCGTAGAGAGTTTTATCTTTATGCCCGGCTTTGGCTTCCAAGTTGCTGCAATGGCGCTAATGGGACAAATGCTTGGGGCAAAACGTATTGATCTTGCAGAATCTTTTGTGCGCACGACTTTACTTGTCTCCTCAATTATTATGGGGGTGCTTGGCATAGGACTATGTGTGCTTGGTAAGGAGCTTACAGCTATTTTTACCACAGAATCTGCAGTCATTACTTATTCTTTTGCCTACCTTGTTGCTGTGGGGCTTTCTCAAGTGCCGCTTATTTGGATTTTTGTACTTGATGGAGCATTAAGAGGTGCAGGAGCGACTAAACTCTCACTTTGGATAAATACCGGAAGTATTTGGATTTGTAGAATCTTGCCAATGTGGCTATGTGTGTGCTATCAAATTGATGTAGTATATATTTTTGCCATTATTTGCTGCGAGACATTTTTACGCGCTTTTATCTTTGGCTATATTTTTCATAAGGGCATATGGAAGCGATATGTTGCAAACTTATAATAAAATATTTTTAATCATTAAAAGCGCATTTTGCACTCTATATAAGTGCAACTTACATAAGCCAAGATTCTAAGCCCTAGCTTTTTGTATTATCTACCAAGATTCTAAAGAATCTTGGCTTTATAAACTTAGATTTGCTTATATGGAGCTTGTCCCACTTCGTAGTAATTATTCCCTTGCGCATCAATAGCAACAATAGCGGGAAAATTTTCAATGGTTAGCCGCGCAACCGCTTCAGGTCCAAGCTCAGGATAAGCCAAAACCTCATATTTTGTGATACATTTAGAAATCAGTGCTGCTGCCCCACCAACTGCCACCATATATACAACGCCGTGTTTTACCATAGAATCTATCACTTCTTTGCTACGATAGCCTTTA
>NZ_JAFLSB010000047.1 GCF_022511165.1 Helicobacter sp. | reverse complement strand
TATCCCATAGAGCTAGGTATCGTAGAGAGAACAGGTGCGACTTCAAAGCTACAAAGCATTTATCTAAGAGACCCAGATGGCAATCTCATCGAACTCGCCCAAAAAGTCTAGCCCCACACAAGCAAGCCCCAGCAAAAACTTTATGGCTACTTCCAAGAAAGCTTCTAGCTCTTTACAAAAAGCATAAATGGCATTTAGATTTATAGACAAAGAGACAACGCCCCCAAAATGCTTAAATATACTTTTGCGGTAAGAATTACTCTTTAAAGCCCCTAATTTACTGCTCTTAAATCTTTTGCAATACAAGCTCATTCCTTAAATCCCCACCCTCACAAGCCCCTTAAAAAGCCCAAAGCACATAGTCTCAAGCCAAAGTAGAAACCTAAAATAAATCTCGCGTTTGCAAAAACACATCATACACATCTATCAAAGCAAGCCAAGATTCAATTCGCCTAGCAAATGGGCTTAGCTATGGACTTATTTTTATAAATCCTTTATAATGGCGGGTTGATATTAAAAAGATGATAGTTAGAATCTCAAAGCAATATCTTAAGTCAAGGGCGATGTATGGGCAATAAACGATTAATGATTGTGGGTGCGGGCGTAGTATTTCTTGTTGTTATGGGGGTTTTTGCCTTTAGCTTTATTATTTTTGAGACTAAGCCCCCCACTCTTACAAGCCCCACGCCTACACATTGGAATCTTAATGATGAGCTTTTTGTGGAGTTTAGCGATGAGAGTGGCATACGCGATTATCGTGTGCAAATGATTTTTGATGGCGAGATTCTAAGTGATGAAAAAGAAGTGATTCTTAATAAGCCAAAATCAGTGAAAATCCCCTTACCTCGCTCTTCTTCGGCGCTCAAAGATGGCACGAATATTCAGTATAAAATCGCTGTAACCGATTGGAGTAGCTCACATTTTTTTAGTGGTAATACCGCGCAAATGGATTTGCAATTAGTCGTAGATACAAAGCCCCCTGTGGTGAAAAACATCGCGCAGTCTTTCCAAATCGCGCGCGGAGGGAGCGCGGTAGTGGCAGTGCAGATTAAAGATATGGCATTAGATAAGGTTTCTATTAATAATGGCACCGATGATTTTAAGCTCTTTAAATACGCCAATGATGATACTTATGTGGGGATTATCGCTTGGCCTCTTAAAAATAAGTTTTTTCTTGCTCAAGTAGTCGCAGAGGATAAAGCGGGCAATATCACAAAGCATACGATTCCTATTTCACGCAATATCAATGTCCCTTATTATCACTCAAATATTACGATTAAAGAGGATTTTTTAAGTGGCAAACTCAATGAGCTTCTTGCGCAAATTGATAAAAAACTTTTGCCAAGCTTTAATGATGATATTGAGCGATTTATATTTTTTAATGAAACCATACGCAAAGGAGATGAGGAGAGAATCTTAAAGGCGAGTAATTCTCTATCGGATTCAAGCTATATTGATGAAAATTTCCACGCCTTTGTGCCCCTTAGAGGTTCAAAAGTAGTGGGGAGTTTTGGGGATTATCGCACCTATTTTTTAAATAAAGAAAAAATCAGCGAAGCGGTGCATCTAGGCATTGATGTTGCAAGTGTGAAAAACGCGCCTATCATAGCAAGTAATAGGGGCGTTGTTTTGCTTAAAAGCCATCTTGGATTATATGGCAATACTTTGCTTTTGCACCACGGCTTTGGCGTATCCTCAATTTATTCTCATATGCAAGAGAGTGATGTGGAAGTAAGCGATGAGGTAAAAGCAGGAGAGGAGCTTGGTAAGACAGGACAGACAGGCTGGGCTTTTGGCGACCATTTGCATTTTGGAATCCTCATACAAGGGCATTTTGTGAGAATCAATGAATGGATTGACCAAAAGTGGATTGATGAAAATGTGCAGAATGTATTGCAACAAGCGCGTAATTTTACAAAAAACTAACCCCTAGCAGATGTTAAAGACAAGACAAAGAAAAATCGCCCTCTTTGAGTTTGAAGAAAATGTCAATACACAAGAGTGCATCGCCTTTATCACAAAGCATTTGCCTCTTTTGCAATATCACACACTTGGCTTTAGAGGGCGCATAGATGAGGCATTACAAACCTTTTTGCAAACTCAAGGACTAAGCTTCGCGCTTTTAAGCGGCACAATCCCTGAACGCAATAATAAAATGCAAAGTATGGTTATAGATTCACGCCTATCCGCCCAATCTCCACAAGAAAATGGAACGCAAAAAGCTTTAGCACATCATAAGAGCGGGGAAAATCGCACAGATTCTACACCCCATAATGCAGAATCTACCCTAGATTCACCCGCTCAAGGCGCATTTTTGCGCACATTATGGCTGCATCGTATTGTGCGTAGCGGAGAAGAGATTTACCATAACGGCGATATTGTGATAGAATCTCGCATTAATAGTGGTGCGCGTGTGGTAGCAGAGGGAAATTTGTTTATTTTTGGAGAATGCAGAGGGAGCATAGAGGCGCAGGGTGATTTTATTATATGTCATAAAATTTTCACTCCTGCCATTTTGTTTCAAGATACAATCATTCACCAAGAATTTTTACACAAGATTAACCAAAGCAACGCATTATTCAAAATGATTTTCAAAAAGGGCGATACTATAGCCATAAAGGATTTAGTATGAGACAAAAAACCATCAAAAAGAAAGTTGAAATTGTAGGTATAGGGTTACATAAGGGTGTGCCAGTCAAAATGGAGCTTGAGCCACTAAGTGTAAATAGTGGCATTGTGTTTTATCGCTCTGATTTGGGCGTGAGCATTCCTCTATCTCCTCAAAATGTGATTGATACGACTATGGCAACCGTGATTGCTAATGGCGAGGCGCGTGTTTCTACGATTGAGCATTTGCTTTCAGCCATTCACGCTTATGGGATTGATAATATTAGAATCTCGCTTGATAATGAGGAAGTGCCTATAATGGACGGTAGCGCGATAGGGTATTGTATGCTCCTTGAAGAAGCTGGAATCTGCTCTCAAAGCGCGCATAAAAAGGCGATTGCCATTAAAAAGCCTATTGAGATTGTTGAGGATAAAAAGTTTGTGCGCGTAGAGCCAAGTGAGCAAACGATTTTTGATTTTAGCATTGATTTTGCCCACCCTGCGATTCGCAATCAGCAATATAAATTCACCTTTTCTACCAAAGCCTATAAAGAAGAAATTGCTCGTGCGCGGACATTTGGCTTTTTGCACGAAGTCAATTATTTGCGCTCAAAAGGCTTAGCCAAAGGTGGAGATTTGAGTAATTGTATTGTGCTTGATGAAAGCGGGATTCTCAACAAAGAGGGATTGCGCTATAAAGAGGAATTTGTGCGCCATAAGATTTTAGATGCGATTGGGGATATGGCATTGCTTGGTATGCCTTTGCTTGGCACTTATGTATCCTTTGCTGGAAGCCATAAGCTTAATCACCTCCTTACTAAACAACTCTTAAGTGATGAAAAAGCCTATGAAGTCATAAGTCTTGAAGATAGAGCCGAAGAAGAGAGTCTAGAATACGCGTATGAGACACATTGACATTGTCCTTTTGAGTGTGAATACTCCCCTGCTTTGTGGGGTGTATGAGGACAATGTGCTAATAGAAGAGATTTCTAGTGCAAAACCGCTTTTAGTGAGTTTGCCCTATGTGTTTGAATCTCTGCTCCCCACCCCCCATCAAAATCCTGCTTATAATGATTCTAGAATCGATGCCATTTATTATGCTAATGGTCCCGGGAGTTTTAGTGCGCTCAAACTCACACATATTTTTTTGCATACATTAAGTAGTCTTTATGATATAGAGCTTTTTGCAACTTCAAGCTTTTATTTTACCCCTAGTGCGTATATTAAGGCTTTTGGTACAAGCTATTTTTATCGCGATAAGGAGGGGGAAATAAGCCTTGTGCCAAATGAGCAGATTCAAGTTATAGCAGAGCAAATAATATTTTCTTTACCACAAATCCTTGATAAAAGCGCTTTTAACTCTCCCACAGAGCCGCTTTATATCTTGCCACCGGTGTGAAAACTAGGCTTGTGCTTTTTAAGCCTATTAAGTAAGGTTTTAAGTTGCTCAAAGTGATGTGCATATTGTTCTTTGTATGCGCTAATACTCGCACTTTGCTTTTGGCAAAGCGCCTTTGCCTCACGCTCAAAATGCCATAAGCTTTTTTTATGGAGTGGTTGGGTAAGGAGATTTTCTTGCAAAAAACCAAAGGAAAAGCCGAGATTCAGCTCATCGCGGATATTTTCAAGCGTGGGATTAAAAAGTGGCAGAGTATCGGGACTCTTGGTGTATTTATCAAGGGCTTCTTGGATTTTTAAAGCAATGGTATTGAGGCATAAATGCACCGCAAGAGGGTAGTTTAATGTAAGAATCTTTGCAAAAAGCATCAGTTGCGCCTTAAGATTCTCACTATGCACACTTGCAAGATGTTCATAGGCATTGATGATTTCATCGAGGGTTTTTTGCAAGAGTGGGCTTTGCAAAGGAGGAAGAAAAGCTCTATACCATTGTGTGATAAGTTCGCGTAAATAATCTATATGAGTATTCAAAAGAGCATTAAACTGCTCTGCGGCGGCGGTTATATCAAAACCAAGTTTAATAAAATCGCGTGAAAAGCTAGAATCTGCCCCGCATAAGCTTAAGCTCAAACGCTCTCTTGGAAGGGTTATGATGTCTTTTGTTTGCTTATTTTGGGTTTTGATACCAAATTTTTTATCAATACGCACAAACTCTCTAGGACTGCGCTCGAGTGCGCCATAAATGTGCTGTGTGAGGGATTCAAGCTTGGATTCTAGGCTATAAAAAAATGCAGGAAAAGATGTATAAAATGCGCTTTGTGGGTAGCTTTCACTAAAATGTGTGGGGGTGTTTATAAGCAAAGATTCAAGATGTTTAAAGCGCAAGTGGGCATAGAGGCTTAAACGCGCATAAGTGAGTGTAAGTGCGCGTAGCTGCATACAGATACTATGATGTTTGGCGCTTTGTGCCTGTGGGGCGATGTGAGTTTGCAAAAAGTTAATCACAGCGTCTATGCACGAATGCTCTCTTAGGGTTTGGGCTTCTTCCTTTGGCGCACTATGTGAGAGGAGCGCTTCTCTAGCGGATATGGCAATGATTTCTTCAAAGAATCCATTAAATGCCTTTTTAGCATAGCTTAGGCTTGTATCAATTTCATCTTGATTTTTGAGCCTATCTTTTTGATTCAGCACACAGAGGCTTTTACTTGCATAACGTTTGATGTGAGAGAGGATAATATCTTTCTCGCTTTGTTTGCCGACATTATCAATGAGGGTAAGCCAAATGATACCATCGACACTTTCAAGCACCGCATTTGTCGTATCTGTATCGCTTTGATTGAGCGAATTGAATCCGGGTGTATCAAGGAAATTAATGCTTTTTAAGAGACTAAGTGGCGCATAAAGTTTATAGAAAGCAATCTTTGCATTCTCTGCCTCGCTTGACTGCTCAAGGTAGCTAAGGGGCTTTGTGGCGGTGTTGCCATTTTTATACATAATCTCAAGTGCATAATCGCTTCCATAGGCGATATGACAGACTTTAGCAGTAATTGGAGTAATGCCACTAGGGAGGATACTTTGCCCTAAGAGTGCATTTAAAAAGGTAGATTTTCCGCTACTAAATTGCCCGATAATCGCTACTTTCATTGGTTCTTGTATGCTTTGAGTAAGCGTATTAAGGCTATGGAGAGCTTTAGAATCAAGGGGTGCAACTTGACTAAGATGATATTTTACCTCATCAATAAGCGCATAGAGGGGGTTGCTGCCTTGCAAGATTTTGGTTTTTGCGTGGTTATATTCTTGGATAAAGTCTTCAAGCAAATGCTCTGGTGATGTTGATAATTCTTGTGTTTGATGATTTTGAGATATGCTATCTTTTGTCGTTTCATTGGACTTCATATTTTCTCCTGTAAGCTTATTCTAGGCTTTGTAAATGTGATTGCAAGGTGCTTGTAATCTCTTTTATCTGTGTGTATTGTGTCTCAAGTTCTTGCTTTTGTGTGTTTTGGTTATTTTGTGTGCGCTGTGCAAGGGCTGCTTGGAGGCTTTGCTCTTTTTGAGCAATTTGAGATTCAATATGGGCTTTGTGTGCTTGTGTAATTTCATCAAAATGTGTAAGGAATAAGGCACTAATGTCTTTATTTTTAGATTCTATAAGCATTGCAAAGGCATCAAAAAGCTCTTTGAAAGCCATTTCAAGCCCATTTCTTAGATTTTCTTCTTTGTTTGCGGATTTAATGAGTGTAGGAAGTGTGGAAAGCAAGGGCTGCATAATAGGTGCGATTTGGGCGGGGCTTAGCTGAAAATGAATAGGCGGGAGCTTTGATTCTTCTGTTGCAGCAATGGCGGCTTTAAGCTGCGTAATTTTTTTACTAAGCTTATAGCGATATTCTCTAAAAATATCTGCAAAGCAGTCTTTTAAGGCAAGTTCTATCATCGTTTGCAGAGCGTTGGGCGCTGTTTTTGTGCCTTTTTTATAATCATACACAATATCATCAAAAACCTTATCTCTAATAAGTGTAGCAGCCTTTGAGAGTGTATTTGAACTCAGCGATAAGAGGCTATGAAGAAAATCTTTAAGTTCATTATGGAGGGCAAGGAGAGTGGATTCTAGCTCTTCTAGTTCGCGCAAAAGCGCATCATTATGCGCCTTCTCTTGGGCGATAATTGCCTCTAGCTCCTCCTCACTTGCATTAAGCAAACTTGTTTGCAAAGCGAGAATTTCTTTTTGCTCTTGCGCGATTTTATATGTTGCTTTATAGGCGAGATAGAGCATATCTTGGCTTTTAAGACTTTCATTGCCTAAAAGCATTTTTTGTAAGTAGGATTCAATTTGCACAATACCACTTTCTTCGATACTCATTTTGATATGGCTTGTATCGCTTTGAGTGCGGTGCATTAGCGCAGCATATCCTGCAAGGGGGAGAAAATCAATGCGTGCAATCAGCGCATTAATATCGCCTTTGTAATGAGCATTTTTGAGTTGTGTAGCAAGGCTTTTTTTCGTGTATTCAAGCGAGGAGGTAAGCTCCTCTTTGCTGAGTAAATCAATGCGTGTAAGTACCACGAGCAGACGCGATATATTTTGTTCAAGCAAAGATTCTAAAATAAAGTCAATATCTTTTTGTGTTGCTGCACAACTTGCATTCATCACGTGGATAAGCATATCGCATTGATGCAAAAAATCACGCGTAATGTCTTCGCGCTTTGTGATAGGATCATCAAGTCCGGGAGTATCGACTATTTCTACACCATTGCGTAAAAATTCTAGGGGTGTAAAAAGTTCAACTTTTTGAATGAGATTGCATAATTTGCTTGAGTGATTTGCCGAAGTATAGGCACTCAACTCATTTGCTTGAATCTCTTGTGTGCGATGAGGTTCTGTGATAAGAGATTTTAACTCCGCACCAAAATGATTTTCACATTCTTTGACAAAAGCCTTAAGATTCTCATCATACGCACCCAAAGCGCATAAGTCTGCCCATTGCTCCTTACTCCAAAAATGCACTTTTGCCCCCGTTTTTTCTCCATAGCGCAAAATGGTAAGATTAGCCGTTTCTGGCACATTTGAGCTTCCTAGAATTTCTTGGGATAAAAGCGCGTTTAAAAAGGTAGATTTTCCCGCACTTAATACCCCTGTAACGCCGATACATAAACGCTCTTCCTCAAGTTTTTTAATAATTTGCTTGAGTGTGTTTTGGGTGGATTCTATAAGAAGAGGAGAGAGTTTTGCGTGAATGCTGTATAGCTCCTCGCGCAGAGTTTGGAGATTAGTAATTGGTGTGTGCGTTTGGGGAGATTTTTGCGCGCTAGAGCTTACATAAGTTTTGAGTGAAGTAAGGAGAGCAAACTCATCATCATCAATTATGGAGGCGAGATTAAGCTTTGCAAAATAGGGCGTGAGCTCATCAAGAATATGCGGATTTTCTCTTAAAATATGTGCTTGCATATCAAGGATAGAGACAAGGAGTTGGGATTCTTGAAACATCAAATATGATTGCGGGAGGAGGCTCATAAAGCTCGCACAACGTGAAAAAATAGGCAAATTGCGTTCTTTGGCACAAAGGAGAATACTTAGAGCTTCTAGAGATTGGTTTGTGGGCATAGCATTGGTGCGCTGACTAGGTGGGGGGAGCTGGTGAAATTTGCGAAAATATTGTTGTAAAATAGGCATAGATTCTCTCCATCGCGTATTTGGCTTGTGTGATGTGTTTTGCAAAAAAGGCGTAAATAGCATAATTTTACGCAAAAAATACAAAAAAGTAAAATGAGAATCCTTAAGGGTGTATTTTGCCATTTAAGTGTGTGTTTTGCAAAAATGCGCAAGGCATACAAGTGGGTATTTGGTATTGTTTGCTAGAATCTGCACTTTTGTTACTCAAGTAAAATGTTTTATTTAAGGCATTAGGTAGGGAATGCAAGAGTTATACAAAAATTGATGCAAGGGATTAGAGAGAAAATATGGAGAAATGATGAATAAACTAAATCCCCTCCTAAAAGGGCATCTTTTAGCCATTTTCACGGTATTTATTTGGGGCATTACCTTTAGTAGTACAAAGCATTTACTTACAGATTTTGCTCCTGCTGAAATTCTCTTTATCCGCTTTTTTATCGCCTATATTTTTCTTACTCTCTTCTGTCGTCAATATATTGGATATTGTGGTTTTAAAAATGAGTTTTTATTTGCAATGGCGGGCTTAAGTGGCGGCTGCTTGTATTTTTTGGCTGAAAATGTTGCGCTTCTCTACACGAGCGTTTCTAATGCCTCTTTGCTCGTATCTATCAATCCATTTTTTACAGCTTTGCTTTTTGCGCTCGTGTATCGCAAAAAGCTTCGCGCCCCCTTTCTTATGGGCTTTTTTATATCTTGCGTGGGCATTGTGCTTGTGGTATTTCGGGGACATTTTTCCTTTCAAGTGTATCCTATTGGTGATTTGTTGTGCATTATGGCTGGAATCATTTGGTCGGTTTATACGCTTGTTTTGGAGATGATTTTTGCAGCTTTTAAGGACTACTCTCATCTAGCGATTTTAAAGAAAATCTTTGCTTATGGGTTATTTTTCACATTGCCTTTTGTGGCGTATCAATCAGGTATGATGAGCGGAGATTTTCGTGCATTGGAGGATTCTGCGCGCTATATCGATACTATAAATATTGCTAACTTGCTTTTTTTGGGCATTATGGCTTCAGGGGCGTGCTATCTTTGTTGGAATGCAAGTTTGAAGCTCCTTGGGTCCTTAAAAGCAAGCGCATATATTTATAGTGTGCCTGTAATTGGCGTGATAGTAGCGTGTGTGAGTCTTGGCGAAAGAATAGATATGTATATTATTTTGGGGGGATTACTCACGCTTTTGGGATTATTTTTAAGTCAAAAATAACTAGATTGATTCTAGGTAGCCTCTATTTTATCTTTGATTTTTATCAACTTTGCGCACAATATAATACTTTATAATACTTGGGATTTCAAAAGGCTTTCGTGTAAAGCACACAAGGATATATATACTTCTCTTCTAGCTTCTTGTGTTATTTCATTTTATCATTGAAGGAGTGTGTGATGTTTGGTGATTTCAAGCAACGATTCTTGGTCAAATTTTGGTCGCCTATGCCCGCAATTATTGCTTTAGGTGTTATGGCAGCGTATTATTTTGGCTTGACTGGGACATATTGGGCAGTAACAGGTGAATTTACTCGTTGGGGTGGGCATATTATGAATTTAATCGGCGTAGATACAAGCACTTGGGGGTATTTTAAAATTATTGGTTTGCAAGGAAGCCCACTTGATAGAATCGATGGTGTGATGATTATAGGAATGTTTGCTGGGGCATTTGCTGCGGCGGCAATGGCAAATAATGTGAAATTTCGTCTGCCTCAAAGCAAGATTCGTATCGCTCAAGCCCTTATTGGCGGGATTATTGCTGGGTTTGGTGCAAGGATTGGTATGGGGTGCAATTTAGCAAGTTTTTTTACGGGAATTCCACAATTTAGCCTCCACGCGTGGTTTTTTACCATTATGACACTTGTTGGGGTGTGGCTAGGGACAAAAGTTGCTCTGTTACCTTTATTTCGCTCGAAAGTGGGACTAGAAAAGGTGAGTGCGCAAAAAGATATTGGCAATCGCACAACAAGCGAGAAAAAAGCGCAGATTCTTTTTGTTTTGGGTATTTTAGCTCTTGTTGTTGTGGGAGTTTGGGTAGTTTATTTAATGGTTTATGGGAATATCCCTGAAGGCAAGAAGATTCCTGTTTTGGCTATCGCGGTGGTTTTTGGTGTGGGCTTTGGTTTTGTTATTTCACGCGCTCAAATTTGCTTTACCTCTGCTTTTAGAGATTTATTTATCACAGGGCGGGGCTATATGGCAAGGGCAGTGATTGTTGGTATGATGGTTTCAACTATTGGCGTGTTTAGTTATATTATGCTAGGGCTGCCACCTAAGATTATGTGGGCTGCGCCTAATGCAATTATTGGCGGGCTACTCTTTGGTTTTGGTATTGTTCTTGCTGGAGGTTGTGAGTGTGGCTGGATGTATCGCGCGGTAGAGGGGCAGGTGCATTATTGGATTGTGGGTATTGGGAATGTGATTGGTTCTACTTTGCTTGCGGCAACTTGGGATTACTATGCTCAATCTTTAGCGACAAGTTTTCCTCGTATCAATCTCCTTGAATCCTTTGGTAATTATGGTGGATTGGTTGTAAATTATGTATTGCTCCTGCTCTTTTTAGCTTTTGTCTTGTATGTGGAGAGAAGTTATTTTCGCAAAAATAAGAGTTTTGAGAGAGCTTTTGTTGCATTTAAAGATGCAAGAATGTGAGGAATGTAAAGGCGAAAGTATAAAGAAGTGTGAAAAAGAATAAAAAAGGAGAGCAAAATGCAA
>NZ_JAFLSB010000046.1 GCF_022511165.1 Helicobacter sp. | reverse complement strand
GAAGTGATGACATCGCATTGTATGCCATAATCTTTTGCATATTCTTTTGCAAATGTATCACTCACGCTATATACATAATCTGCTTGAGGGAGATAAGTACGGCAAAGCCAATCATTAAAATCCGCAAAGAGCCTAATCCATCGCTCATCAGAGCGATGTCGCGTATAATATTCCCGCAAATCAACCACAACTTTAGCTTGTTTTTTATTCTCTAAAACAAAAGGGAGTAGCACTAAATCGTGACAGATAATCACATCAAACTCCCTTTCTTTGAGATATTGCGCAATTATCATTCGATTAGGGATTTTGACAAGCTTCATATAATCCTTTTTGGCAACATTTTCTTCGAGTATCGCCTCCTCTTTAGCATTTCTTTTTTTCGCATCAGGATAGGAGAGTATTTCCACTCCCTCCATAGCCGTAGCCTCTAACCCAATGGCGGTGAGTTCAAAATGCCCTTTAAGCCAATGAAGCATACGATTAGGACGTGGATTTTTCGCTGGATCACCCTCACAAACAACACAAGCTTTTTTCATATTTTGCCTTAAAGTTTTACTTGTTTAGTAATGCCACAGCCCCGTATCTCAAGTTTTTAAATCGACTTTAAGGGGTGTATGCGTTTGGGTGATTTAAGAGATTCTAAAGACAAATGGGGGAGGTAGCCCCTCTCTCACTAGAACTTAAAGATTCTATCCATAAAGAACTATTTTACCTCAAAATGCACAGGGTCAGCGACTAGGGTTTTGAGATTTGGCAAATCTCTACTTGCTTCTGTTTTAGAATTATAAGGTCCAACAAGGTATCTTGTGGTCTTTTGTCCATTTGCAGATGCCCCTTCATGCACGCGATAGCTATAATTGTTAATTTGCTTTAAAAACTCTGCATTTGGCTTATTTGTAAAGGATCCTACTTGCAAATAGAATCCTTTCTCTGCAATTTGCCCATTTTTTGAAGTATCCATACGAGGAGTAGAGACACCCTCAAATATATCTGCAATACCATCACTTTGAGTTTGGGGTGCTTGTGGTTTTTCCGCAGGCGCGGTTGTTGGTTTGGGAGAAGTAGAAGTTGGTTGAGCCGCTGGTTTAGCTGGCTGTGTAGTTTGCGTAGGCTGTGCAGGTTTTGCAGGTTGAGCCGGTTTAGCTGGTTGTGTAGATGCAGGTTTTGCAGGAAGCACAGGCTGTGATGCGGGTTGTTTTTCTGGAGCAGGTTGTGGCTTTGGCTCTGCTTGTGCAGGTGGGGGAGTGGAGGCTTGTGCTATTTGTGTATTGTTGCCTTGCTCGCGATTGCGAATATCATCAAGAATCTTTTGGAATGGGTCTTCTTCTCCATTTGGATTATTATTCAAAGGGACATCGACAAATCGATCATTTTCTGATTCTATGGGAGTTAAGCCATTATTAGCTGCCATATCACGCTCACTTAGCTCCTCATCGCCACGCGTAACAATAAAAACGACTGCAATCAAAATAGACAAAAAGACTAATGCCATTGCAATCATCATCATCAATTTTTTGGTTCGATTCTGTTTTTGCAAATCATCATCATTGATTAAAATATCATTTAACTCTCGTTTTGTTTCCATTCTCACTCCTTAAATGTATTTATTAAGTCTTACATATGTCTTGCCCACGCCGACCCACGCTCTTTGGCATAGACTTCATAGGGGAGGGCTAGAATATTAAAATTTGGGGGCAATTCATCACTAGGAAACATTTTCCACTCTTTTGGGCAATGCTGGGATAATTTAAGAGAAAGTGTCTTAGCTAAACGTTTTCCCTCATTAATTTCAGTATGTCCTTTGTGTATATAGAGATGTAGATGCCCGGGAGTTTTGGAGCAAAATGCGGTGAAATTCAAAAAACCCTCTTCTCGCAAAAGAAGCTGTGCGCGATGATAGAATCTCTCTGGGTTGCGCCCATTGTAATCAAACACGATATTTTCTACTTTTGTTCCCTTGCCAAGTAAAAGTGAGTGAGCCACAATAATCTCTTTGCGAAAATGTTTATTGATAATCATAGAGGTAAGTGTAGCATCTATTTTTTCATATTTATCATACAGAATCCGCCCCATATGATTGATTTTTTTTCCCATTCCATTAACACGTCCATAGTAGTGTGATGTGTCCATTTTGATGAGCTTAAGATCCATTTCTGTCATATAATTTTCCCTCTTCTTTAAAAAATTGGCTTATCATAGATTTTAAAGTTTTTAGAAAAATCTTTGATTTGAGCTTTGATTTGGGCTTGCAAGTTAGTATTGTGAATATCATCAAGAATATCCGCAATTTTTTCTGCAATCCACTCAAATTCTTTTTCTTTCATACCTCGTGCAGTAAGGGCTGGTGAGCCGATTCTAATACCGCTTGTAACAAAAGGTGAGCGCGTTTCACCGGGCACGGTGTTTTTATTGACTGTGATGCCGGCATTTCCTAAAGCTAAATCTGCCTCTTTGCCACTAAAATTGTTATTAAGAAAGCTTATAAGCACAAGGTGATTATCGCTCCCGCCACTTACAAGATTGTAATTGCGCTTTATAAGCACCTTTGCAAGAGCTTGAATATTGGCTTTGACTTGTTTAGCGTATGTTTTCCATTCAGGTTTGAGATTTTCTTTGAATCCTACCGCCTTTCCTGCAATTACGTGCATAAGCGGTCCGCCTTGGATACCCGGAAACACAGCTTTATTGATTTTTGTAATTAACTCTTCATCATTTGTAAGGATTATACCTCCTCTTGGTCCTCGCAATGTCTTATGTGTAGTTGTTGTAACAATATGGCAATGCGGAAAAGGATTGGGATATTCTCCTGCGACAACAAGTCCTGCTACGTGTGCAATATCTCCCATAAGGTATGCCCCCACAGAATCTGCAATCTCGCGCAATCTTTTAAAATCAAGCTCTCTTGTATAGGCTGAAAAGCCACACACAAGGATATTAGGCTTTACAACTTGAGCTTCTTTGGCGAGTTTGTCATAATCAATATAGCCATTAAGTTCTACGCCATAAAAAAAGCTTTGGTATAACTGCCCTGAAGTGCTTACTTTTGCGCCGTGTGTGAGATGCCCGCCGTGGCTTAAATCCATACCAAGAATCTTATCATAAGGCTTAAGAAGCGCAGCATAAACTGCTGCATTTGCTTGTGAGCCTGAATGTGGTTGCACATTGGCAAAATTTACACCAAAAAGCTTTTTTGCTCTTTCAATAGCAATCTCTTCGATTTTATCAACAAATTCGCAACCACCATAGTAGCGTTTAAAGGGATATCCTTCGGCATATTTATTGGTTAAAACACTCCCCATAGCTTCCATAACGCTAGGAAATGTAAAATTTTCACTCGCTATCATTTCTAAATGCTCGTTTTGACGCTCAAGCTCTTTTTCTATAAGCTCAAATACCTCACTATCTTGCTCTTTCATCAAGTAGCCCATTCACACTCCTTGCTTATTTGGGGTATCATTTGATGTGTTTTGTGAGGGTATTATATCAAAATTTGGTTGAGTTAGCTTTAATGCAGGGAATAGAATCACATCTTTAATGGTTTTTGCATTACTTAATAGCATTACCAAGCGGTCAATGCCTATACCTTCTCCCGCAGTAGGTGGCATTCCGTGAGCAAGCGCCCATACATAATCTTCATCCATATATTGGGCTTCTTCATCGCCTGCATCTTTTGCTTTTACTTGTTCTTTAAATCTCTCAAGCTGGTCAAGTGGGTCATTAAGCTCACTAAAACCATTAGCAATCTCCCTCCCGCCGATAAAAAGCTCAAATCTATCAGCGATTTGAGGATTTTTATCATTGCGTCTTGCAAGTGGGCTAATCTCAATAGGATATTGCGTGATAAAAGTAGGGTGAATGAGTTTATGCTCGACATATTCATCAAATGCTTCACCCAAAAGCTTTCCATAGGGCATTGTAGAATCCACCTTGAGATGTTTTTCTTGGAGATGGGCAAGAAGTGCGTTTTTATCATTGATGAGCTCCTCATTTAGTCCGCCTATTTGCACCAAAGCATCTTTGTAGCTGATAATACGCCATTGATTAAAGTCGATTTCGTGTTGATTATAATGTAAAATGGCGGGGAGCTTGAGGGATTTAAAGATAAAGGCAAAAAGCTCTTTTGTAAGCGTGATAAGATCCTCATAAGTTTTATATGCCCAATAAAATTCAATCATACTAAATTCAGGATTATGCGAGTGATCCATTCCTTCATTGCGAAAATTGCGATTAAGCTCAAAAACCGCCTCAAAACCCCCAACAATAAGACGCTTAAGGTAAAGCTCTGGTGCAATACGCAAATATCTTTGTGCATCAAGTGCATTATGATGTGTGATAAAAGGACGCGCATTTGCACCACCTGGAATAGGGTGGAGCATTGGCGTTTCGACTTCTAAAAAGCCTTTTTGCTCAAAGAATTGTCGCACGCAAGAGATAATTTGGCTACGCATTTTAAATACTTCTTTGACTTCTTCATTGACAATTAAATCTACATATCGTTGGCGGTAGCGTAGCTCCACATCACTTAGTCCGTGAAATTTTTCAGGGAGAGGCACAATGCTTTTAGTAAGAATCTTAAAAGAAAGTGTATGGATACTTAACTCACCTGTTTTGGTTACAAATGCGTATCCTTGCACATTGATAATATCTCCCACTTCAAGGATTTTTTTTATCTGTGAAAAATCCTCACCAATATCATTTTTTGATATATATGCTTGGAGGATTCCACTTTCATCTTGAATCTTAATAAAGCACGCCTTGCCCATTAGGCGAATAAATCTCACACGCCCGACAACGCATTCGGTGGGAGCTTGTGAGTGATTTGTTTCTTGTGTATTTTGTCCTGTATCTGCTAAAGCTTGGGTTTTAAGGTATTGATATTTATCTAAAAACTTGCTATTACTTATTGTGCGCACAGATTCGTTGCTGTAAGGATTAAGCCCTAAATCTTGCATTAGCTGCATTTTTTTGATACGTTGTTGGATATAAAAATTTGAAAACATTTAATAATGCCTTTTAAGGATTATTGGTATTTTTCAATGAAGAAAGAGAGTTTGATAAGCCCTCTTTGAGTTCTTCTTTTGTCTCTTCTACAGGCTTACTTATTTTATTAACACCTTCTGTAATTGTTTGCTCTATTTTATCGGTGCTAGGTTTCTCTAAGTCTTTTGTAATCTCTTGGATTTGCTCAAGATTCATAATATGAATAGCGAGATTTTTCATCGCTGGGAAAAAGCTGCTGTGTTGTTCGATACTTTGTGAGAAGTTTTTAAGCCACCCAATTTGTGAAATGCCAAAAACAACAATAGAGAGGAGTAAGAAAGCTTTACAGAATCCAAACAACAAACCTAAAGCCTTATCAAGCGCAGCAAGAGGCGTAAAATGCACTATGCGGTAGAGAATCTCGCCGACAATCACGCAAAATGCCCAAATAAATGTAATAAGAATAAGGAATCCTATAAGGGCGCTTACTTCTGGGGAATTGAGGTTATAGATAGTATCAGTAAACCACTCTCCTGTGCTATGATAGAATCTTGAAGCAAAAAATATCCCAAGCAATATACCTAAAAAACTCGCCAATCCTCGAATAATGCCCTGAAAAATGCCCTTAATTGAAAGCAAAATGAGCAAAACGAAAATGCCTATATCCACATAACTCAATCCTTCCATTGATCCCTATCCTTTAAATTTTAAAATGCAAAAACTCTTTTTATCTTAAATCTTTGGGGCTTAGTAGAAGTAAAGACAAAAATGTAATATATTAAACGATTTTGCCTTATTTTGCAAGAATTTTAGCTTATTTTTTGGTAAGGTATTTTAGAATCTTGCATTTTTTGCCCTTTACCATAATAAATTAGGGTATGAGATAAAGGAATAAAACAGAATGAATATTCTAGGGACATTTGGGAAGCAGCTCAAAAATTTTAGCGAACTCGTTGCGTTTGAGCATACCATTTTTTCAAGTAGCTTTATTCTTATTGCAATGGTTGTGGCAAGTATGCAAAAGTATGAGATTCCGTGGTGTGGCTGGGAGACATTTGTGCTTTGTGCCTTAGCACTTATAAGCGCAAGAAATTTTGCAATGGGTTTTAATCGCCTCAAAGATAGGGATATTGATAGTGCTAATGCTCGCACAAGCACTCGTCCAAGTGTTGATGGGCGCATCAGCCTTACTTGGCTTATTGCTTTTAATATTTTTAATGCTCTTATTTTTATACTCGTTTCTTATTTTATTAATCCCCTTGCTTTCTCTCTTTGTGTGCCATTTTTAGTCATTTTAGCTTTTTATTCTTATACAAAACGTTTTAGTGCCATAGCGCATTGGGTGCTTGGCGTGTGTTTGGGATTAGCACCCATTGCAGGAGTTATTGCTGTTATGGGTGAAATTCCCTTATGGAGTGTGCTTTTATCAGCAGGTGTGCTTTTTTGGGTAGCGGGGTTTGATTTGCTGTATTCTTTGCAAGATATGGAGTTTGATAAAAACAATCAGCTTCATTCTATCCCCGCATATTTTGGCATACGGGCTACATTATGGATTTCGCGTTTATGTCATTTATGCGCGGTGGGATTTTGGATAGGCTTTGTTTATGAAGCAGAGCTTGGCCTAATCGCACAAATTGGTGTGGGCTTATCTGCTTGTATGCTCTGCTATGAGCAATATCTTGTAAATGTGCATTTAAAAAATATTCCTAAGGCTTTCTTTGTAACTAATGGTTATTTGGGTATTATGTTTTTTATGTGTATCTTAGTGGATTCTATAAGGGTTACGTATGGATATTAAAAGCATACTTGAGGAGCGTGATATTCACACACGCATTGTTCCTTGTGAGCTTGAAGTGGCATTTTCAAAGCTTGATAAAGAGAATGAAGCAGCTTTTAATAAGGAATTTGTGAATTTATTGCAGTCTCGCTATGGCTCCATCACACAATGGCTCAATAAAAATAAATCAAAAAATCGCACAGAAGATACTGATGAAGTATTGCTTGAATTACTTGTGGAGCTTTATCAAAAGGTAGAAAGTATTGAGCAAATACTGCTTAATAAGACTACACAGCATATTCCTTTAGAGTACGAGGGGATAGCAGATTTTGTAGGACATAATGTATTATGTATGCCACAAGATGTATTTGAAGAGGGGGCAGAATATTATGTGCGCCTTTTTTTGCCTGTTTTTCCGCAACGTTATATTAGTCTTTTTGCTACTGCCATTCATCAAAAAATTGTGAAATTTGAACGTATGCACTATAATGATGCGGGAGATTTTGATAATTTTGTAGCTCAAATGGAACGTTTGGCAATTGTAAATGCTAAAAAATCACATAAAATAGAGGAGTAGGGGAATGTTTGGTATTTCAATGAGTAGTATGAGTATGATTCTAGGGCTTGTATCCATTGGTATTGTGTGTTTTGTTGCATTTTTGAACTATACGCGCAACCTTGATTTTAATAAAAAAATGAGACGTTTTGAAAAAGGTATGGAAGATATTAATAATGAAATCTTTAAGATTCACAAGTGGATTAAAGATAATGAGCTTGAAAATCAATTAAGCACCACAGCTTTGCATAATAAAATTAAAACAGAAAGTATTGATGCAGTCAATAACGCACTTGTAAATGTGTATCGTCAAGTGGAGATTCTTGAAGCGCAAGTGAATAAGGAACGAGAGTATATAGAGGAAAAAATCGTAAGCATTGAGGAGAAGATTCGAGAATTTGGCTATTTTCCAAGCTCAAGCACAAATATCGATGAAAAGCGCATTATTGGTATGTTTCGCGATGGGTGGAGTATTGATGCGATTGCAAAAGAGATGCGTTTAAGTAAGGGCGAGATAGAATTCACGCTTAAACTTGCGGATATTAAAGAATAATCTTATTAAATATAAGGAGTAAAAAATGGGTAAAGCAGTTTATGCAAAGCGTGCAGAGCTTTTGCAAGAATCCACGACAATTGCCATTAGCACACTTGCGCGTGAGCTTAAAGATTCAGGGCAAGATGTGCTTAGTTTTTCAGCAGGTGAGCCAGATTTTGACACGCCTGAAGTGATTAAAAATGAAGCCATTAGAGCATTAAAAAGTGGTTTTACCAAATATACTGCAGTAGCAGGGATTCCAGAACTGCGCAAAGCAATTAAAGAAAAGCTATTGCGTGAGAATAATCTCTCTTATGAGAGCAATGAAATATTAGTAAGTAATGGCGCAAAACACTCGCTTTTTAATGTATTTCAAACTCTTGTGGATAATGGCGATGAGGTGATTATTCCTTCTCCTTATTGGGTAACTTATCCCGAGCTTGTAACCTTTAGCGGAGGAAAGCCTGTAATAGTGCAGACAACGCAAAAAAATGATTTTAAAATCACACCTAAACAACTTAAAGAAGCTATTACTAAAAAAACAAAAGCTTTTGTGCTTAATACCCCCTCAAACCCCACCGGTATGGTCTATACTCAAAAGGATTTAGAAGAGCTTGCAGAGGTTTTAAAAGGCACAGATGTGTGGGTTATAAGTGATGAGATGTATGAAAAGCTTGTGTATGGAGTGAAATTTGTATCTGCAGCAACAATCAATGAAGATATGATGAAGCGCACAATTACTATTAATGGCTTAAGTAAGTCTGTGGCGATGACAGGGTGGCGCATAGGCTATCTTGCGTGTAAAGATAAAAAGCTTATAAAGCTTATGGATAATCTCCAAAGTCAATGCACCTCTAATATTAATTCTATTACGCAAAAAGCTGCTATTTTGGCACTCAAAGGCGAGGCAGATAGTGATATAGAGGATATGCGCAAAGCATTTGAGGAACGTATGCACTTTGCTGTTGATGCGATTAATAATATACAAAATCTTAATGTGAGTAAGCCACAAGGTGCATTTTATTTATTTATTAATATTTCTGCCTTGCCTACTTATGGTGGGGATTCTATGGGATTTTGTAAAGCATTGCTTAAAGAGCAAGGCGTAGCACTTGTGCCCGGCTGTGCCTTTGGTATGGAGGGATTTGTGCGCCTTTCTTTTGCGTGTTCATTAATACAGCTTGAAGAGGGAATTGGGCGCATTGCGCAATTTGTCAAATCACTCTCTTAAGTATGCGCAGTGCAAAAAGTATCATATAAAAGACATATCTTTTTTGTTTTTGTGCTTTGTTTATGCACTTGGTGGAGTGTGGTAAGTGATACAAGCCCTACATCTCATATTGATTTTACAAAGCTTACTTTGGTGCTACCAGAGGAGTTAGAGCGAGAAGAGTATTATCGGCGTGATGTAGGAGTAGATTCTATTATTTATTTTGATATTCCAAACTCGCAGCCCCAAGCACACGCAAGTAGTATTGTGAATGTTTCTGCTGTGAGTGAGGCAGACTTTATGCTTTTATACTTTGCCGGAAGTAGAGAGGGTGCAAGAGATGTGGGGATTTATCAAAGCTTTTTTACTTTTGAAGCACCTTTTAAGCAAAAAAATATAGAGGCAAGGCGGAGAGAATCTTTACATTATAAAAAGCAAGAAGCGCAAAAAGGAAAGTGGGTAGGTTTTAAGCCAAATGAACTCCGCAATGAGCCTTCGCACATCGGGGCTTGGAGTGAGCCAAAATTGCTTTTAGATGCGCCAATGCTCTCACACCTAAGTGGTAAGTTTATTAAAAAGCTTGGCAATCCTGTGAGTTTTGTGGATACACAAGGGCGGGTGCATTTGTTCGTTGTGGGTGTCAGTATGGGAGGTTGGGCTACAAGCAAGATATATTGGCTTATTTTAGAATCCTTAGAGCAAGGGGGTTTGCGCTATGTCAAAGAGCTGCATTTAAGCCCATTTTTAAATTTTTCTTTTCTTGTGCGCACCCCCCCTCTCCTTAAAAGTGATGGTGGATTTATTTTGCCAATCTACCACGAGTTAGCAAGTAAATATCCGCTTTTGCTTGATTTTAGTCCTTCTTTAGAGCTTACTGCTATAATGCGCCCCACAGATTTAAAATCCCAACTTCAGCCAAGTTTTGTGCCTTTAGATTCGCATTCTGCTCTAGGGGTGTATCGCAATCATAAAGCCTATAATAATACGCTTTTTGTGAGTGAATGCGATAGCCAATGTAAGAATCCAAAACTAAAAAGCAATCTTAAAAATTATGATGCCTCTTCCGTGCTTTTTAATATGAGGAAGGCGATTTATATAGCGCATAATGAGCCAAGCACCCCTCAAGGCAATGCAAGAGAAAATTTACGCATTTATGTTTTAGACAAAACAACTCTAGCGCAAGAAATGTTTAAGGAAGTAGAGTTTTGGTTTCCCTTAACCCTTGATACTCTGCCACATAATGAAGTCTCTTATCCAAGTGTGGCGACAAATAAAGATTTTGTGCATATTGCCTATACTTATGGGCGCAAACACATAAGAACCGCGCTTGTGCCAAAAGATGTATTAGATAGGCATACAAGTTTGCCTCCAATTATTGATATTGAGCATATACAGAATCTTGATGATATTCCTTATGAGTGGAATACCAAAACTTTTGAGGGTGAGTGATGAGTATAGCGGTGAATTTAATGATAAATATCATTGCTTTGAGTAGTTGTGTATTTTTATTGCAAAAACTACCAACGCGCCCTATCATTCTCCTTTCACTCTTATGGATTCTTGTCTTTAATATACCCTTTATTGAATGGCACTGGAGTGCGTGCGAGTATTTTTACGCGCTTTTTGATGTGCCAAGCATAATGCTTACTTTGGTGTGTATATGGTGGCTGATAAGTTTTATTTTTTCACGCGTTTTTATATCAGATTCTGCTATTTCTCCTATAAGTTTATGCCTTAAACATTCAAAGATTTTTGTGCAATCCCATAGAATTTTTCCACCGAGTATGCAATATGTGTGGATTATACTTGGAGCGTTTGTTTATGTAGAGGTTTTGGGCTATGGTTTTATTGATATTTACCATTTAGAGTTTAGAATCTTCATTTTTTTGTATAGCATTTTATCACTTATCTCCTATTGCTTAAGTAGGTTAGCAGGTTATGGATTAATCCTCTCTCTTATAAGCTATGAATTAGGGATTTTAGGGCAGATAAACATCATTAATTACATCTTAGATCCATTTTTGTGGGTAGGTTGTGTTTTTGCACTTTTATGGCGATGTGGCAAAAGTATTATCAAAAATATGAGGGGAAAAAATGGAAAGAAAGTGGTTTTGTTCAAAAAGAATGGCCAACTTATTCCTATTGATTCCTTAAGTTCTGGAGAAAAACAGATAGTGTATAGAGGTTCTTTCCTTCTTCGAGACATTAATGCACTAAGTGGTGCATTTGCCTTTATTGATGAGCCCGAGATAAGTCTTCATCCTCTATGGCAAATGAAAATAATGGACTACTATAAGGGAATATTTACAAATAACGCGGGAGAGCAGACTTCGCAGATGTTTGTTG
>NZ_JAFLSB010000045.1 GCF_022511165.1 Helicobacter sp. | reverse complement strand
CAAAGATTTTTGAGAATAATAAAGATAAGTTGAGAGGGAATAATTTTAGATGCTTTTTTAAGTCTAATCAAAGCGCGAATCTTAAAAAATCCGCGCTAAGTTTAAAACTTAAGCTTTAAATAAAAGCCTTATTTTACAGGAGCTTCAAAAGAGATTTCTACTTGGGGCCAAGTCAAACCTTCGTGTTCTACCGCCACCACTTTTTGCAAATTTGCACGAGCGCTTTCTGCATCAAAAACGCTTAAATCAAGTACACCTTTTGCAACAATCTTTTTTTCAACTTGCTTTTTACTACCGCTTGTTATAACTTCATATTGCATAGGCACTTTGTTTGTCTTGCCATTCATTGTTACACTTGCCAAAATCGTGCCTTTATCTTTGCCCTCTTCAACTTTATTGAAAGTTACTTTGATTTCTGTTTTTTTGAATTTACCAAAGAAAGCTTCGCGCACATTTTGGTTTTTAACTTCGTCATTAAGATTGACTTTTTTTGCATCAATCGTTGCTGTGGCGTTAGTAAGTTGAGATTCAATGCTTTGATTTTGATCTGGTGTGCCAAATTTGAATTTCACATCATCAAATGTCCCTGTTACTGCTGCTTTTGTAGGTGTCTTGAAAGCTGTCCATTTTACTTCTGCTTTAGAAGTATCAATTGTTGCCGCGTATGCCATACCACCCAAAAGAACCATACTTGCGATAATTCTTTTCATTGTGTCTCCTTTTACAAAAATTTAAAATGCGCTTTGAAGTATAATATAAAAAAACAAATAGTATTTGATATTGGTTAAGAGAAAAAACTACGAGCAAATAACGCATTTATGCCCCATAGAGAAAATGGGGATTTGTATTTACAATGATTTAAAAAGGGATTTGCTATAATGAAGTTTATTTTTGGGTAGCGCAAAGGATTACAAATGAATATTTTACAAAGTATTAATGATTTTAATGAGGCAAAGCAAGTCATTCCCGGGGGAGTAAATTCTCCTGTAAGGGCATTTGCTTCAGTGGGTGGCACACCACGATTTATCGCTAGAGGCAAGGGGGCATATATTTATGATGAGGATAATAATGCCTATATTGACTTTGTGCAAAGTTGGGGACCTCTCATCTTTGGGCACGCTGATGAATCCATAGAATCCGCATTGATGAGTGCAATCAAAGATGGATTAAGCTTTGGTGCGCCCACAGAAAAAGAAACAACACTTGTAAAGCTCATTATCTCCCTTACACAAAGTGTGGAAAAAATGCGCCTTGTCAATTCTGGCACAGAGGCGACAATGAGCGCGTTGCGTTTAGCAAGGGCATATACGCAAAAAGATGATATTATCAAATTTGAGGGTTGCTACCACGGACATTCTGATAGTTTGCTTGTGAGTGCGGGAAGTGGTTGTGCGACTTTTGGCACACCAAGCTCACCGGGTGTGCCAAATGATATATCTAAGCACACACTTGTGGCGCGATATAATGATATAGAATCTGTGCGCGCTTGCTTTGAAACAAGTAAAAATGTAGCGTGCGTGATTATTGAAGCTTTGGCTGGAAATATGGGCTTTGTTCCTGCAGATAAGGCTTTTATGCAGGATTTAAGAGCATTGTGCAATAAACATAATGCGCTTTTAATTATTGATGAAGTGATGAGTGGCTTTAGAGCAGGATTGCAGGGTGCGATTGGAATCTACAATGTAGAGGCGGATTTGGTTACTTATGGCAAGGTTATTGGTGGGGGTATGCCTTTAGCAGCTTTTGGCGGGAGAGCAGATATTATGGATATGCTCTCTCCTGTGGGGGGTGTGTATCAAGCTGGCACATTGAGTGGGAATCCTATCGCAGTAAGTGCGGGCATAGCGACTTTATGCCAAATCAAAGCCAATCCGCATTTATATGAGAATCTGCAGCATCTCGCTCAACATTTAATTGAGGGCTTAAAGGCTGCAGCTTTGGCACATAAAATCCCTTTGCAAGTGGATTGTAGAGGAAGTATGTTTGGCTTTTTCTTTAATAAAAAGGCGGTGAAAAATTTTGATGATGCTAAATGTAGCGATACAGAGATGTTTGCAAAATTTCATCAAAAAATGCTTCAAAAAGGCGTGTATTTTGCGTGTTCGCAATTTGAAACAGGCTTTATTTGTAGTGCGATGGATAAAAATCTCATTGATGAAGTGATTGCTAAAGCCAAAGAGGCTTTTAGCGAAATTGTGAATGAGGGATAAGAGAGCAATGAGCGAAAAAGAAAATGCGCCAAAGCAAGAAAATATGCGCGATGCGCAAATTTTAGAATCAAGTGCAAATACGCAAGATTCTAAGGATTCTAAAAGTGATGAGACACATAAGGAAATGAATGTATCTTATCAAAAGAGTGCAGAAAAATCTTCACAAGAAAAACCCACACTTGGTATTGTAGTGAGTGGGGCAAATGATTTGAGCGTGGGCATTTCTATCGTGGTGGCGGTGCTTTTGGGTGTGGGGATTGGCATACTTTTAGAGCGAGTGAGTGGGCAAAAATGGCTTTTTTGGCTTGGCGTGGTATGGGGCATTGCAGCGGCATTTTTAAATCTCTATCGTGCGTATAAAAGGGCGCAAAAAGAAGCACAAGAATTAGCATCGCATCCTCGTTATAGCTACAAGGGCGAAGATGATGAGGATAGTAATGGCAAATATTACTAGATTTGTATATGTAGGCATAGCTCTTGTAGGAATAATTGCGCTTTGTGGGGGAGCTATTGCCTTTATGCAGGGCGTAGAATCTCTGGCGAGTTTTGAGGTAGGATTTGTGGGCTTTGCGCTTGTGGTGGGAAGTTCATTTATCGCTTTATTTAAACGCGTAAAGGCAAATATGCAAGAAGAATCTCAAAAAAGTATGCCAAATGAAATAGCTAAGCAGCAAGAAAGCTTACGACAAAATAGCCAAGAATCCCTGCAAGAACAGAATCAAGAATTGCAAAAGGTGCAAGAAGAAGATAAAAATACACAATTTTCCACGCGCTTTGTGATAGGAGCGCAAATGAGTTTGTCATTTTTGCGTGTGGTAAGCTATGTGCTTTTTGGATTGATGATTATTTTGCTCCTTGAGCATCAGCTGATGTCACTTCAGTGGTTTTTTATAGGCTTAAGTGCGGCTATGGTGGTATTTGTTGCTCTAGGAGTGCAGGGCATAGCAAGGACAGGGCATACCAAAATGTAGCTTAGATACTATACAATAAGATTATTTCATTGATTTAAGGAGCAAAAATGGGTGTTGAAAAATTTAAAGCATTTGTCAATGAGTTTCAAAGCAAGGAAGAGTATAAAGCCCCTTTGGGCTTTGGTATCGCGCGGGTAGATATTGGCAAAAAATCTAAAGCTACGCTTTGTGCGACTTATCCGGTGCTGAATTGGCAAGGAGAGAATCTAGGCACTTATGCGGTGCTTTGCCAAAGCGCACAAGAAGCCGAGTTGATTGCTCAAAGTGAAAACGAGGCAGTGTATGGCATCAATCAAGCTTTTATAAAAAGAGCTTTGGAGCTTTATACGCCTTTTTTGAGCGAGGCTTTAGCAGATCCACAAACACATAAAAATATCCAAGTGATTTTAGAGCTTCAAAAACAAGCCAATAAAGGAAAACTTAAAGCAAAAGGTGGGAGGAGTCGCTATCGATTTTGTGTGATTTATAAAGATGAAAAATGCGAAAGTGTAGAATCTGCATATTTGAAGCTTCTTGCGCTTTCTTTAGGAAAAGCTCCTTTGCGCTCATTGCAGCTTGATGGAATTTTTGGGCTTTTGCAAAATGTCGCGTGGAGTGGCAATAAACCCTATGAGCTTGACTACTTACGAGAAAATGAAGTGCGCTTAAAAATAGAGGGCGAGTTTCCAAGTATTGATTTTGTAGATAAATTCCCTCGCTATTTGATGCAAGTTATTCCTCAATATGATAATATCCGCCTCCTTGATAGTGCAAAAACGCGCTTTGGTGCATATCTTGGCACAGGTGGTTATACACAAATGCCCGGAGCAAGCTATGTGAATTTTAATGCAGGAGCAATGGGCGCGTGTATGAATGAGGGGCGCATTAGCTCAAGCGTGGTTGTAGGTGAAGGCACAGATATAGGTGGGGGTGCGAGTATTTTAGGCGTGCTAAGCGGTGGCAATAGTGAGCCTATTAGCATTGGTAAAAATTGTCTTTTGGGTGTTAATAGCGCCACAGGCATTAGTTTGGGCGATGGTTGTATTGTCGATGGAGGTATCGCAGTGCTTGCTGGGGGCGTATTTTACATTAAGCCCGAAGAGGCAGAAAAAATTGCCGAAATTAATGATACCTTTGTTGTCAAAGAAAGCAATTTGTATAAAGGCAAAGAGCTTTCAGGCAAACACGGCATTCACTTCCGCTGTGATAGTCAAAGCGGTAAAATGATAGCCTTTAGAAGCAATCGTAAAATCGAGCTTAATAGCGCGTTGCATTAAAGATTCATAAAGTGGTATTATTTTTGCTTTCTAGCGTGTAGCTATAAGCAAATTTAGATAAATGAGGGTAAAGTAATGAGAGTAATTTTTGCGCTTATATGGGCTATGATGTGCGTTGTGGTGGTAAGTGTGGCAGAACCAGCGGAGAGTGAAGGCACACTCACTCAAGCACCTCAAGCAACTGATGCAACACCCCCAAATGCGCAAGATTCTACCCCCCCACCCACTCAAGATGCTACACCGCAAAATACACCTTCAGGGCTTTTAGGTGCTGCTCCTCTTACCCCTGCAAATCAAATTGGTGGCGCACCTATTGATAATATGCTTGAAAAAGTTAATCAATCTAATACTGCGCTTAAGTCGGCTATGGCTTTTGCAAGAGATGGTGATTATGAGAGTGCATTGGGACTTTTCGCACAATCTTGTGAGCAGGGAAATGCGGCGGGTTGCTTTGGCACAGGGCTTATTTATATGTATGGTGCAAATACAGGTATGCCTGAACCTCAAAAAGCAGTGCATTATTATTATAAAGCGTGTGTAGGGGGTGATGCGGTAGCGTGTGCAAATCTTGCAATGGCATATGATAATGGGCAAGGCGTTAAAGAAGATAAAGATCAAGCAGCACAACTTTATGAAATAGCCTGTCAAGGGGGAGATTCTCTAGGCTGCACAAATATTGGTTGGATGTATGCTAATGGTGTGGGTGTAAAAAAAGACTATCAAAGAGCATTGGCATTTTATGATCGCGCGTGTCAGCTTGGAAGTGATTTGGGCTGCTACAATCTTGGGCTTATGAGCAATACCTATAATATTTATGGAATGACAAAAGATAAAATGGGCTATGTAGAGATGAATTATGTCGCGTGTCAGCAAGGTGATATTGTAGGGTGTGGGAATCTAGGCTGGATGTATGCCACAGGCTCAAATGGTGCGGAGCAAAGCTACTATAATGCAGCAAAATATTTTACACTTGCTTGCGATAGTGGGCATATTCCAAGCTGTAATAATCTTGGTGTGCTTTATGATGGGGGCTTTGGTGTGAGACAAGATAAACGCAAGGCTATTGAGCTTTTTGGTTTGGCTTGTGATTATGGTTTAGAATCTGGTTGTAATAATTACTCACTAATGAAAACTAGAGGAAGTGTAAGCGCAGGGAATAGCTTTTTGTCTGGCTTGAAATAATGCGTCTTAACCAATACATCGCTCATCATAGTAGTTATTCTCGTAGAGAGGCGGATAAGCTTATACAAGAGGGGCGCATAAAGGTAGGGCGCATAAAGGTAGATTCTCATTATGTGCTTAAAGCCGGTGATAATGTGTTTATTGATGGGAAAAAGCTTGCCCCCAAAGAACATTTTACCTGTATTGTATATCATAAACCAAAAGGTGAGCTTGTGAGTAAAAGCGATGCTCGTGGAAGACGTGTGATATATGAGAGTTTAGGGGAGAAATTTAGGCATTTTAGATATGTAGGGCGACTTGATTTTGCAAGTGAAGGGGTGCTTATCCTCACAGATAGTGTGAGCGTGGCAAAAGCCCTTATGGAATCTCCCCTAGAACGTGGCTATATTTTGAAAATCAATGCACCTATTACCCAAGAGATAATACAGGCTATGCAAGAGGGCTTTGTATGCGAAAATGCGCGTAGAGGTGGGCATTATAAAAGCAACATTACATCTATGGATTTTGCACCTTTTAGCGCGTATGAGATTCTTAAAAATGATGCCAAATATAGCAGGATTAAAGTGCATATTACAGAGGGGAAAAATCGCGAATTGAGGCGGTTTTTTGGTGCATTTGGTGCGCAAGTGTTAGATTTAAGGCGCATAAGTTATGGTTTTGTGCATTTAAACGCCCTGCCCGTTGGTAAAAAACGATTTTTTACCAAAGATGAATATAAACTTCTACGAACATTTTTATATGAACAAGGCATACACACAACTTCTTATAATAAAAAATAGGCTTACAATTTTATTTTTTAAAATTTTAGAATCTCCTCACAATAAAGTATATCTTTAATTGTGATTAATCTAAATGATGCGCTAAAAGCGCAAAGCTCTAAAAAACATTGTAGGAAGTGAGTGGAATCCTATGAGCGATATATAAGGGGAGCAAGGCATATACTGCTAAGCGTGTATATCGCCGAGTGCGACTTCGCATTTGTGCATAGCTACTCAATCCAAACTTGCACATTTTAAGCCTCTTCCTCTTATAAAAAAAGAATCTAGAATCTTAGCAAAAAGAATCCTTATTAAATTAAGGAAGTGCTTATGTTTATCATAAGCACCTTTGTGAGAGTTATAAGGTTATTTTTCTCCACAATCAAAGACTTGAGCGTGAATCCTAAGGTTTTCAATGGCAGTCTTTTTACCCATAGTTTCGAGGGAGCAGTCAAATCGTCCGCTTCTTCCACCAAAGAATCCAACCTTGCTACATACCATTTTTTCTTTTGTGGGGGAAACCATTGCTCTTTTTCCGTGTGCAACATCAGCAGCAGTATTGCGCAAGTCATTGAGCGCACCTTCGCGGATTTGTTCATACGATGGGCTTATTTTACCCTCTGCATTATCTTTGCCCTCTGCCTCACCCAATAGTTTGCAATTATAGGGGGTGGTCTTAGCTACGGTTACGGTTCTTGCTCCTTTTTCAAGCTCTTTTGGCGCATAGGGCAAGGTTGGACCACAGCCTACCATTACTAAGCCAAAACCCAAAGCTATCGTAAATCTTTGAGCGTAGCGCATTCTTTTTGCAGTCATTTGAACTCCTTTAAAATATAGTTTCTCTATATAGAGGGCTACGATTCTAGGTAAAAAATACTTAAAATAGTCTTTTATTAGAAAATATTTACCTAATTTGATTTAAAAAAATTTTTATGTAGATTTAAACCCATAATACTTTAAGGGATGTGATGAAATATACACAGCAAGATATGGCGCGTATTATTGAGGTTACGCCAAAAACTCTGCGAAATTGGCGCAAGCATAAGCCAGAACTATATAAACGCGTATTGCTAAGTTTTAAATATGATGAGATTATTGCAGAGCTTGAGCAGCATATAAAAGAGCTACAAAACCTTAAACCAAAGGAAAGATAACAAATTAGCTTTTTAAAGTCTCATAAAGACTCTTACAAAATAAGGAGTGCAAAAACCTAGGTTTTTACCTACACTTTTCTTTATTTTTACATTGCAAAAATATGAATTTACATATTGTATTTTAAAAATTTTGTGATATAATTGCGCTTCTCTATAATAAAAAAGCAAAGATTCAAAAAGAAAAAATTGCAAAGGGATTTTAAGGAAGTTTAATTTTACAAGGAGAATAAAACGTGATAAGCCTCAAAGGCATTCAAAAAACTTACCCAAATGGTTTTGTTGCTCTTAAAAATATTGATTTGGAAGTAGAAAAGGGCGATATTATGGGAATTATTGGGTATTCTGGTGCAGGTAAAAGCACACTTATACGCATTATCAATCGCCTTGAAGAGCCAAGCGGCGGTGAGCTTAGAATCGATAATTTGGATATGCTTTCTCTTAATCAAAAGCAGCTTCAAGCACAGCGGCAAAAAATTGGTATGATTTTTCAGCATTTTAATCTTTTAAGTGCAAAAAATGTATTTGATAATGTCGCTTTTGCCTTGCAAATTGCAAAATGGGATAAAAAGGCGATTAAAACGCGCGTAGATGAGCTTTTAGAGCTTGTCGGTTTAAGTGAGCGGGCATCATTTTACCCAAGTCAATTAAGTGGGGGGCAAAAGCAGAGAGTAGCTATTGCAAGGGCTTTAGCAAATCACCCTAAAGTGCTTTTATGTGATGAAGCAACTTCAGCCCTTGATACCAAAACAACACAATCCATTCTTGCGCTTTTGCGCGAGATTCAGCAAAAATTAGGCTTAAGCGTGGTGCTTATCACACATCAAATCGAGGTTGTGCGTGCCATTTGCAATAAAATGTGTGTGATAAGCGATGGCGAGATTGTCGAACGCGGGAATGTGAGTGAAGTTTTTGCAACACCAAAGCATCATATCACACGCGAACTCATCTCATTTTTACCTCAAGATGAATCGCATATCATCTCGCATTTGGAAAACTTACACAATGTGTATCGCGTAATTTTTACGGGTTCTTACGCGCATTCTCCGCTTATTAGCCAAATGATACGAAACTTTGACATTGATGTAAATATTTTGAGCGGACATATTGATGAGCTTGCCACGGGAAAGGTTGGGCATTTGGTGCTTAGGATTGTTGCCACAGATGAAAAAAGAGATGAGGCGCTTGCTTGGCTTAAAGCGCAGGGCGTGAGCGTGATTGAAGCTAGTTTAAGCCAAAAGCAAAGGGTGAGCAATGCTTGAGATTTTAGATTTGTTTGAGCGGCAGTTTTTGCTTTTTTTGCGTGATATTTTTAGCGACCCTATAGCTTTTTCTCTCGCAAAAAGCGTATGTGAAACCATTTATATGGTAAGTTTTTCGGTGCTATTTGCCTGTGTATTTGGACTACCTTTAGGCGTGTTTTTAAGCGTGATTAAACCCTCTGGCATTATGGCAAATCCTCTTTTGTATAGAATCTTAGGCGGGGTTGTAAATATTGTGCGCTCTTTTCCTTTTATTGTGCTGATTTTTTTGCTTTTGCCTCTCTCTAAAATGCTTATTGGCACAAGCATTGGAAGCACGGCTGCAATTATCCCACTTGTAATTGCAGCTACGCCCTTTATCGCAAGACTTTTTGAAGGGGCGTTTGATGAGGTGGATAAAGGCTTAATCGAAGCTACGATGAGTATGGGTGCAAGCAGAATGCGTGTGATTTCGATGATGATTGGTGAGAGTTTGCCTGCACTTGCAAATGCTATTACTATTACATCAGTGAGCTTGGTGGGATTCTCCGCTATGGCTGGGGTTGTTGGAGCTGGGGGATTAGGAGATTTGGCTTATCGCATAGGTTTTCAATCTTTTAAACCCGATGTGCTTACTTATGCCGTAATTTGTATCATTATTTTAGTGCAAGGTATTCAAAGCCTTGGTGATTTTGTTGTAAAATCTCTACGCGCACATCGTTAAATCTAACATAAAAGGAGAAAAATGAGAAAGATATTGAAATTAGCTCTTTTTTTGAGCTTGGTTTTGGGTTTTGTAGCTTGTGGTGAAAATGGCGATAAAGCTGCAGCGGAGGCTACTTCAAATGAGCAATCACAAACAGAGATGAAAACGCTCAAGGTGGGCGCTACACCTGTGCCTGCGGCGGAGATTCTAGAATTTGTCAAGCCACAGATGTTAGAAAAGGGTATAGATATGCAGATTCAGACTTTCACAGACTATGTTGTGCCTGATGTATCTTTGGCAGAGGGAAGCAGCGATGCGAATATGTATCAGCATAAGCCCTTTATGGATAATATGAATGAGCAAAAGGGCTATAAGCTCGTGGCATTAGCCCCTATTTATGTTGTGCCACTTGGATTTTATTCACATAAGTTTAAGAGCATTGATGAGCTAGGAGAGGGCGCAAATATCGCTATTCCCGGTGATAGTTCAAATATGGCAAGGGCTTTTATTTTGTTGCACGATAATGGCGTGATAAAACTTAAAGACCCGAGCAATCTTAACGCCACAGAGCTTGATATAGTGGAGAATCCTAAGGGTATTATCTTTAAGCCCCTAGAGGCAGCATCTTTGCCTATGGTGCTTGATAGTGTTGATGGCGCAGTGATTAATGCAAACTATGCCTTGCAGGCAAAAATGAGCATTAAAGATGCGCTTTTTCACGAGAATGACAAGAGCGCGTATGTAAATGTGCTTGTCGCGCGTGAAGATAATCAAAACGATGAGCGCATAGGTGCGCTTAAGGACGCGCTTTTAAGCGAGGAGACAAGAGATTTTATCCTCTCAAAATACAAGGGTGAAATTATCCCAGCGACAAAGGAGTAAAAATGAAAAAATTAGGTATATTGTTATTGGCAGGATTAGCGTTTTTTGGCTGCGGCGATGAGGGTGAAAAAAATGAGGCGACAAGCTCAAGCACTGATACCCCACAGCAAGAAAAGGTGGTGCTTAAAGTAGGTGCTACGCCTGTGCCTCACGCGGAGATTTTGGAGTTTATCAAACCAGATTTAGAAGCGCAAGGCATTGATTTGCAAATTGTGTCTTTTACAGATTATATAACGCCAAATAGCGCGCTTGAAGATGGCTCACTTGATGCGAATTTTCATCAGCATAAGCCATTTTTGGATTCAATTAAGGCTGATAAAGGCTATAAGCTTGAGCCTATTGCGACTATCCATGTTGAGCCTATTGGATTGTATTCAAATAAGTTTAAGAGCATTGATGAATTAGGAGAGGGGGCGGTGATTGGGATTCCCAATGATCCAAGCAATGGTGGCAGAGCCTTGCTTTTACTTGAGGCAGAGAATCTTATCAAGCTCAAAGATTCAAGCAATCTTAACGCCACAGAGCTTGATATAGTGGAGAATCCTAAGAATCTAAAGATTAAGCCCCTAGAGGCAGCTCTTTTGCCACGCACTTTAGATGATGTCGATGCAGCAGTAATCAATGGAAACTACGCTCTTCAAGCAGGGCTAAGCAGCAATGATGCGTTAATTTTAGAGGGTGCGCAATCTCCTTATGCGAATATTTTGGTTGTGCAAGAAAGTAGAGTAAATGATGAGAATCTCCAAAAGCTCAAAAATGCCTTGCAGTCTCAAAAGGTAAAAGATTTTATCCAAGAAAAATACAAGGGTGAAATTGTCCCCGCATTTTAAGTTTTTTGAATCTGTGCCTAAGGCTGTTTTATAAATACTCGGGCTTTAGGGCAGATTCTAAGTTGTTTTTAGAATCTCTATTATTTTATTCTACCTCTTAACTTCCCTATCGTCAAATATGAGCAAAATGAGAAAGATTATATATTTAAAATAAAGATTATTCTTAATTTTAACAGAATATTTTACTTTCTATTATCTTTTGTGATATAGGCTACATTTCGATTTTAAATTTAAAAAATAAGGAGCAGTTTATGCAAAAAATTGGTGTATTTTATGGAAGTGATGGCGGCACAACACAAGAGATTGCCCAAAAGATTGCCGATAGTCTTGGCAATGCGCAAGTTTTTGATGTGGCTTCAAGCAAAGCCGATGATTTAAGCGCTTTTAGCAACCTTATCCTTGCTACTCCCACTTATGGCTCGGGTGATTTACAAGATGATTGGGATAGTTTTCTCTCCGGCATCAATGAAAGCGCATTTGCAGGAAAAACAATCGCACTTGTAGGTTTAGGTGATCAAGAAATTTATAGCGATACTTTCTGCAATGGCATTGCTCATATTTATCAAAAAGTATCAAAACAAGGCAAAGTTATTGGGCAAACAAGCACAGATGGCTATACTTTTGATAATAGCGATGCAGTAGTGGGTGGCAAATTTGTTGGCTTAGTGATTGATGAGGCAAATCAAGATGACAAAAGCGATGAAAGAATTAAAAATTGGATA
>NZ_JAFLSB010000044.1 GCF_022511165.1 Helicobacter sp. | reverse complement strand
GGGGATTCCTGATCTTATCGCAGTGGCTCAAGATACAAGCAAGGGTGATGCAAAAGCGATTGCACTAAGTTATGCAAGTGCTATTGGTGGGGGTAGAAGTGGTATTATTGAGACAACTTTCAAAGATGAGACTGAAACCGATCTCTTTGGAGAACAAGCCGTGCTTTGTGGTGGCGTAACAAGCCTTGTAAAAGCAGGATTTGAGACATTAGTAGAGGCAGGCTATCCTGAAGAAATGGCATATTTTGAATGCCTACACGAGCTTAAACTCATTGTGGATTTAATTTATGAGGGAGGCTTAGCAAATATGCGCTATTCTATCTCAAATACTGCAGAATATGGCGATATGGTAAGTGGTCCTCGTGTGATTAATGAAGAATCTAAAAAGGCAATGAAAGCTATTCTTAAAGATATTCAAGAGGGGCGATTTGCTAAAGATTTCATCTTGGAGCGCAAGGCAGGATATGTGCGAATGAGTGCTGAAAGAAAGAATCTTGCTGCACATAAAATCGAAAAAGTGGGCGCGAGACTTCGCTCGATGATGCCTTGGATTAGTGCTAATAAGCTAGTTGATAAAGATAAAAACTAATCTCTTTTACAAGTCATATTGCAGAATCTTACATAGATTCTGCAGTTTTATAAATTTTTCTATTTCTTTTAAAGATAGCAAAGAGTGAAAATGGCACAATCTCCTACTTATCCTTATGAATCTCCCCTTACCCCCAAAAGCGATAAAGTATGCTATGGCACAAGTGTGCGTGGCTATAAAACACGCTCTCTCCTTGATAAGCAGCATAAAAACGCATCTCAACGCGATGAAGATGCCACATCAATGCAATATGAGCAAAAAGAGGGTGTGCCACATCTAAAAAACCTTAAAGATGATTCCTCACAAGATATGCTCAAAATAGCAAAAAAAGAGCAATTTGTGCTTCAAGTATCGATGTTTAGCGCACTTATTCTTGCTCTTTTTGGTATTATCTTTGGAATTTTCGTCAAGTCTATGGCGGTAATTTTTGATGGTTTTGTGGCGCTTATTAGCGTGGGTTTAGGTGCGTTAAGCGTGGTAACTTCTCGCTATATTTATAAAGAAGATGATGATATTTTTCAATATGGCTATGTGCGCTTTGAGCCAATGGTCAATCTCTTTAAATCTCTCGTGCTTGTGTTTGTATGCGTATATGCCTTTATTAATGCAATGCAGAGTATTATTAATGGTGGTTATGTAGTCAAGCTAGGTGGTGCCGCACTTTATAGCCTGTGTGCGTGCGTGTTTTGTGCCTTGCTTTTTAGCTATACATTCCTCTATGCAAAGAGTTTAGAATCTGATTTGATTCGGGTTGATAATACTGAATGGAAAATTGATTGCGTGCTGTATTTAGGCGCATTGACTGCATTTGGCGTGATTTATATGCTCCCCTACTTTGGCTTTGAGGCGCATTTAAGTGTTTTTGCGCACTATATTGACCCTGCGCTTTTGGCTGTGCTTTCTTTTCTTTTGTGCTTTTCACCTATTCGCATAGTTATTGCTAACTTTAAAGATTTGATGATGGTTGCTCCACCTGAAATTGATGAGAAGATTACGCAAATTATGGAATCTTTGAGTGAAGAATTTGGCTTTAGCGATTATGATACACACGTGGCAAAATCAGGGAGATTCTATATGGTAGAGGTCAATATCCTTACCGATAGGCACTTTAAACCTGTAAGTATGCAGGAGTTTGATATTATTCGTGAGCGTATAGAAAAAGCTCTTGAGATACCAAGCTATAAGATTTGGCTCTCTGTGAGTTGGACAGCAAATCCAAAGTGGTTGTAGATTCTTTTGTTTTTTGCAATGCGCACTTAACATACATAAGCTAAAATATAAAATCTTATCAAAGAGAAACAAATATAAAGGTGGCTTAACACAAGCATAACAACAAAAAGGCATAAAAATGGGTTTTGATATTATGGGCTTACATATATGGGATTTAAGTCAGCCATTTGGCTATGTTGAAGCTTTTAGTGGCATTATTTTTGTACTTTTATGCGCGGGCATAACTCTTTGTGTGCTAAAATACTTCGCGCCAAAAGCTTGAATCTTCCTTGCCTTTGTATTACCACAAGTATCATTGTGTAATATTTGACAAATTCCATAAGATACGATAAGAAACAAAATGTAACATCTCTCATTAACTACCTGCCATAGGCATAGTAAAACTCCTCCTCTAAGATATTCTCTGCACAATATGGTATACACCTTGCTTTATCTTACCAAAAAGTAGTATTGTTAATAAAAAGAGACGATGTCTCTGTAAATAAACAATAATAAGGAGGAGATTATGGCACTTAGTCCTATTGGTAATGTTACCTATATCAATCAAAACTCCCAACTTGGCAGTATTCAGCACGCAAATAATATGCAAAAAGTAGATTTTGCACTTGCAACAAATATGCAAAATTTTGTTGATAAAATGAAAGCTGTGCAAGAAGTCTCTCCTGCACCTCAAGTAGAAGCTATTGATCCTGAAAAAGACGAAAGCAAAAAACGTGATTTTCAAGAAAAGCAAAAAAAACAACAAGAGCAAGAGAAGACAGAGTATGTTGTGGAAGATGAGGATTTTATACCAGATAAAACACATTTGCTTGATATTCGTGCATAAAGCGCAAAAAAGCCATCTTTTTTAAAGATTTGGCATATTTGAAGAAGTATGCTTTTTGCACTCTTTATAAACGCACAATAGAGGCGTTTATTTTGAATCTATGTCCTAGATAAATTACCTGCAAGACTTTGCAAGAGTTCATTACAGATTCTAAGCCATAAGAGCAGTGGCTTAGAATCTTCATTTTAAGCTTTTGCAATCTTTTCTAATATCGCATTGAAACTCTTACTTGGGCGCATAATCGCCTCTGCTTTATTATCATCAAATTTATAGTATCCGCCCAAATCTACTGCCTTGCCCTGCGCACCATTAAACTCCTGCGCAATAGTATCTGCTTGAGATTTTAAATCTTGTGCTATGGGAGCAAAAAATGCAGCAATACCACTATCTGCGCTTTGTTTTGCAAGAGCTTCTACAAAATAAAGGCTTAAATAAAAATGGCTTGTGCGATTGTCATCTTCGCCTACCTTGCGTGAAGGAGCTTTATTATTATTAAGCCATTCTCCAATAGCCCCATCAAGCGCGTCTGCTAAAACTTTTGCTTTAGGGCTATTTTGCTTTTGTGCATAGAATTCTAAACTTGCTTGAAGCGCTAAAAACTCACCCAAACTATCCCAACGCAAGTGGTTTTCACCTACAAGCTGCTCAACTTGCTTAGGCGCACTTCCACCTGCACCGGTCTCAAACATCGCTCCACCATTAAGCATAGGCACGACTGAAAGCATTTTCGCACTTGTGCCAAGCTCCAAAATAGGGAATAAATCGGTAAGATAATCACGCAAGACATTGCCGGTAATAGAAATCGCATTTTTACCTGCGCGAATAAGGCGCAAGGATTCTAAACACGCCTCTTTTGGAGCGAGTATCTCTATACTTTTGCCCTTTTCTTGCAAACGTTTTTGCACCAAATCAATCATAACTTTATTACTTGCGCGTTTAGAATCAAGCCAAAAAATTGCTTTATCACCTGTAATATCTGCGCGTTCAATCCCCAAATCAATCCAATTTAATACCGCATCATATTTTGCTTGATTTGCTCGATAAATATCATTTTTTCGCACTTTATGCGAAAGAAGCACTTTGCCTTGCTCATCTACAATCACAAACTCTCCATCATTTGGAGCGATAAAAGTTTTATCGTGTGAGCCATACTCTTGCGCCTTTTTTGCCATAAGCCCCACATTACTCACGCTTCCTAAAGTCGCCGGATTAAGTGTGCCATTAGCACGCAAATCCTCAATCACAGCTTCATAAATAGTCGCATAAGTTTTATCGGGTATTACCGCATTTGCATCGCATTCATTACCATTTTTGTCCCAAAGTCTAGCCCCGTTTTTTAGCATTGCGGGCATTGAAGCATCAACAATCACATCACTAGGCACGTGGAGATTGGTAATACCCTTATCAGAATTTACCATAGAGATTTTCGCACTCTTATCTAGGATTTCATTGTATTTTGCAAGAATTTGGGCTTTTTTAGGAGAAGATTCTATTTTGCTCAATAACTCACTCACGCCATTATTTGCATTCACACCAAGTGCGTTAAGCTCATCGCCAAATTCTGTAAAAATCTCTTTAAAATATGCTTTTACCGCATAGCCAAAAAGCACAGGATCGCTTACTTTCATCATTGTCGCTTTCAAATGAAGTGAGAAGAGGATATTTTCTGCCTTGCATTTTTGAATCTGACTTTCATAAAATGCACTAAGCTTTGCCACATCCATAAAAGTAGCATCTAAAATTTCATTTTGTTCTAACTTCAAGCCCTCTTTAAGCACTTTTTCTCCACTTGAATCTTTAAAAATAATCTTAGCTGTGGTGGGAGATGAGATGAGGACTGCTTTTTCATTATCAAAAAAATCTCCTTCTGCCATATAGCTTACACAGCTCTTAGAATCTTTATTAAAAGGCACGACACGATAAGGATTTTTTTGTGCATAGGATTTCACTGCTTTTGTGCTGCGGCGGTCGGAATTACCTTGTCGCAAAACAGGATTCACTGCTGAACCCAGCACTTTTTGATATTTTTCCTTAATGGCTTTTTCTTCATCATTTTGTGGCTCATCAGGGAAAGGAGGCACATTATAGCCCTTTTCTTGAAGCTCTTTAATGGCTGCTTTAAGTTGAGGGATAGAAGCAGAAATATTGGGGGTTTTGATGAGGTTTGCGCTCGGGTTTTTGACAAGCTCACCCAAAAGCGTGAGGGCGTCCTCTACTTGTTGCTCTTTTTTGAGACGCTCGGGGAATTGTGCTAAGATTCTCGCAGAGAGCGAAATATCAGAAGTAGCCACCTCAATATTTGCGTGTTTCAAAAATGCCTTCACAATAGGCAAGAATGAGTAGGTTGCAAGTGCGGGAGATTCATCTGTGAGAGTGTAAGTAATCTTCATAAGTAATCCTTTAAGATAAAATGATAATGTCAAAGTATAGCAAAATAGATTTGCTTTAGGGCAATAGACAAAGATTGGTTAAACTTTTATCGCCCACATTGGTAGATAGGTAGCATAAAATGCTCAAAGTGTATTTGCCTTTATGTAAGTAAAACTGCTTACAATACAACGATAAATCACATATTGCAAAGGGGAGCAATGCTGCATCGCTTGATGTTTTATATCGCATTCATAGCTCTAAGTCTAAATGGTTGCACAAGGGGTGCTATTTATATGGAGGGTAAGGATATAAAAAATGCCTTAGGTGGGTATCAAACCCAAGATCAATTTAGACGAAACTTTGAGCATAATGCCAACACAGGCTCGCCCAAAGCAGATTTTCTCTCTACCTTGAATCGTCCCTAGTCTTTTGGCATTTAGTTTTTTGCCAAAGTGTAATAAACCTTATTTTAAGTGGTGCAAAACTTCAGCGCAACGCACACAAAGAGATTGGTTGGCTTGAGGAGATTTGGTATCTACGACAAATTGCCAACACCTATCACATCGCTCTTTTTGCGCCCTATACATCACAAATTCTTCATTATCAAGCACAAATCGCGCAAGCTCCTCGCCATTTTTTACTTCTCTTTGTGTAGCAGAGATGATAAGCCATCTCTCAAGCAGTGCAATATCCCTTGGCACTTGGAGTAGCACCTCAAGCGAAGATTTTAGAATCTTTTGCTTCTTAAGGCTATCAATGGCTTCGCCAAACTTTTCTCTTATGCGCAAAAGCAAAGCAAAATCTGTATGCGTGTGAAGATTATAAGATTCTTTGCACATTATTTTTGGCATATCAAAAATATCTTTGCAATCTCCTTTAACTGCGCTACTTGCGTGCTTAAAAGCTTCATCTGCAGTGTAAGTAAGCACAGGAGCGATAAAATGTAAGAGTCGTTTCAAAATCATTACCATTGCACTTTGTATGCTACGGCGGCGCAAAGAAGTAGCACTATCACAATAGAGTATATCCTTGCATAAATCCAAATATATGCCGCTAAGCTCATTAGTGAGAAAATTCATTACCACACCTAAGGCTCGAGCAAACTCATATTCATCAAAATAGCTATATGCTTCATCAAAAACTCTATCACATTCGCTTAGAATCCACCTATCAATCTCCCCTAATTCATCTTTGCCTACCATATCTTTTGTATCTAAGGCAGCATTTGCAAGGAGAAATCGTATAGTATTGCGAATCTTGCGATACTGCTCCCCTACTTGTTTTAAAATCTCATCGCCGATATTTTGATCACTTTGATAATGGCTTAATGCCACCCATAAGCGCAAAATTTCACTTCCTTGAATCTTAATAATCTCACTTGGGGCAATCACATTGCCCTTAGATTTGCTCATTTTTTCGCCATTTTTATCAAAGGTAAAGCCGTGTGTGAGAATCGCCCTAAAAGGTGCTTTTTTAGTAATAGCACAGGAAAGCAAAAGTGAGCTTTGAAACCAACCTCTATGCTGATCACTTCCCTCAAGATATATATCCGCAGGGTGAGCGCCTGCATCATAATCATTCCCCTGTAATCTCAAAGGATTTTTAAGCACAGCATTCCAAGTGCTTCCACTATCAAACCACACATCAAGGATATGTTTGCTCTTTATAAGACGAGTTGCTAAATGTTGATAATTTGGTGGCAAAAGCTCCTTTATTTCATAGCTCCACCACGCATCACAACCCTCTTTTTCAAAAATATTAGCAATATGCTCCAAAACTTCCCTATCAAGCAAGGGTGCAAGAGTGTCTTTATCGAGCAAAAAGGCGATAGGCACACCCCAATCTCTTTGCCGAGAAATGCACCAATCAGGGCGATTTTCTATCATCGAGGAAAGCCTATTCTTACCATTTGCAGGATAGAATCTCACCTCCTCAAGGGCAGAAAGCGCGACTTCCCTTAATGTTTTACCCTCATAAAAAGGCTTATCAAGCAAGATGAACCATTGCGTAGTCGCGCGATAAATCACCGGCTTACGCGAACGCCAACAATGTGGATAGCTATGGGTAATCACATCTTTTTTCAAAAGTGCCTTGCCTAGAATCTTAAAAATACTTTGATGTGTCTCAAAAATATTTTTGCCTACAAATTCATTTACAAATGCCTTTGGCACAAGCCCCATAGATTCTATAAGCGGGCTAAAATTTCCCTTATCATCAACAGGCATAATGACCTCAAGATGATACTTTAATCCCACATAGTAATCATCTTCGCCGTGTCCGGGGGCAGTATGCACAATCCCTGTGCCATCGCTTATACCTACGTGCTCACCTAAAACAATCAATGATTCTCTGCCATTAAGCGGATTGATAGCTTTTAAACCCTCAAGCTCGCTAGGTGCAAATGTGCGCACCACATCACGCCCTATGCCTAAACTCTCTACAAGCCTTTGATGCAAATGCTTTGCTACGATGAAATGATCATTTGTAAGCACATAAGATTCTGTGGGATTAAGCGCAAGAGCCACATTTGCTGGAAGCGTCCAAGGTGTAGTCGTCCAAATAATAGGCTTTGCCGCTGCAATGTTAAGTTTGCGCAATGCCTCATCACTTAAATCAAAAGCAACAAAAATAGAATCTGATTGCTTATCTTGGTATTCTACTTCCGCTTCGGCAAGAGCAGATTCACACGCCCAACTCCAATAAATAGGCTTAAAACGTTCTGCCAAAAGCCCCTCTTCCACAAGTGCAATAAGTGCGCGATAAATCTGTGCCTCAAAGGCAAAATCCATTGTTTTATAGGGTTTTTCAAAATCCCCCAACACGCCCAAAGATTGAAACTCGCTTGATTGAATCCCAATAAAAATTTGAGCGTGTTCGCGACAGAGGGCGCGAAGTTTGGTTTTTTCTAAGCTGTCTTTTTTTGCTTTACCGATTTTTTGTTCTACTTGCTGCTCAATAGGTAGCCCGTGGCAGTCCCAACCGGGCGTGTAGCGGATATTTTCCCCCTTAAAATAATGATATTTTACAATAATATCTTTTAGAATCTTATTGAGTGCGTGTCCTATATGTAAATGCCCATTTGCATAAGGAGGTCCATCGTGCAAACAAAAACTCTTAGCATCTTTATGAGCATCTCTCAAGCGAGAATAAAGCTTGTCCTCACGCCATTTTGCATAAGTTTGTGGCTCATTGGCGGGGAGATTCCCCCTCATTGGAAAAGTCGTATCAGGCAGAATCAAGGTATTTTTATAATCCATTGCTTCATCTCCATAACCTTAAGGTAAAACGCGATTGTAGCAAAAAATGGCTTTTTTTAAAACGCTCAAAGCAAAGAAGGGCAATAAAGAAATAATCTAAGCAAGAAGTTTAGCTACACGATCACGCACAAGGCGAATATTATGGGAGAAATGAAGCTTAGCTGCAGCCTTATTGGAATGCTCTTTATAGCGCATAATCTGCGCTGAATCTAGCTTTGAAAGTGCCTTGGCAAGAGAAGTTATAGCAAAATCACGTGCGATAATTGCATTATCATATTGCTTCACAAAGGGCATTAATGAGGGAATCGGTGGGATAAGCAAAGCAAGGCGCGATTGAATATATTCAAAAAATTTATTAGGCAAAGTGAGAAGGAGATTGTGATTATGCGGAGGGATATAAAGTAAGCCTATATCATAGGCATTGCCAAAAGGCACAATTTGCTCCAAAGCCACAGGAGACAAAAGTCGTATCTTTTTACCCTGCATTTGTAATGCGTGTATGCGAGAGTGGATTTTTTGCGCAAATGCCCCCTCTCCACCGGTAAAAATAAAATCTATGCAAAAACGCTCATCAAGGTATCTGCAAAGCTCAATAACCTTATCAATATCGCGATTTTGATTGAGTGCGCCGTGATAGAGAATCTTCACACATTGAGAATCTATGGGGCGAGGAGAAAGATTATAAAAAGGCTTAAGGGACATCAAAAGATGAGCTTTAAGCCCAAATTCGCGCTCATACATCTCACAAAACATCGGCGAGACGCTAAACATCACATCAGCTTTTGGCGCATAAGTGGCACAAAGATAGGTATTAAATTTTTTAAAAAGTAGTCGCCAACGCAAAGAGCTTGTATTTTGCAAAGGATAAAATTCCCGCGCATCAAAAACCACCTTTGTTTTTTGTCTTATGCCCCCCCCCTCGTGGCTTTGAGACATATTTTGCCTTTTGGGATTCTCTTTATTTGCTTTTTGTAGCTCACTTTGTTCTAATCCCGCAAACAGCACAGGCAAAAGCAATACATCGTGGCAAATAATCACATCATAGTGATGTGAGAGTAAATGTGTGATAATATGGAGGCGATTAGGGATAAAGCTTAGCTTATCCCACGCACCTCTAGCGACATTAAGCCAAAGCTTCAGCTCCTGCCATTTATTGCGTTTTTTATACGCAGGGTGACTAAAGCTTGGGATATTATGGCTTATACCACACTCATCTTGTATCACTACATCGGGCATTTTGCTTCCATTTTCGCTATCAATACCCATTACGCTCACATCATATTCATCTTTTAAAATTTTTAGCATTGCCATAGCGCGAGGACAAGTAGAAATATTTGCTGTAGCCAAAAATAAGAATGCGTTGCGCCATTTTACCCTCCAATCATTTCAAAGATTCTAAATCTTTTAAGGCTATGGCTTCTTTAAAAGCACTCACACCCTCATATTCTCTTAACTCATCATTCCTAGCTCTTGCGTATGCTGATACATCTCTAAGAGATTGTATTTTTTCTGTCTGTTTCTTCACAAATAGCTCAAGTAACGCGCGTCCTTTTTGAATATAATCTTCTTCAAAAAAAGCCACAAGAGGCAAAGTGGATTCAAACAAAAGGGTGCGTGCCTCATCAATTTCGCTTTGGCTTTTTGATGTGCCATTACGATGAGGGGTAGCACTCCATTGTGCGATGAACTGCTCTAAACGCTGTGCGCGCTGCTCTTTGCTTTGCTTGCTCATCATAAGGCTTAAGCCCCCTTTGGCAACATATTCTATACGACTTTCGCCTTGCTCAAGCGGAAAACTATCAAGCCATATATCAATGATATGCCCATAAAGGGTGCTATCAATATAGCCTGTGAAATAGATACGCTTTAAAAATGCCTCGCCCTCGTTTTTATCTGCAAAGCAATCCATAATACATTCGCTAATGAGTGTGCTATTGCCTCCGCCACAGGCAGCATATACACTTTGAGGATAAGATTGCATAATAGCAATCACACATCGCCAATACTCACGCGATTGTAGTTTGACTAAACGCCCAATACTCCCTAAAATCACGGCATCTTTGGGAAATGTGAGGCGACAAGCCTCTATTTGCTGCTTAGATTCTGCATCAAGCGACGGATTGTAGAATCTATTCTGCATTTTTACAGGCACACCATAAAAATCATATCCCTCTAAACTAATATGCCTTTGATTATTGCAAATATGCGTCATTCTTGCATCTATGCAAGGTAAGTTATACACAAAATTGCCGTGAGAATAATATATTTGCAATGGCGCACTTCTTGCAGCAAGGAGAAAATCACTGATACCATAGCCATTATTTGGACTTATCAATATAGAGACATTATCACGATGAAGGGCATTTTTAAGCGCAAGGGCTTTTTGCAAATGAGAATTATAAAATCCTTTTGCATTAAAAGGCGAGACAACATCTACCACCTCTATCCCAAGCGCCTCATACGCAGCAATCACTTGCGTATCATCATCGCTTTTTTCAAGAAGCTTCATCGTGTAGATTTTGACTTCATATTCTTGCCTAAATGCCTCATCATTATATAAATTACATAAAAGACTATATTCGACTTTATAAGGGGAATTTGCCACGAGTCTATCGCGCAAAAAGCCTATACATTTTTTTGCTTCTTTTTGCTTATTTTGCGCCCTATTACCCACGCCATAAATGCCTTGTTGTTTGGCAAAAGATTCATAATGCTTAAAGGCTACCTCATCAATTTCTGCACAAAAAACGCGCCACTGGGCTTGATGATGAAAATTATTTCCACACATATGGTAGATAAAAAACTGCAAGTACATTGCCTCATCAATACCCTCCACATCGCCCCTCTCAAGCAATGTGTAAAAAAGATCGCGCCAAAGGGGATAGAGACTAAGCCATTCATTATGATTAAAAAAATGTGAAATATTCCAAAAACAATGGAGCTGCCAATTTAAAATGCTTCGCCGAGCCAATGGGGGATAAGTAAAATAAATCTGTTTCTCCTGCTGAGCTTTAAGTGCGCTTAAAAGTGTGGGCATATCTACGCCTAGATTCTCAAAAGATTCCACTATAAATTGCGTATGTGCAAGGCTTTCTGGAATATTAATATCCACAAGAATAATCAGCATAATATACTCATACACAAGATGCGTAAAATCACGCATAGTCATTAATGCCTTCGAGACGATATAAAGCTCAATAAAAAGGACATTTTCCACATCACTATTCCCTGTTTTAAAAAGGCTCTCTTGTGCGAGTTTGACAAATACTTCAAAACGCGCATCTATTGCCAAAAACTCTGCCTGTAAAGAATCTTCCTTAGAGGCTATTTGTGCTTTTGTTTTGCTTTGTGGGTTTGATGTTGTGGATTCTATGCAAGAAGCTATGGGATTGCGAGGGATAAAAAGCAAAATATATAAATACTCCACACTACAAATATGCCCCTCACACAACAAATGATATATCTTCTCTCGCAAAAGTTCAATACACTCTTGCAGAAGATTTTTACCCTGTGAAGTAGCATATATGAGATGTATATCATCAATCTTAAGCGCACGAAGCTCTTTTAAAAGCGCATTGACATCAGCTTGAGTTTGGCTTGATCGAAGGGTATTTAAGAATATATGCAAAAAAGATTCTATATTCTCTTTATGTTGGTGGGGAGGCTGATAGGGCTGTTTCATTGCTTGACTTTGTGAAGATTAATTACCGCTCTTGCGTATCCAATT
>NZ_JAFLSB010000043.1 GCF_022511165.1 Helicobacter sp. | reverse complement strand
GGGTGAAACCACAATGCACATATATGCAGTATGCGCTATGATATTGCACCATTTTTGCTCCTTTTGCAAATATTTTTACGCCTTAAGATAAAATTTCATTGTAAGACAAAGCCTGTTAAGATTGGCTTAAATCCACTTTAAACTTCAATGCTCAAAGCATAGGATTCTTGCTTTTTATTACTCTGCAAAATCCCTAAAAAGTTTGCCCACATCGATATGTTGCACAATTTGTGTGGCACATTTATCATAAATACCCTCTGCGCCATTTTTTAAATCATCACTTGAAATGCCGTGGCTTATGGAGATTTTTGCCTCTAAATATGCACTTAGATGGTCAAAAATCTTTAAAAACTCGCCATAAATGGCATTATGCTCATTGGTATTAAAATGCTCCATTAGCTCCTCGCCACTTTTTGCAGTATAAGTAAAAGATTCAAGCTTGTAGCGATTGGCAAATTCATTTTGTGTAAAATAAGTAATATCCTCTTGTATATTAGATGGCACAATGGCAAGTATTTTTTCTCTTACTGCAGCCTCCTCAATATTTTTAATTAACCTATCAAGCCCCCTCACACTGCGCTTTATGGGCGAGATAATATCGCGAGTGAGAATTTCAGGCAAATCGTGGAAAAGCCCACATAAGAAATGATTAATACGCATTTTTTCACAACAGCCTATATCAAAGCTTACCAAATACGCGCTTAATGCCACAATAAGCGTATGTCCTAGCACTGAAGTAGCCGGCACTCTTGGGGTCTGACTCCAACGTTTTTGAAATCTAAGCTGCCCAAACATCGTAACAAGCTCACGCATATTCTCATAAAGCATAATCTCACGCATACCCGCAAGATGATAATGCTCCTCTACTTGCTTATTAATGATATTGCGGATATTTTGCACATCATACATATAAGGATTAAAATGATAGATAATATCAAACTCCCATTTGGACGCATAATAATGCGAAGCTTTGAGAATCTGCCTCTCTCTATTATTTTTTGTGCTTAGCAGATATTCCCTCATTTTAGGGAAAAATTCATACACGCCGAGTTCAGATTCAAGCTGTGCGCATACAAACTCTACAAGCTCTTTGTTATGCGTCTCTTGGAGCTTATGAAATACAGGGGGTTTAATATCAGTAAGGACAATACGCTCAAAAAATTCAAAACAAAATTGTAAAATCAATGCTTCCCAATCAATGCTATTGCCGATGTTTTCTTCATATTTTGCCAAAATATAAGCAATCACAATCTTATGCGCTTGTTTATCAAGCTCGACAAATTCTACCGGCGTGGCTTGGTCATTCCAACGCCGAATACTTGCAGCAACAAAAATTTTTTTGAGTAACCCCGCACTAAGGCGTGGAGGTTTGGGGGGTTTTTGTGATGTTTTTTGCATTTACTTTCCTTAAACATATAAGTCTATGTGCATTCTATAAATCTAAAGATTCTAGCATAATACACCACATACTTTGGTATATTAATAAAGAGGAATGATAGATGATTTTCATTTTAGTATTTATGATGTGTAAAAATGAGGTTATGGAGAGATTAAAAAACTACACAAATTACCCATAAAGACGATAAATAAGTTTATAAATTTGTAACCATAGCATACTACAATACGCCCATTTTATAAAAGCGTAGATTCTATCAAGGAGCTTGTATGAAAACAATTTGTGCCTTTGTATGTCTCTTTTTATGTGCTTATAGCTTCAGTGCGTGCAGTAGCAAAAAGCAGCCTGTGGGAAATTTCCAAAGCGTAGAGTGTCGCACAATTTGTCAAGGCAATGAATGCACACAGCAATGTGTGGGGGCGAGTGGGAATTATTACAAAAAATAATGATGCGCATATCATCTCATACTTATAATGTTTGAATCCTTTTATAATATCGTCTTTAGACGCTTTATTTATGTCTATGATGCGGGATTTTTAGGACTTTTTTATGCTTTTAAGGCAATGATTGCCATTTGTATAAGTGGGCTGCTTTGCTATATTCTGCTTGGCGCTCCTGTGGTGATTTGGTCTGTGATGATGGCAATGTATGTCTTTTTTCTCAATGGCTTTAAAAGCAGCAAAGATATGGATTGGCAATATCTTGTGCTTTTTGTTGTCTTTGTATGTGCGCTTATACCTCTTTTTGCTCGATTAGAGGGGAGTTTATGGCTAATTATCCCCTCGATGATGCTTGCCTTTAGCATTGGCATAAGCAAAGTCTATGATAGCGATTTGCCAAAGGTGCTTACTATGGCACTTGTGAATGCGCTTGTGGCAAATATCTATGCAAGCTCTCAACCTGATATATCATCACTGCATTGTATGGGAGCGGCACTCATTGGGGGGAGTGTAAGCATTGGCGTGAGGCTTTTTGTCTCATTTGGACAATATGGAAGATTCATACAAGCGCAATTTGTCGCCCAACTCTTTGAGCTTTCTATGATGTGTGAGAATCTTGGTAAGGCAGATTATGAAACGCTCAAATCTCAAGCCCTCAATCACATCTCTTTACTTAAAACAAAGCTCACTTCTGCTTCATCTAAGATTAAAGATGCTCATCTTATCAAAAACCACAAACGCGCCCTTTTTTATCTCTACAAACTAGAAAGCATATGCTATGTGCTTGATATTATGAACTACTATTTTTTACATCATCACTCCCCTGCTTTGCAAGAGGCACAGAAAGAAATGGTGGCTAATCTCAATGAACTCTCGCATATTTTTTATGGCAAAAAACCTCAAATCACAAAGCATTGCCTTGAATCTGCGATGAAAAATAATGCAGACTTAGGGTGGATAAATGCGCTTAAAATTTTTTATTCTAAAGTTGAATCCTTTACGCGTCTATCTTCTTTGCATTCTCAAGCTTTTGTAGAAAACCCCTCCTCTAAAAGCATAAAAGACTTATTTAACTCCCTCAAAGAGAATCCTGCACCATTTCTCTATGGCATTCGCTATGCAGTGGCGATTGGCTGTGCGATGTTTTTTACACAATTTTTTCAAATTAATCACGGCACTTGGATTGCCCTTGGTGTTATTTCTATGATGCACCCAAATATTGGCACGATTCAAACAACAGGTAAAGATTCTATTCTTGGAAGCTTTTTGGGCTTAATGCTTGGTGTTATTTTGGTGTTAGCCCTGCGAGATTCTTCTTTGCTCCTGTGGATTTTTATTCCTAATCTTTTTTTGGTGGTTTATTTTAAAACCTATCCTTTCGTGCTATGGTCTTTAGTGCTTATGGTAGAGCTTGTGCTGATGTTTGCGCTCTTAGATAGTAATTTTATTGAGCTGATTGCCTATCGTTTTTTTGATATTTTGCTTGGATTTTTACTTGCCTTTTGTATTTCTAAGATTCTCTATCCCCGATATAGCGCTGATGAGCTTATCCCTCAAACAACAACCTGCCTTGAAACTTTTGCTGCCCTCACAATGAGCATAGAAGATTCTAAGGGCTACACACTCACGCAACAAAATCAGCTTATGCGCCACCTTGATGAGCTCTCCTCACTCATTAATGAAAGCACAAAAGATAAAAAACGTTATGATGAATATATTTTGCAAGGTTTTGTTACCCTGTATGATCAATTCTCCCAACTCAAAGAATCGCTTTTCACGCTTTGTGAAAAAATCACCCCTGAAAATGAAAATAATATACTTTTAAGAAATGATATAAAAGCCTTGCGTTTGCGCTTTAATATGCTTTGTGCTATGCTTGAGGGAAAACCCTATTATTTTAAAACCGATGAAGACGATAGATTTTTGCTCAAAGAGGATTATATTTACCCACTTGTGCGTGATATTTTTGATGTGCAAAATGATGTATATGACTTTTTACACACTGCGCTTGGCAAATAGCCTTAATCTTTTGAAAGTTTTTAAGCAATTTTAGCTTACAATAGCACTATTTCTTATAAAGGATTGTGATGAAAAGGGCGCTTATTACAGGTATCACAGGGCAAGATGGTGCATATTTGGCTGAATTTTTGATTAAAAGGTGCGAGAATTTGTCAAAATGGCATTTAATGAGCTAGGCATTGAAATAGAATTTAGGGGTGAAGGCGTCAATGAAAAAGGCTACATCAAACGATGTGATGGGGATTTTCAAATAGAAATTGGCAAGGAAGTAGTGAGCGTTGATGAGCGATATTTTCGCCCAACTGAAGTAGAATTGCTTATCGGTGATGCAAGTAAGGCAAAGCAGAAGCTTGGGTGGGTGCCAGAGTATGACTTAAATGCGCTTGTAAAAGATATGGTGCGCAGTGATTTAAAATTAATGCAAAAAGATAAATACCTTAAAGATGGAGGATATACGATTCTAAGCTATTTTGAGTAATTAAAGCCTTGGGAGAAGGCAAAAATGGATTAAAGGCAATCAAGCAAGGTTTGAAAAACCTAAAACATAAGATTCTTAGAATCTTTTAAACTTATTTATTTACCTGATTGATTTTATTTGATTCTTGATATGAGTTTAGATTCTAATGTGAAGTTAGAATTACATTTCTATAAATTTGATTCTTTTATTCTTTTTGTAAGGGTGAGTAGAAATCTTACAAACAGGAGGAGAATAAATCTTTTTGCAAGATAAAATCTAAAAAACATTTTTAGATTTTATGGGTTTAAGTTAGAATCTACATTAAAGGCTTTATGTTTTTAGATTCTAATCTTGTATTTATTTTTTGCAGGGGATAAAGGAGGGGCTTAAATTTATTGGGTTTAGATTAGTATTTTTAAAGCAAAGGGAGATTTTGTCCTATTTTTAACCCTTAAAGTAGATTCTAAGCCCCTAGTTCCCCTTGTGGATTCATTATGCGCACATTTTCGCACAAGTTATAAGCTACCTCATCATCGTGGGTAATGAGCAAAATACTTGCCTTCGTGCGCTCTCGCCAATTTTTGAGATAATCTAGTATTGCCAAAGATAGCTCATAATCAAGCCCTGAAGTATTTTCATCAAGGATAAGAAGTTTTGGCTCAACGCTTAAAGCGCGTATGAGGCATACTCTTTGTGCTTCCCCGCCAGAAATCATTCCTACTTGCTTAAAGAGTATATCTTGAGGTAATGCGACATCTTGAGCTAAAGCGCATAATCGCTCGATATGCTCTTCTTTCTTATAAGTGGAAAGATATTTAAGTGGCTCAAGGCAGTTTTCAAGGCAAGTAAAATAAGGATTAAGTGAGCCAATGCAATCTTGAAAAAGGATTTGCACCTGCTTATAAAAAGCTCTCCTTTGGCTAAGTGTGCTAAGAGAGAGAGGGTGAGATTCATATCTTACCTCACCAACTGCCCCATTTTCATCTTTGCTTGGCTGCAAAAGCCCACAGGCAATCTTAGCCAAAGTGCTTTTGCCACAACCACTCGCTCCCATAATAGCAAGGCTTTGATTTGAGGGCAAATGCAGGTTGATGTGTCTAAGCACAGGCTTTGTGCGAGTAGCAAACACACGATAAGTTGTATAAGCATAGGAGACATTTTTAAACTCTAGCATTTGCTTTTTCCTTTAAAATGCGCTCTAAATGCTTCATTGTTGGCGTTTGGGGTTTATCATCTTGATTTTGCTTGATGATTTTTCCTTTATCAATGCGTGCAGATTCTGTAATCCTCCCCTGCTCTATCACATACACATCGCTCGCATTATCTGCTACAACTGCTAAATCGTGCGTGATAAGCAAAATACCGAGTTTATGAGATTCTTGAAGAGAGTGCAAGGTTTTAAGAATCTCTTTTGCTATGGGCTTATCTAAATCACTTGTTGGCTCATCGGCTATAAGAAATGGGGCTTGTGTAAGCAAAGCAAGAGCTATCATTACTCTTTGGAGCATTCCTCCGCTTAGCTCAAATGGATAGGCTTGAAGCACAGAATTTTCTAATCCTGCATTGTGCAAACACTGCTTGATATACTCCTCATCATAAGGCTTATGCAACACCTTGCAAGTTTCTTTAAAATGATATTTTATACTCAAAAGCGGATTGAAGCAAGTGCGCGGGGATTGCATAATACACGCAAAAATCACACCTCGATACAAGTGAGGATTTATAGGGATATCATTAAGCTTAATACTTCCGCTTTGCCAAATAAGATTTGGAGATAAAAAACCTTGCAAGGCTAATGCGCTTAAAGTCTTGCCACTCCCGCTTCGCCCAAGCAATGCGCTACACTTACCCCTTTGAATGCAAAGAGAATCCACATTAAGCATTGTAGAATGTGGCGAAACAATATGTAAATGATGAAGAGTAAGATTTTTGGCTTCTTTTATCTGTGTGGATTCTAGCTTTTTGGTATATGGGAGGCTTATATCACTAAGCTTATGCGCATCATTCAAGCTATCTCGCAAGCTCTCCCCTATCATATTAAAAAGCGCTACACATATAAACAACGCTAAACCCGGATAAATAATAAGCAAAGGATAATCCCAAAGATAATCTTTTGCCTCACTTAACATAATGCCCCATTCAGGCGTGGGTGGCTGCACCCCAAGCCCAAGAAAAGATAATCCTGCAATATGCAATAGCATATGCCCCATATCCATACTTGCTAACACCGCACATTGGCTAAGAATGGGAATCATCAAATGCCTTTTAAATCGCTGCATACTCCCCGCCCCAAAGGTAAAAGAAAGCAGAACATATTCTTTATTTTTAAGGCTAAAGACGATACTACGCACGATTCTTGCATACCACGCCCAATGTGTGCAGATAATAGCAATCATCACATTTTCTAATCCCGCACCAAATACCCCAACTAAAAACAAAGAAAGTGCGATTGTAGGCACACTCATAAAAATATCACATATACGCATACAGAGCGCATCAAGCCTCCCACCGATAAAACCACATAAGCCCCCTATACTCACACCTAAAAACACAATACAAATAAGCATCAACACCGCGCAGCTTAATGAAAGTCTTGCTCCATAAAGCAGACGCGAAAATATATCCCGTCCTAAATAATCACTCCCACACCAATGCACCAAACTTGCAGGAGCAAGAATATGATCCAAATCTTGCTCTTCAGGGGAAAAAGGGGCAATAAATGGTGCAAAAAGTGCTGCAAGAGCGATAATTACTACCCCTATAAGTGCGCATTTACCCCACCAACTCATTGCTTTCATAGCCTAGCCTTTAAAATCTTTGGCATCATCGCTTTGTTTGCGCATACGCGGATCAAAGAGGGCATAAAGCACATCAACAAGCACATTACAAAACACAAAAGTAGCACAAAGTAGCACAATAAAGCACTCGATAATAGGATAGTCGTGATTTGCAATACCTTGGATACTATAAAGCCCTATACCGGGCAAACCAAACACACTCTCAATTACAAGCGCACCGCCTATAAGCTCTCCTATGTGCATACCCATTGCTGTAAGGATTGGCAAAAACGCATTATAAAAAATATGATTCATATAAAGTCTAAGTCCCCTTACCCCGCGCATTCTTGCATATATGATATGCCTCTCTCCTTGCACTTGAAGCATATTTGCTCGAATTAACCGCGCAAGGATACAAATAGACATAGCCGCAATACTCACGCTTGGCAAGATGAAGCTTTGCACTCCCTCTATCCCTACCGCTGGAATCCACCCAAGATACACACTAAAAAGTAGCATTAATAAAAAGGCAAGCCAAAAATTAGGCATACTCACACCCACAAAACAAAAAAAGCGGATTAACATATCAGGGAACTTATTATGATAATATGCCCCTAAGATGCCTAGAGGAATAGCACACACAAGTGTTAGAATAAACCCACAAAGTATAAGTAAAAGCGTATTTGGCAAAAAATGTAAAAAGTCCTCACTCACACTTCGCCCACTCATATAAGATACACCAAAATCAAGCCTTAGGGCATTACTAAGCCACGTCATATATTGAGATAAAATAGGCTTATCAAGTCCAAAATCTGCCCTTATCTCCGCGATGAGTTCAGGTGTGGCAGGGAGATGAGAGTGGATAATATATGCCATTACAGGATCGCTCCCACCAAGCCTTAAAAGATAAAAAATGACAAAAGATACAATCAATACAATGGGTATTATAGAAAGAAATCTATAAAGAATAAATCTTTTCATACATTCACCTTAATTTGCTCTTAGTTATTATAGCGTCCTTTGTTGCTTGAATTGCATCACTCTTGTTTGCTCTTAAACTCACTTTAATCCTCATAAAAATCCCAAAAAGGCACCTCATAGCTTAACACACCCATATCAATACCTTGAATCTTTTTATGCGCTATGGCTTTATTTCTTTGGCTTGTAAGCGGGATATATACGCCACTTTCCTCAAGCATAGAGATAAGATTCCTAAGTGTGCTATGAAAAGCTTTAGAGGTGGGATTAAGCGCAATAACACCCCTAATTTCTTTATCAATAAGAGGCTTTATGCTTAAGCCAAGCTGTGCGGCATAGTCGATATGACTAGGAAGTAGCATAGAATGAAGCTCACTTAAAGGTTCATAGGGCGCGCCCCAGCCCTCTCTAAAAGCCATATCAAAAGCACCCTTTAAAAGGCGATGATGATATATCGTAGGCTCACTCGCACTTATACGCACTTTCACTCCCAGCACATTTAAATCATTTTGGATAATTTCAGCCATTTTTTTATGTGCTGGATTATCACCTATATACAAAATCTCTATGCCTTTTTGAGCAAGAGGAGAATCTACAGAATGCACGAGATTGCGCAAAAATGCTAAAGCTTCTTGGCTTTGAATAGAGTGTGTGCTATGCTCCTTTTCACAATCCTTACTTGTGGGAAATATACAATCTGTATCCTCTTGCAAACCACCATATACTGCCTTAATAAGCCTTTGCTTATTGATTGCATACCTCAAAGCTTTGCGTAAGATGAGTGCAGATGCGCTATTTTCAAGCTTAAAAACAGGAGAGGCAGAATTTACAACAAGGCTTAAACTATATAGAGGCGGACTAAGATAGGTTTTAAATTGTGGATTATTTTGCATACCTTTAAAAATCTCTAGTGGAATCTGATCATCTCCATAAATCATATCAATTTGCCCACTTTTGAGTGCAGCAAGCTTTGCGCTTGGGTCAAAAATTACCTTGCATATCACCTCATCATAGTAGATTCTCTGCTTTTTATCCCAATAATGCGGATTTTTTACTAAAGTATCACTCACCCCATAAATACTTTTTTCAAGCATATATGCCCCTGTGCCAATAGCTTTGGGATTATGTTTTATCATATCTAAATCTGCAGGTATAGCGCTTGGAGCTACAAATCGAAAAGGACGCACCGCTGCAAGTTCATTTAAAGTAGGACTATAAGGCTCTTTAAGTCTAAGGCGCACTTTATAAGGAGCAAGTTTTTGCACACTCTCTAATGCCACAGCCAAACCGCTCCAAGAATGCCTTGAGCGATTTTTAAGCACAGAGCGAAAATTAAGCACTACAGAATCTGCATCAAAACTTTCGCCATTTGAAAAGCGCACTCCCTCACGCAAGATAAAATCATATTGCAAAGCATCTTCACTTATCTCCCAAGAAAGCGCAAGACTTGGCACAATATGTCCATTTTTATCCGCACGCACTAACCCCTCATACACTGCATTTTGCGCAAACATTGCATTGCCTTGATAACCTTGTGGATTAAGCACTCCTATATTTTCAGATACTGCCATAATGAGTGTATTTTTACCCCATAGCACACCTACACAGAGCAAAATAATCATCACCCTACACAATTTTATTCCTTTATTTTTCTTATTTTTGCACCTTATAATAGCTCTAATTCTAAATAGAACAATTAAATATGATAATAACAAAATAAATTCTATGCAACTTCACACATATTATATTACAAAACATAACATAAAATCATAAAAAATAAATTTTAGTAATATTTAAGTCTTCATTGCATAAAATTAAAACTCAAATAAAACATTATTTTTAAGGATTTATGATGTTATTTAAGAATCTTATCCAAAATAGCACTTATTTCTATCAAACTCCACTTAAAATCTCATTTATCCTCACATTTTTTTTAGGCTCTAGCTATGGGATTGAGACTTATATGCTTACTCAATCCATAATCACAGAGAGCGCGCTTGCTACTGATGTGGAAAAAATCCCGGGCAATGTAAGTATCCTTAAAAATGAGCAGATTCAAAATATGCCCAATAATAAATTAAGTGATAGTATTAAAAAACTTGCAGGTGTGCGTATAGATAATGATGTAAGCTTTAATCCTCGCCCAAAAATTAAGGTGCGTGGGATTAATTATGGCACACTTCTTATGCTTGATGGCGTGATTTTGAGTGATTTGGAGGGAGAGGCGAGAATCTTAAACCAAATTTCACTCTATGATGTGGAGCGCGTGGAGGTGGCACGGGGGAGCTTCTCTAGCCTCTATGGCGCGGGAGCCATTGGCGGGGTGGTTAATTTCATCACAGCTATGCCCACAAGCTTTCAATCTCAAGTGATTCTAAGCTATGGAGATGAATTGCACAAAGACAGCGCGGAAAAAAATCTCATACGCGCTTACGCAAGTGTAGGCGATGTATTTTTGGATAAACGATTAAGGCTAAAACTTAGTGCAGGTTATACGCATAGCGATGGATATGCGAGCTTTCCCACGACTATCCCTAGCGGTGTGAGCCTCACAGATACTCCTAATGGTATCATCACAGACAAAGCAGAAAATCGCATCATCGGCGATGGCGGGAGGCGCGAATATGCTATCTATGATGTGCGCTTTAAAGCAGAATATGACTTTAATGAATCCAATATGCTCTCCACAATGCTAAGTTTTTCAAATCATCGCTATGACTTTGGGCATTTTACAAGCTATATCAGTGATAGCTCTACAGGCAAAAGCACTTTTCTTGTTGATGGGAAGGATTATTTTGTAGGCTCTGGCATTGGTGGAATGGGCGATTATTCACATTTATTAGGGAATCTCACCTATTGGCATCATTTTAGTGAATCTTCACTCAAAATTGCACTTTCTTCAGTAAATCTTTTTAGTCAGTGGCAAGATGCAGAGCAGGGCATTGGCGATAGATATGGCGGAGCGGGTAACACACAAGATATTGATTCTACAAGTAATTATGTAGATATTGTATATGATATGCAGCTAGGAGATGCGCATACTCTTACCACTGCAGGGCAATTTCGCTATTATGATTTTAGGCAAGTCAATGCGCGTATGACAAATTGGAGAGATTCAAGCACTCGCGCAGATATATATCGCGACTATGGCGGCAAGGCTTTTGTGGCTTCGGCTTTTATGAATCTCAATTCAAGTTGGACACCAAAGCTCTCGAGTACATTAGGAATCCGCTATGACTATTGGCGCAATTATGCAGGTTATCTTCTTGATCATACTCAACCCAACACAAATCGCACCAATCAAGGTGCAATCTCCTCTGTGGTTAGCCCTAAGCTCTCACTTAACTACGCGCCACAATCCCTGCAAGGCTTTATCTTTAAAACCTCATTTGGCTCGGGATTTAGAATGCCAACAATGAGAGATATGTATCAATTTAGCCACGGCAATACCATTTGGGAGATTAATCCTGATTTGAAAAAAGAGAGTGCTTTAAGCTTTGATGTGGGGGTAGAATACTATAACAAAGGCTTTGAAAGCAAACTCTATTATTATGATAGTGAGCTTTGGGATATGATTTACCGCTCGGGCAATGGGAGCCAAAATAATCCTTATAAAAATATCAATGCAGGGAGGGGGAGGATTCACGGCATAGAGCTTAGTGCGCAAGTGCCAATAGTGCGTGATATATATTTGGAGGGAAACTACACACTTACTCTTGCCACGATTTTAAAAAATGATACAAATCCCCAAACAGAGGGTAATCAGCTTGCTGCTACTCCAAAGCATATCGCAAATCTTGCACTTAATTATTTCCCTAAACAAGGCTTTTATGCGTCAATTTGGGCATATTATGTCCCCGCATTTTTTGCCGATGATATGAATACCCCCGCCCTCACACATACCTATGGGAATTACGAATCCCAATTTACTCT
>NZ_JAFLSB010000042.1 GCF_022511165.1 Helicobacter sp. | reverse complement strand
TTGCTTGAGGGAATGCTCTGTGTTACATATCCTGATCCCACTGATGCGGTGGGAGTGGCAAAAATGATTGCTAAAAATAAAGTGAGCGTTATATGTGGGACATCGACATTTTTAGGCATTTATGCGCGCAATAATAAAATAGACAAAACAATGTTTGATTCCCTGCGCCTTGTTGTAGCTGGAGCAGAGAAGCTTAAAAAAGATGTGCGAGAAGCTTTTGTGATGAAGTTTAATAAAGAAATTTATGAGGGTTATGGGGCGACAGAGACTACGCCTGTGGTAAGTGTGAATCTTCCAAGTGAATTTGATGTAGAAAATTGGGAAGTGCATAAGGCAAGTAAAGAGGGGAGCGTAGGTATGCCCTTGCCCGGAAGTGCTATTAGAATCGTTGATCCCCATACGATGCAAGAGCTACCTGTGGGTGAAGATGGGCTGATACTCATTGGAGGACATCAAGTAATGCTAGGCTATCTCAATGATGAGCAAAAAACCAAAGAAGTGATTGTAGAAATTGATGGAATTAGATGGTATAAAAGTGGCGATAAGGGGCATTTAGATAGTGATGGATTTATACATATTGTTGATAGATATTCGCGTTTTGCTAAAATCGGTGGAGAAATGGTAAGTCTTGGGGGCATTGAAGAGGAGATTCAAAAAATCATCAAAAAAAGTGAAATTGATGAAAATCTCAAATATGTTGCTGTGGCGGTAGAAGATGCCAAAAAAGGTGAGAGTGTGGTGCTACTTGTAAGTGGTGAGGCAAGTGAATGCCAAAAGCTAGAATCTGCACTCAAAGAGGCACAAATCCCCACACTTTTTAAGCCCTCTAAAATTTTTGTGGTAGAATCTATCCCTGTATTGGGTTCAGGCAAAGTAGATTTAAAAGGTGCAAAAAATTTAGCACAAGAGCTATGGGACTTATCAAAGAAATAAGGGGATAAAAATGTGGGAATTTTATATAAAAAGGTTTTGTGTAAAAGTGATGTGTTGGTTTATACCAACCAAAAAAGCGCGCGTGGCTTTGAGGAGTAAAATGCGCTTTGGGAAAGAAATAGTGCCTTTAGGGAGGGTGGATTACCCTGTGCCAAAAGATGTGCTTTTGTATATACAAAGTCATAGCCCGATTGATTTTTTATCACATTATAAAACAATGCTTAATCCTACGCCTTTGCAAGAGATTCTAGAATCTAGGACATCACAAGATACCCTCAACTCTACATTTATGCCCCCCCCCCCATTAGAAGTCTTAAAGCAAAAAGCCAAAGAGGCTCATTTACACATCAAACATATAGGATATTTTGATGCTGATAAGAAATCCAAAAACCCCAATTCTCCGCGCAATCCTTTTGCCTACATACGCGTTAAAAACGAAGCGCATACCTTACGCGCGTGTTTGTATTCCATACTTCCTGCGATTCAAAGAGGAGTGATAGGCTATAATGATTGTGATGATGGGAGCGAGGAGATTATATTAGAATTTTGTGCTGCATTTCCAAGCTTTATCCCCGTGAAATATCCATATAATGTAGATTTTAGCAATCCTGCAAGTGAAGAAAATAGGCTCTATATATATTATAATTATGTATTAAGCGTGATTCCCAAATATCAGTGGCTTGTAAAAATCGATGTGGATCATATTTATGATGCTTCTAAATTATTTAAGAGTTTTTATCTCGCACAAAAAATATGGGATATAGTGCTTCATAGTAGGATTGATTTTATGAGGCAAAATGACGAGATTCTAGTGAGCGCAGAACGTTTTTGTGTATATGAGGGGGACCATTGGCTTGTCAATGCTTTTGATTTAAAGTTTATTCCCTATAAAGAGCATTATGAGCAGCTTATCCCCCATAGTAATCATTTAATTTCTACTGAATTACCCTCATTTCATTTTCCTTTTGAGAAGCAATCCCGCAAAGATTCTACACAAAAATACAAGTGGCTTCCGCTATCAAAGTGGCACAGCGATGAAATAGGCACAAGAATAGACCCTATGATGTTTAAAAGTGCGGTGTTGCATACATTTATAAAAGAATTTGAGTGAAGCAATACTTCTAAAATATGAGCAATCTCATCTAGGTGAGCTAAAAAGAGATGTTTATAGAGTATTTAAGAAAATAGAATCTATAAAAAGAGCAAAATGCGATTTAAAAACATTAAAAATGAGTAAAGTATATCAAAATTTTGTCCTTATAATAAGGAAATAAAAAAATAAAAAAATATCGAAAAATAGGCAAAGTGCTTGACTTTTTTTTATGAAATTGACTATAATGGCGCGCCAAAAACATCAAAATCGATTTGGTGAGTTCTTTAGATATAAGGAAAGATTATGGAAAGAATACGACTTAGGCTTAAAGCTTATGACCATAGGGTTCTTGATAGATCGGTTGCGTCTATTATAGAGGCAGTGAAAAGGACAGGTTCAGAAATAAGAGGTCCCGTGCCGCTTCCCACCAAAAAGAAGAGATACACCGTTCTTCGTTCGCCTCACATTAATAAAGATTCTCGTGAGCAATTTGAGATTAGGGTACATCATCGCATCATTGATATTATGTCTGCTACTCCCGATACCGTAGATAGTCTTATGAAGCTTGATTTAGCACCGGAAGTGGATGTTGAAGTAATGTCTATGAGCAAGTAAAATTAGGATTGTAAGGATTGAGGATATGGAATTTATAGTTGAAAAAATCGGTATGAGTCGCACCATAGGCACAAAGAGTGAAGCTGTAACTTTGCTTCGTGTGCTTGGGGCGAAAGTATGCGAGATTTATGATAATGGCAAGGCACTTGTAGCATATTCACAGGGTAAGGCGCACAATAAGGCTATTGCAGGACAACAAAAAAAATATAATTTAAGTAAAGAGCTTAATCGTTTTGCTACACTTAAAGTGGGCAATAAAGAAGTGGGTGAGCTTGATACAAGTGTTTTGGGTGAAGCAAAACGTGTGCAAGTGCGTTTTAAGACAAAAGGACGCGGATTCAGTGGCGCGATGAAGCGGTGGAATTTTCAAGGTGGTCCGGCTGCGCACGGAAGTAGATTCCACAGACGTTTAGGCTCTATTGGGAATCGTGAGTGGCCTGGACGCGTTCAGCCCGGTAAAAAAATGGCTGGACATTATGGCAATGAGCTTGTAAGTGCAAAAAATGATGTAATGTCTTTTGATAAGCAAAGTGCTATTTTGGTGCTTAAGGGTTCAGTAGCTGGGCATAATGGCGCATTTGGCAGAATACAAATTATAAAATAAGGTAAGCAATATGAGTAAAGCAATTCTATTAGATCAAAAATTTGCACAAAGCGGTGAGTTTGCATTACCTGAAAGATATGCACAAATCAAAGAGCATAATTTGTATTTGTATGTAAAATCTTATCTTGCATCGCTTAGGGCGAATAATGCTTATGCAAAAAAGCGAGGCGAAGTAAGCGGTGGTGGTAAAAAGCCGTGGAATCAAAAGGGCGGTGGGCGCGCACGTGCAGGGAGTATTACTTCTCCTGTATTTGTAGGCGGTGGTGTTGCACACGGACCAAGCAATAATAAAAACTATCAGCTAAAAGTCAATAAGAAGCAAAAACGTCTCGCTCTTGAGTGTGCCTTGTATCAAAAGGCTCAAGAGGGTGCGCTTTTTGTAGTAGATTCTATTGCAGCACCAAGTGGTAAAACAAAAGATGCTTATGCGATGTTTAAAGCCCTTAATAAGCGTAATGCTCTATTTATTACGCGCCTTAGCGATGAGCCAACCTTTCTTGCTTTTAGAAATTTGCAACAATGCTATTTGGCTGATGCAAATGAGCTTAATGCGTATTTAGTAGCGACATTTCGCTCTGTTGTGATTGAAAAGGCTGTTTTTGATGAAATTATTGCAGGAAAGGAGGGGGAATAAAATGGCAGATATTACAGATATTAAGTCAATCCTCTATACTGAAAAATCTCTTTCGCTCCAAGAGAGCGGAGTGCTTGTCGTGCAGACTGCTACAAATGTGAGCAAAAATCAGCTTAAAGAGATTTTTAAAGAATATTTTGGCATTACACCTCTTAGAATCAATTCTTTACGACAAGAGGGCAAAGTCAAGCGATTTAGAGGCAAGATTGGACAAAGAGCCTCATTTAAAAAATTTTATGTGAAGATTCCAGAGGGCGCAAAACTTGATGCGCTATCAGTGTAAGGAGTGAATATGGCAGTCAAAACTTATAAGCCCTATACCCCAAGTCGCCGTTTTATGAGCAATCTAAGCTCAAGTGATATTACAGGTAAGGCGAGTGTGAGAAGTTTGCTTGTGAAATTGCCCGTGAGTGCAGGAAGAAATAATAATGGGCGCATTACAAGTCGTCATAAAGAAGGTGGCGCAAAGAAGCTTTATAGAATCATTGATTTTAAACGCAATAAATTCAATGTGCAAGGCAAAGTTGCAGCGATAGAATATGATCCATATAGAAATTGTCGTATCGCGCTTATCCATTATAGCGATGGCGAGAAACGCTATATTATTCAGCCAAGTGGCTTGAAAGTAGGAGATGTGGTGTTTTCTGCAGAATCTGGGCTTGATATTAAAACAGGCTTTGCTATGAAGCTTAAGAGCATACCTATTGGAACAATCGTGCATAATATTGAAATGCACCCCGGCGCAGGTGGGCAGCTTGCAAGAAGTGCTGGTGCAAGTGCGCAGATTATGGGGCGTGAGGGTAAATATATCATTATGAGAATGCCAAGTGGGGAGATGAGATATATCTTAGAAGAATGTATGGCAACTATTGGCGTTGTGGGCAATGAGGACTTTACAAATATTTCTATTGGTAAGGCAGGGCGCAATCGTCATCGTGGTATTCGTCCGCAAACACGTGGTAGCGCAATGAATCCTGTTGATCACCCACACGGCGGTGGTGAAGGTAAGACGGGTTCAAGCGGACACCCTGTTTCTCCGTGGGGAACTCCGGCAAAAGGCTTTAAAACTCGCAAGAAAAAAGCGAGTGATAGATTGATTATCTCAAGAAAGAAAAAATAAGGTAGGAAGTATGGCAAGATCAATTAAAAAGGGTCCATTTATTGATGATTACCTCATCAAGAAAGTTGAGAAAGCAAAGCAGAGCAAGGACAATAAACCTATCAAAACTTGGTCAAGACGAAGCACAATTTTGCCAGATATGATAGGGCTTACTTTCAATGTTCATAATGGGAGAGCATTTGTACCTGTGTATATCACAGAAAATCACGTTGGCTATAAACTTGGTGAATTTGCCCCCACCCGCACTTTCAAAGGACACAAAGGCAGTGTCCAAAAGAAAATTGGCAAATAAGGGGATATGATGAGTAGAGCATTATTAAAATATATTCGATTATCTCCAACAAAAGCACGACTTATTGCAAGGGAAGTGCAGGGAATGAATGCAGAAATTGCGATTGCGAGTTTGGAATTCACTCCAAACAAAGCCGCGCGAGTGATTTCAAAGGTAATTGCTTCAGCAGTGGCAAATGGTGGCTATGATGCGCAAGATGTGGTAATTACTTCTTGTCGAGTTGATGCGGGTCCTGTACTTCGTCGCTTCACGCCTCGTGCAAAAGGGAGAGCCACTCCTATTCGTAAGCCAACGGCGCATATTTTAGTAGAGGTAGGCACAGGGGTGCAGAAAGATTCAAAACAAAAAGAGAATACCAAAACTAAAAATGCACCAAAAAAGAGCCAAGCAGTAGCCCCAACAAAACCTACGGCTCAAGCTAAAACTGAGGACAATACTGAATCTAAGGCAAAGGTAGCAAACAAAGCAGCAAAAAGCAAAAAAACAACGGCAAAAAAAACTGAAGGTGAGGAAAAATAACAATGGGTCAAAAAGTTAATCCAATAGGTTTGAGATTAGGCATTAATCGTAATTGGTCTTCTCGATGGTTTTCAGTGTCTCAAACGACACCTTCAAACATCTTAGAAGATCATAAGATTCGCAAGTTTTTAAAACGCGAGATGTATTATGCGGGCGTGAGTGAGATTATTATCGAACGTGCAGCAAATAAGATTCGCGTAACCGTTGTAGCTTCACGTCCGGGGTTGATTATTGGTAAAAAAGGGGTAGATATTGATAAACACAAAGAATCTTTAAAGAAGATTCTTCATAAAGAAGTCTTTATTAATATTAAAGAAGCCAAACGTCCTCAAGCAAATGCACAGCTTGCTGCAGAAAATATCGCTACACAGCTTGAAAAACGTGTGGCTTTTAGACGCGCTATGAAAAAGGTAATGCAGGCAGCAATGAAAGCAGGAGCAAAAGGGATTAAAGTGAAAGTTTCGGGTCGTCTAGCAGGAGCTGAAATGGCACGAACAGAGTGGTATATGGAGGGACGCGTGCCTCTTCATACACTTCGGGCTAAGATTGACTATGGTTTTGCTGAAGCAATGACAACTTATGGCATTATTGGCGTTAAGGTATGGATTTTTAAAGGCGAAGTGTTACATAAGGGTATTTTGGCAGAGAAGAAAGAAGAAAATAAGAGTGGCGATAAGGAAGCGCGCCCTAAATCACGAAGAGGGAGGCAATAAGCTATGTTAATGCCAAAGAAGACAAAATATAGAAAACAAATGAAAGGGCGCAATCGTGGAAAGTCTTTCCGCGGTGCAAGTTTGGCTTTTGGGGATATTGGGATTAAGGCAATAGAACACGGCAGAATTGATTCTCGCCAAATTGAATCTGCTCGTATTGCTATGACAAGACATATTAAAAGAGCGGGAAAAGTGTGGATACGCGTATTCCCTGATAAGCCATTGACTGCAAAGCCCCTTGAGACAAGAATGGGTAAGGGTAAAGGTGGTGTAGAAAAATGGGTAATGAATATCAAGCCCGGTCGTATGATTTATGAAATGGCAGGGATTGATGAAGCTTTAGCAAGAGAGGCTTTGGCTTTAGCGCAAAGTAAGCTTCCTTTTAGAACCAAAATCATAACGAGTGAGAGTGAAAATGAAATTTATTGATTTACAAGATAAGGATATTGCAGAATTGCAAAGTATGTTGAAAGAAAAGAAGTCGTTGCTCTTTGAAAAAAGATTGCAACTCAAAACAATGCAGCTTACTAATCCAAGCGAAATTAAAACTATTCGCAAGGATATTGCAAGAATTAACACAGCCTTAAGTGCAAAGAAGGATTAAAAATGAGCGAAAAACAAGCACATAAGAGAGTGATTCAAGGCAAAGTTGTCAGCAAAGCAGGAGACAAAAGTGTAGTGATTTTAGTAGAACGCAAGGTCGTTCATGCAAAATATCGCAAAATCGTTAAACGTTTTAAAAAATATACAATTCACGATGAGCATCATAATGCAAAGATTGGCGATGTGATTAGTGCGATTGAGTGTAAGCCAATTTCTAAAACAAAGGCTTTTAAGTTTAAAGAAATTATTACCGCAGGAGTAGAGCTATGATACAGAGTTTTACGAGATTAAATGTCGCAGACAATAGCGGTGCAAAAGAGATTATGTGCATTAAGATTCTAGGCGGTAGCCATAGACGATATGCACGCGTAGGTGATGTGATTGTTGCATCTGTAAAAAAGGCTATTCCTAATGGAAAAGTGAAAAAAGGGCAAGTTATCAAGGCAGTTGTAGTGCGAACCAAAAAAGAGATTCATCGTGAAAATGGATCTTTGGTGCGCTTTGATGATAATGCGGCGGTGATTCTTGATGCGAAAAAAGAGCCTATTGGCACAAGAATTTTTGGACCAGTAAGTAGAGAAGTGCGATACGCAAACTTTATGAAAATAGTATCGTTAGCTCCGGAGGTGTTATAGTGGCAAAGTTTAAAATCAAAAAAGGTGATATGGTGCTTGTCATTGCAGGTGATGATAAAGGTAAAAAAGCAAAGGTTTTGCAAGTATTGCCAAAAAAAGCACAAGTGATTGTAGAGGGTTGTAAGGTTGTAAAAAAGGCAGTGAAAGCAAATGATAAGAATCCTAAGGGTGGATTTTTATCAAAAGAGATGCCAATGAGTATTTCAAATGTGAAAAAAGCGCAAGGAGATAATTAATGTTTGCTCTAAGAGAAAAATACAAAAATGAAATTATCCCCCAGCTAAAAAGTGAGCTTAACATCAGCAATGTGATGTTGTTGCCTAAGTTAGAAAAGATTATTATTAGTGTGGGTGCGGGAGATTATGCCAAAGATTCTAAGATAATGCAAAATATCGCGGATACCATTTCATTGATTGCAGGACAAAAGGCGGTAATTACTCTTGCAAAGAAATCTGTCGCGGGATTTAAAATGCGTGAGGGTATGCCTATGGGCGTAAAAGTAACGCTTCGTGGTAAAATGATGTATAACTTCCTTGAAAAACTTATTGTAATTGCATTGCCTCGCGTGAAAGACTTTAGAGGAGTAAAGCGCAATGGATTTGATGGAAGAGGCAATTATAGCTTTGGTTTGAATGAGCAGTTGATGTTCCCAGAAGTCGTATATGATGATATTATGGTAACTCACGGAATGAATATTACATTTGTAACTTCTACTCAAAGCGATAAAGAGGCGTTTAAGTTGCTTGAGCTTCTTGGTATGCCTTTTGCGAAAGGACGATAAAATGGCAAAAAAATCAATTATTGCAAAGTCAAAGAGAAAAGCAAAGTTTAGCGCAAGGGCTTATACAAGATGTCAAGTGTGTGGGCGACCACATTCTGTATATCGAGACTTTGGGCTATGTAGAGTGTGTTTGCGTAAAATGGGCAATGAGGGCTTAATCCCCGGACTTCGTAAAGCGAGTTGGTAAGGAGAGAATATGGTAAATGATATTATTGCAGATTCTTTAACAAGAATTCGTAATGCTTCTATGAGGCGATTAGAGGTTACGACATTATATTATGCAAAGATTGTTGTATCAGTTTTAGAAGTGTTTAAAGCAAAGGGATTCATTAAAGATTATAAGGTAAATGATAAAGATGGCAAGCAATCTATTATGGTGCAGCTTGCTTATGATGAGCGAGGAAAAAGTGCGATTAATGAGATTAAACGCATTAGTAAGCCCGGAAGACGCGTATATAAAGGAAGAAATGAACTCAAACATTTTAAAAATGGCTATGGCACAATCGTAGTAAGCACAAGTAAGGGTGTGATTGCTAATGATGATGCTTATCGTGCAAATGTTGGCGGCGAAGCACTTTGCAGTATATGGTAGGAGGGAGATATGTCAAGAGTTGGTAAAAAACCTATTAGCATTCCAAAAGGTGTAGAGGTATCAGTGCAAGGGAGCAAGATTCTCTTTAAAGGTGCAAAAGAGCAAAAAGAGCTTGAGACATATGGACGCGTTCAAATTGAGCTTAAAGATGGTTTTTTGAGCTTTAATTGTGTGGATTCTCTAGCACAATCTCGTGCGTATTGGGGAACTTATCGTGCATTGGCGAATAATATTATCATTGGTTTATCTCAAGGATTTACAAAGATGCTTGAAATTAATGGTGTTGGTTATAAAGCAAATATTAGCGGTAAGAATCTTGAAATGGCATTAGGATTTTCTCACCCTGTAATTTATCCTATCCCTAAGGGTATTGAGATGAGCGTAGATAAAAATACGATTACAATTAAGGGTGCTGATAAACAGCAAGTGGGGCAGATTGCAGCTGAAATTCGTGAGTTTAGACCGCCAGAGCCATATAAAGGTAAGGGGATTAAATACAGCGATGAAACCATTATGCGCAAAGCGGGTAAAACTTCTAAAAAATAGTTAAGGGTGTAATATGACAGAAAAAGTATTAAAGCAAAAACAGCTTCTACGGGCAAAAAGAAAGCTACGCACGAGAGGGAAAATTTGTGGAGTGGCAAATAAGCCACGCGTGAGTGTATTTAAGTCAAATAAGTATTTTTATGCACAGGCAATTAATGATGAGCAAGGTATAACACTTGCAAGTGTTGATGGCAAAAAGCTTGGTTTGAGCAATAACAAAGAAGATGCAAAGAAAATTGCAAATGAATTTGTGAATGCACTTAAAAAAGCCAATATTACAGAGGTGGTATTTGATAGAAATGGATACCTTTATCACGGCGTTGTAGCAGCATTTGCTGATACTTTGCGTGAAAATGGCATAAAGTTATAAAAAGGATATGTATGGAAATCAATAGAGAAGAATTTAGTGAAGTTGTTGTAAATATTGGCAGAGTAACAAAAGTTGTTAAGGGTGGGCGTAGATTCCGCTTTAATGCGCTTGTTGTAGTAGGCAATAAGAATGGGCTTGTAGGTTTTGGGCTTGGCAAGGCGAAAGAGGTGCCAGATGCGATTAAAAAAGCCATTGATGATGCGTTTAAAAATATCATTAAAGTCAATATTAAAGGCACAACCATTGCACACGATATTGAGCATAAATATAATGCAAGTAAGATTCTACTTAAGCCTGCAAGTGAGGGAACAGGTGTGATTGCAGGTGGTTCTACTCGCCCAGTAATTGAACTTGCAGGAATTAAGGATATTTTGACAAAATCGCTTGGTTCTAATAATCCCTATAATGTAGTGCGTGCAACTATTGATGCACTTGCTCGAATCAAAGCCTAAGGAGTGATTATGTTAGAAAAAATTAAACCAGCCAAAGGCAGCACAAAAGATATTAAACGTGTAGGGAGGGGGCAAGGGAGCGGTATGGGCAAAACTTCTACTCGTGGTGGCAAAGGGCAAACTGCTCGCACAGGCTATAAGGCAAAACGAGGTTTTGAGGGCGGACAACAGCCGCTTCAAAGACGTTTGCCTAAAATTGGTTTTACTTCGCGTGTAGAAAAGCCTATTGTGATTAATGTAGATAAAGCAAACATTTTTGATTCACTCTCTGAAATTACTCTTGAGGTTTTGCGCACTCATTTTAGTATCCCAAAAAGTGCTACTCGTGTAAAACTCATAGGCACAAAGGCAAAGGGTTTGGTTTCTAAGATTAAAGATTCTCAAATCACAACAAGCGGAAATAAAGAATGACAAAAAGCATTCTCAATAAGATTCTCATCACGCTTGCATTTTTATTTGCGTATAGAATCTTAGCATATGTGCCTGTTCCGGGCGTAGATGTGAGCCTTATTAAATCATTTATTGATGATAATGCAAACAATGCTTTGGGATTATTTAATATGTTTAGTGGCAATGCAGTGGAGCGATTTAGTATTATCTCGCTTGGCATTATGCCCTATATCACGGCTTCTATTATTATGGAGCTTCTTGCTGCGACTTTTCCAAATCTTGCAAAAATGAAAAAAGAGCGCGATGGTATGCAAAAATATATGCAAATTGTGCGCTATGTAACCATTGGTATTACTATTATCCAAGCAGTGAGTGTGAGTATCGGGCTTAATAGTATGAGCGTTGGAGCAATTAAGATTGATTTGAATCTTTTTATTGCCGTATCGGTATTTTCAATGCTTACAGGCACAATGTTGCTTATGTGGATTGGTGAGCAAATCACGCAAAGAGGCGTGGGCAATGGTATTAGCCTTATCATCTTTGGGGGCATTGTTTCAGGTATCCCCTCAAGCATAGGTAAAACTTTTAATCTCGTCAATACAGGGCAACTCAATGTCTTTTTGCTCCTTTTGCTCCTTGCTGTGATTATCCTTACTATTGGAGTAATTATCTACATCGAGCTAGCCGAGAGACGCATACCTGTTTCTTATGCGCGTAAGGTGGTTATGCAAAATCAAAATAAGCGCATTATGAATTATATTCCTGTGAAACTTAATCTAAGTGGCGTGATTCCGCCTATTTTTGCTTCGGCATTGCTTGTGTTTCCCTCAACTATCTTACAAGCCTCATCAAATACGATAATTCAAAGCATTGCAGATATTTTAAAACCTGATGGTTATATTTATAATGCTTTGATGTTTGTGCTTGTTGTTTTCTTTGCGTATTTTTATGCTTCTATTGTGTTTAATGCCAAAGATATTGCTGATAATCTCAAAAGGCAGGGTGGATTTATACCCGGTTTACGCCCGGGAGAAGGCACGGCGAGTTTTCTTAATAATGTAGCAAGTAATCTTACATTTTGGGGTGCGCTTTATTTAGCACTTGTTTCT
>NZ_JAFLSB010000041.1 GCF_022511165.1 Helicobacter sp. | reverse complement strand
GGGCATTGATGAAATATTTGCCCTTTGTCTCCAAACCACATTTATAAAGGAGCTGCGCAAGTAGCTTACCCACACCTACAAAGGGATTATACGCAGGTGAACCTGATAAAATAAGCGCATTGAGCTCATAAGAAAAATGCTTCAAATAAGCGCGTGAAAGCAAAGAACCCATAGAATGCCCAAGTAGAATCAATTTTTGCGGAGCAAAACGCGCTTTTGCTATCTGTGTAAGCTCGTGCATATCCATAACCGCGCGTTCAAAGCCACTAAGCTGTTGATATTGGCTTAAATCTTTATCTGTATTATCGGCTATACCTTTCATCTCTCCACATTGATGTGTATTATCTATGCTTTTGCCGTGTCCCCTATGATCATTAATCACTACAATAAAGCCAGATTGAGCGAGTTTTGTGCCTAGCCAAACATAACGCCCCTTATGCTCTACCATTCCGTGAGCAATTTGCACCACCACAGGATATTCAAATGCCTTTGGCATATACACATCATAGAATATACGCAAAGAATCTGTGCGCGAGATAAAAGATAAATCTTGCTCCCTTATCACTTCTATATTTTGCTCTTGCATTTTCGCTCCTTTGTATAGACTTGGTTATTTTGCGATATGTTTAAGCCAAGCCACCAATGCCTCTTCATCGCCATTAAACGCATTAAGGTCAATATATCGCTCTCCGCCAGAATAGCCCTTTAGCACACCTTTGGGGTTGTATTGCCAAAATTTCCACTCATCAAAATACAAGCCAAAACAACGTGCAATCAAAGAATGTGGCGAAAAAAATACAGAGCGAATCCATAGCGGATATTCCTTATAACGCTCACGCAAATACATATCATAAAAACTTGGCGTAGTATAAATAATAGGCTTTACTCCATAATGCTTTTCAAGAGCAAAAAGCATTGCATCAAGCTCACTATATATAGATTGCGCACTTGGGGGATTACTCGCCTTTGTGCCATAAAATTCTAAATCAACAACCGGGGGCAAAATCTTACTATAAGCAGAGCGAGGCACATTTTCAATAAAATTTGCCGCCTGTGTGATTCCTGCTGAATCAAAACTAAAAAAATGATATGCTCCCACATACAGCCCTATTTCTTGTGCGGCTTGAAAGTTATATGCAAATTGCTTATCAACCCAATTACTTCCCTCTGTGGCTTTAATAAAAGCAAAACGCACATTTTCTAAAGCGAGTATATCCCATTTGATTTGCCCTTGATGCGCAGATACATCAACACCCTTTATAGGATAAGATTCATCGCTTGGCATATTAAACCATACAAGTCCATTATGTTGCAAAATAAAAAACACCCCTCCAAGCACACAAACTATAATAACATCAATAGCAAAACGTCCAAGTTTCCTCACATTTTAAGCCTTGCGTAATATTTTTCAAGCAAAAAGTTGGGTTGATACGAGAGTTTTGCTTTACGCAACCCCTCTATACCCAAATCCTCTTCGCGATTGGCATATTGTGTATTTGCAAAATGATGCTTTAATAAAGCTTGATTAATTGCCTGATACGCGCCATTAAAAGCAATATTTGCTTTCTCAATATGTATAAGCGCACAATCACAATCAAGCTCCTCCCCAAAGCTAAAAGCCACAATCTCACCATCAATGCGCAAAAGCCCTCCTTGCAAACACAGCTCATCAAAATGCCTAAGAGCATCATTAATGCCAAGATTCTCAAAATATAAACCCTTATCATTTTTATCTGCTTTTGCATACCACATATTATTAAGGGCTATGACTTCATTCATATTTGCATTTGTGAGGGATTCAAATTGTGTTTGAGGATATTGCAAATAAAAGCGATTGAGATGATTTTTTTTCTTATGAAACTTCCGCCCACTTAACTCAATAAGCTCTTGGGTAAGATACATATAATCAAATCTATCACGTTTTTGCTCTATTTCAAAGCTTTGAGGGAAACATTCACTAAGCTCATCGCATTCATTTTGTAGCAAAGAGCGAAACTCTAATGGGAGATGCAATGCCTTATAATGCTGTATTAAGGCTTCAATAACAGGCTTTTTATCCCCCACTCCCAAAGGATAAAATACAAAGGGATTTTCATTAGGATAGCGCGTTTGTATGATACATTGCCCTTGTAAAAGCGCATAACTAATCTCACGAGCGTGCCGCCACATAAACATATTTGTAAAATTTGTATCTGAAATCCACCGCCCTTTTGTTTTCACAAAAGGTTGTAATATTGCCTTATCACTTAACTCTAGCACCTTAAATTCTATCATTTTAGCCTTTTTACTCCCGCATATCAGTGAAACCATAACTACCAAGCCATTTAATCTCATCTGCCCTTTTTTCTAAAAGCCTCTGTAATGGCGGATCTTTATAATGCCCTTCACAATCGATAAAAAATCCCATTCTAAAATCATCATTCCCTTGCACAGGACGAGAATCTATGCGCGTGAGATTAATGCCTTCTTTTTCAAAATCCCCTAATAATCGAAACAAATCGCCCATCTTATCTTTCTCTTGAAAATGCACAAAAAGTGAAGTTTTGTCCCTTTTGCTTGGAGGAAGCTCAAAATCACTCACAATCACAAAACGCGTTTTATTATTCACAGAATCTTCAATATGCTCAAACATCAATGGGAGCTTGTAGATTTTACCAGCAATCTTAGAGCCAATGGCGGCACTTTGGGGATTATTTGCTGCAAGTTGCACCGCACGCGCGGTAGAATCTGTGGGGATTTGCTCAATATGATGTAAATTATGCGCATTAAGGAAATTGCGACATTGCCCAAAAGCAATATCTTTAGAATAAATTGTTTTAATATCGCTCAAATGCTCACAATTACTTAAAAAACTATGATGAATAGGCAAAATCATATCCGCAATAATCTTAAAATCAAAACGCACAAGTAAATCAATGCTCTCCCCCACCATACCATTTGTATTATTTTCAAGTGGCACAACACCATATTTTACGCGCTTAGCATATAATGCCTCAAAAACAGCACTAATCGTATTGAGTGGCACATATTCGCTCATCGCCCCAAATCGCTCTTCTGCAGCCTGATGTGTATAACTCCCAATAGGTCCTAAAAATGCTACTTTTTGAGGAAGCTCGAGATTGCGTGAGAGAGCAAAAATCTCTTGATAAATAGCCTCAATAGCGTAAAAATCCATAAACTCACTGCCTTTTTGATGAAGCCTTTGGACAATCTGCCTCTCACGTTCTGGGCGATAAATCGCACTGCCACGTTTTTGCTTATGCTCACCCACTTTGGCAACAAGCGCCATACGGCGATTGAGGGCATCAAAAATGACATCATCAATTTCATCAATTTGCGCACGCAAAGCCTGCAACACATCATCTTGTGCCATCACTCACTCCCTTTGTATGTAGAATCTATAGAGTGCTGCAATAAGTCCTCCTCATCTCTTGTCATCTCTTCAAAAGATTCTCGATGTTTAATAAGATATACCTCTTCACCCATAAACGCCACTTCAGCAGGGCGCGGACGCGTATTATAATTACTTGCCATACTTGCTCCGTATGCGCCAGCATTTTTTATCATCAACACATCTCCTGCGCATAAATGAGGCAAATGCACATTTTTTGCCAAGAAGTCGCTACTCTCACAAATAGGTCCCACTACATCACAGAGACTTTCTTGGGCTTGAGGTGTGAAAGAAGTATCAATACAATCCCCTTTGTTTTTAGCATTTGTATGTTTAGAATCTAAAAGACACACTTCGTGTGTAGCATTATAGAGTGCAGGACGCATCAAATCATTCATTGCTGCATCAACAATCACAAATCGCTTCTTGCCATTATATTTTTCATAAAGCACACTTGTAAGAAGTACTCCGCTCTCTCCCACAAGAAAGCGTCCGGGCTCACAAATAATCGTCAAATCAAGCCCATAAAGTGCGCTTAAAATCGCTTGAGCATAATCATAAGGCTCAATAAGATTCTCATCGCTATATCGTATGCCAATCCCTCCGCCTACATCAAAAAATTTTAAATCAATTTTGAGGGCTAAAAGGCTATGAGTAAGCTCTGCAATTTTTTGTGCAGCTTGAGAAATAGGTGCAAGCTCTGTGAGCTGTGAGCCAATATGAAAATGAATCCCCACAGGCTCAAGATGTGGAGCATTTTTAGCAAAAATATACATTGACTTTGCTTGCTCTATATCCACGCCAAATTTATTTTCACTTAAGCCTGTGGAGATGTAGGGATGTGTTTTGGCATCAATATTTGGATTGACGCGCACAGAAATACGCGCAACCTTATTAAGATTTTTTGCCAAAGATTCTATGCGCATAAGCTCTGCTTCGCTCTCTACATTAATCAATAAAATATCGCTTTCTAATGCCTGCATAATCTCACTATCACTTTTACCTACCCCACTAAAAATAATTTTATATTTGGGAATCCCTGCCTTTAATGCTCTTTTTACCTCACCAATAGATACGCAATCCGCCCCACTTCCAAGCTGTGCGAGATGATGAATAATAGAGAGATTTGAATTAGCTTTGAGTGCATAGCAAATAAGCGATTTTCGTGCCTTAAAAGCATCTTTTATGGTATGAAAAGCTTGTGTTATCTGCGCCAAATCATACACATAAAGGGGTGTTTGATAGGTTTTGGCAAGCTCTAAATAATTCATATCTACTCCTCATAGTCCTAATGAAGCAAGTTTCTATAATTTTTTATTTTTTTTGAATTTTAGGTTAATCATTTTGTCGCATAATTCTAGCCACAATAGCATAATGTTGTGTTAAAATTCCCATTTGCTTATTGAAAATTTAAGGATTATTATGACTTTATCTCCTGATAGTGTTTTTATGCTCGTAAGTATATTTTGTGTAGCTATATTCGTGCTTGTAACGATGCTATGGCTTTTTGGTCCCACGCCCAAAAGATTGTTAATGAGCAAACAAGAGGAAGTAGAAAATGTAAGTATTGAAGATATTATGAAAGTTTTGGATAATCCAAAAAGCACCTTAACAAAGCTCACTGAAACAGCAGATACTTTTTTTGAACACTATGATAAACTTGAACTAAGCGACTATCGCAAAAAAAGTTTTCTTTTTGCAATCACTATACATAGCAATACATCTACTGAACTCATTCTCAAAACTGAAGAGCGATTACGAGAGCTTAATCCAGACTTAGCGCGAGAGCTTAACAAAACGCTTAATCGCGCCCTTGATGCAAGAGACTTACGATAGCCACCTTAATTACTTAATTATATATTAAGAGGTAATATGCACAAAATCATAAGCTTATGTGCTGTATTATTGCTTTTGAATGCGTGTGAGCAAACAGACAATGCACCCGCAGAATCTCATCTCTCTAAAGAAGCTCCCCTATCTCCCAAAGCCCCTAATATTAAGCCCACACAACATCATTTTGCTCCTCTCAGTGCGTTTGAAAAAACTTGGCTAGAGGCATATTTTGCTTTTGATGCTGATGCAATGGAATGGGAAAAGGCAAAGCAGATAAGAAAAGATTTATATGCTGCATCTTGTAAGAGTGGTGTTATAGAATCTTGTGATATGGAGCATTTTGCTTTTGCACCTTTGTATAATATATGGGGAGTAAATGCTCATAAAATAGCACAACAAGAGCAAGATTTGCAAGAGCGATTAAAAGAGCTCACGCAATCTTATCGTAAATCTTGTGGCGATGATGCAGACATCAAAGCACTGCTTAATCCCTCCTCTACCCTCGCTGAAGCGCAAAAGATTGCACACTCCTTTGTTCCCTCCAATTACGCACCAATATGCGTGAGCCTCTCTCATTCTCTCTCTGCGCTCGTGCAGTATAACTACAGACAAAAAAATCCTTCCCCCACTGGCTTAAAGAAGCTGTTTTAGCAAATCTAAGTGCTTGTTTAAAAGCAAATAATCTTACCTCTTGTCTTTTTGCAGCAGAGTTAAGCAAGGCTTCTGGTCCTGATATACAAATATTTGCTTCACCCCTTGATAAAAATATATCTCTATTAGCAAGTGAGTATGGCATAATGCTAAGCCAAGAGAGATTAGAGGACATTGCTTCTTTAAATCCTACACAAGCCCTCTCAAAGGAACAAAAAAGAGAGCAATTTCACTCTCTTGTGATATTAGCACTGCTCTCGCAAAATATGCTTTGGATTCTCACAAAGGACTTTTATACCAAAAAATATGAATACAGAGCGGAGTGCAGAGAGATTGAATATAGAGCGCAAGATTGGCTTATGGCACAAACTACGCAAGATTTTACACGCATAGGCTGCGTAAATAAAGAGGATTGTAAAAACAAAGAGAGTGTGCATAGCAGGTGGTTTAAGCGGCATTTTGAATGTCGATATTTTGATGATGAGGGCAAATTATATCCGCTCAATGAAGAATGTGCGCAGATTCTAAAACACACAAGATTCCAAGTAGCCCTCCTATTCATCACAACGCTTAAAGATATGATGAGTTTGCGCCAAGCCTATAATCAACACTATGAGCTTGCAAAGGCTCGTTATCTTGCAGCCTGTGAAGCAGGATTAGAAAGCTATATGTGTGAGAATCCACAATACTTCTACTCTCAAGGCATACATAGCTTTGTGCTTGAGACAGAGGGTATATGCCCCCCCCTGCAACCTATACCTTAAGTAATGCTAATGTTTCATTTGTGTGGGCTGAATGTCCTTATTATCGGCAAGACTTTGAGATTCTACTTTTAAAAGAAAATCTGCTAGCCTCGCCCCTGCTTGCATATATGCCTTTGCGCTTTGAGAATCTGGCTCAAAAAACGCAATAGGTTTGCCATTATCCCCACCCTCACGCACCTTTGGTTCAAGCGGGACTTGAGCGAGAATCGTTGTGTTATAAGTATGAGCGAGGCTTTCACTTGTGCCTTTTCCAAAAATATCATACTCCTTACCACAATTTGGGCAGATAAATCCGCTCATATTTTCAATAATCCCTGCAATTGGAATCTTAAGCTTATCAAACATATCAAGGCTTCTTGCACTATCATCAAGGCTTACTTTTTGAGGCGTTGTTACTATCACACCTGCACTCACTGGCACACTTTGAGCAAGTGTGAGCTGCGCATCTCCTGTGCCCGGTGGCATATCAATCACAAGCACATCAAGCTTACTCCATAGCACATCAGTGAGTAATTGCTCAATGGCACGCATAATCATAGGACCACGCCAAATAAGGCTCTGCCCCTCATCATAAAGCACCCCCATACTCATTATCTCTACACCAAAGGCTTTAAGCGGGATAAGCTTCTTTTGAGATTCATCAACTTGAGCTTTGGTGGCATTAAGCCCGAGCATTCGTGGAATATTAGGACCATAAATATCTGCATCAAGCAGCCCTACCCTCTTGCCCTGTTGAGCTAGGGCAATGGCAAGATTCACGCTTGTAGTGGATTTTCCAACGCCCCCTTTACCCGAGCTTACCATTACAAAATGTGCAATATGTGGAGCGAGATTCTTTGTTTTTGGCTCTTTTTGGGGAGCGGGTTTGGGGGGATTGATATGCAGATTCAAAGTCTTATCTTGTGTGATATGCGCGAGTTTTTGTGTAATATCCTGTCTCAAAGTCTCAATCACATCTTGTGCGCTTGAGGGTATATCTATAATAATATCTATTGCGCCCTCACTTACGCTCACTTTTTTCAAAAAACCATAACTCACAATGTCTTTTTGAAAATGCGGATAAATCACCTGTGTTAAAATATCAGTAATTTCTGCTTGTGTTGCCATTTCTTCCCTTTGTATTTGATATAAGCTCTATGCAAATGCACGCTTTTTAATCATCTCAATATAAAAGCGTGATTATAGCAAGAAATTTTAATCTTAGAATCCTCGTCTTTTTACCTCAATAAGCGGGCATAAAACTTACACATAATTTATACAAATGCGCTAGAATAGCTTTCAACCTTGCTCACTTGGAGAGCTTATGCTACTTGCTATTTATAGTGTATGTGTTTTTATCCTCATTGGCTATATTGCTAAACTTTTGCGCCTTGTGGGCGATAAACAAAGTGGTATTTTGCTTGGATTCTTGTTAAACTTTGCTATTCCTGCACAGATTTTTAATGGCACATATCACGCTCATATTGATATGGCTTTTTTTCTTGTATGCCTTGTGAGCTTACTTTGCTCCCTAAGCGGTGGTGGAGTGCTTTTTATCATTGGTAAAATGCTGAAGCTTCACCCTCATTCTATCCTTACTATGAGCTTTATGGGGGCTTTTGGAAATACACTCTTTTTGGGGCTACCTATCGTTAATGGCGCACTTGGGGAAGACTATGCTAACAAGGTGATTATTTATGATCAAATCGTTACAGGGATTCCTATTGCCTTTCTTGCACCTCTTATTTTAAGCCTTGGTGGAAAGGGGAGTTTTAGTCTAAGGGCTATTTCATTACGACTTTTTCAAAGTCCGCTCATTCTTGCTTTTCTCTCTGGGCTCTTGCTTAAATTCATCCCCCTAGAGATTCCTGATGATTTATTTCTCCCACTTAAAAGTCTCGCTCAAACCGCCACACCTGTGGCACTTTTTGCTATCGGGGTGCAAATGAGCCTCAAGGGCATCAAAGAAGAGTGGAGGCTTACTTTACTCCTACTCTTTGGCAAGATGATTATCGCGCCCTTATTCCTTTTCCTTGTCGTGCTTATAAGCTTTGGTGGATTTAATGACTTATGGCGTATGGCACTCATTGAAGTTGCAATGCCGCCAATGGTAAGTGCTGCGGCTATTGTGATTAAAGCAGGGCTAAATGCAAAACTTGCTGTGAGTGTTATTGCTTTTGGAATCCCACTAAGCTTTGCAAGTGTGCCTCTATGGCTTCTCATCACTTAAATAATCCTTAAAATCACACATTTTGTGTTACATTAAGGGCATATATAGCGCAAAAATGTTTTTTAGTAGCCACTTGACTTGTTTTTTTTTGATAGAGTTGCGCCGCGTATCAGCTTTTTTGGTGCGTAAATTCTTACTTAGAGGAGCTTGTATGAGAAACAAGTTGATTTTGGCTTTAGGTTTAAGTGGCGCAATGGCACTTTTAAGTGGTTGCGCAATGGGTAGCACCGGTGGACTTAACTCGGGAGTGCTATACTCTGATATGACAGGTCCTACACTAGCAACTTCAAATAGCGGAGCTTCTAAAGAAGGGTAAGCCGTGTGCCAAAGCATTCTTGGCTTGGTTAGTATTGGTGATTGCTCGATTCAAGCAGCAAGCAAGGCTGGGCACATTTCACAAATTAAAAGTGTAGATACAAAAATTTGGAGTATTTTAGGGCTTTATACCACCTCAACAACTATCGTAAAAGGCAACTAACCTAAAAACTCTTTTGGTTTTCTAAGGCAATATTCAAACCTACTCGAGCTTCCCAAAGACAAAGCCTCTTTGGGTAAGCAAAGGAATAATCTCTATGATTCCTGCATAAGTGCTACTTTTAGGTTTATTAAAATGATAGATAAGAATTGAACCATTGCGCACTTTGTCAATTTGCTTAAGCATTGTGCTTTTAGAAAAAGTCGCTCCTGCATCACCAAGCACATCAAAACCGCCAATTTCATAGCCTAAGTCTTTCAATACACTCACTGCTATTTCATCATAATAGGCTGTGCCTGAACGAAAATAGCGTGGAATCTTGCCTGTAAGCGAGACGATAAGCTTGTGATTTTCCATTACCTCATCATAAATTTGGGCTATTGATTCTGTGCCTTTGATATGATAAATGCTCCTGCCATTAGCACTTAAAGGAAGATGTCTTGCGCCGTGATTTTGGATAGAAAAAAGTGGATTGTGAGCAAGAGAGAGAAAATCATCGGTATGTTTTTCAATCCAACGCGCATTAATAAACAAAGTTGCAGGGATATTATGCTCAATCAAATAATCAATAATTGCTCTATCATAGCTCCCACCACACGCATCAAAGGTAAGATACACGATAGAAGGGAGACTTTGACTAGGCAAAAGTGTTGTAACACCGGGGAGATTTTCACCCCATTGCGAAGGATTCAGATGAGCATACCTGCGCTCTAGCTCCTCTAGGGTAATAGGCTTCATATAAAATCTCTTATAGCCTATTATCGCTATGACACAAAAAACGCCTAAAGCCACAAGACTTGCAAAAAAACGCTTTTTGTTGCTCATTTAATCCTCTATTGATGTTCTATATTTTGCACTTCTTCCTCGGTTTTTTCTATACGCGTTTTTTGCATTTGAATAATGGCATTAATCAGCTCTTTTGCAATATTATGGCTAAATCCTACGGCATTGAGCAAGGAAGTGCTAGCTTGCACACTCAATTCTTTTTTATTAAGCAGTGATTCTATATAGACAACAGAATTTTTATCCATTTTCTTAAAGATTTTTTTCTGTGCTTTAAGCTTTATAATAGCTTCTTGTGGGGGCATATTCCCAAAAAGCGAGATTTCATTGATATTACGCAAAAGCATTGCAAGATGCTCTCTTAATGTATTATATTCATTGGCCAAAATCTGATTCTTAGACAAGCTATTTTTTTTCAAATTTGGTTGCAAAAGCTCCATATTCTTAATCGCCTCCACGATATGACGAGATGATGAAGTAAGCAAGGCAAACTTGCGTATATAAGCTTGATCTTGCGTGTGAGCTTGGGTTTGTGTAGAAAAATCAAGAATTGCATTAAAAAGCACCTTGATCTTTTTAATATAAAAAATCTCTATATCAACATCTTCTTTTTTCCATATATTTTCTTTGAGTACCTCATTAATATCTTGCTTACCTCTAATATCCTCGCGTGAAAAACCAAGCGTGTGAGAAATAAGCTCAAAAGCATTTTCATAGAGATGCTCTATCTCGTGGCATAGAGCAAGAAAAGCTGTATCAGGGTATTTTACGATAGTATTATTGATATAAAGGGGCTTATCAATTTGCGAATCTTTTTCTGTCAAAGCCTTTTTAAGCAAAGCAGAAATTTTTGGGATAAAGGGGAGCAAAAGTATCACGGCTACGAGATTAAAAAGCGTATGAAAAACTGCAAGGCGCAATACACTCTCCTCACCCAAACCCAAAAATGATGAGATAGTCGTATTCAGCCACACAAAATAATCAAAAGTAGCAATCACAAGCAAAGCAATAGAAAAATTAAAAATACAATTTGCTACCGCTAATCGCTTCCCGTCTATATTTGTGCTTAAAGAAACAATAACAGCAGTCATCACGCCCCCTACACTCGTGCCAAGTGTCGCTGCTAGAGCATTTTCATAAGTCATACTACCTGTGGCAAGAGCAGAAATAATAATCGTCAAAGTCGCGTGTGAGCTTTGCACAATAGCCGTCATTAATGCGCCAAGCCCTACAAAAAGCAGCACTCCATGCAAACCCTCCATAGAATATTGTGAAAAATCAACAATATCCTTATATTCCTCAAAGCCATCTTTGATATAGCCTACGCCCAAAAAGAAGAATCCAAGTCCTATAAAAATCTGCCCAACACCCTTAGCTGTCTTTGTGCCTTGAAAATTAAAAAGCACGCCGCCTACAATAAGTGGCAAAGCAAGGGCGGAAATTTTCATACCACTTACTCCAGCAATCAACCACGAACCCGCACTATTACCTAAATTTGCACCAAATATTACACCAATACCTTGCCCAAGACTTAAAAGTGAAGCCGAGACAAATGAGATAGAAAGCACGGACACCAAAGTAGAGCTTTGCATAATCGCCGTAGCAATAGTCCCAAAAGTAACCGCTTTGAGCGCAGTATTCGTCGAGGCGGTGAGAATATTTTCTAAAAATCCTCCATTGAAAGTGCGAAATCCATTGCCAAGACAAGTCATACCAAAAAGCAAAATTGCTAGCCCTGCACTAAGGTCTGTGAGTGCATCGCCTGTGGAGACAAAATACACCACAGCGATAATACATAAAGGAATAAGATACTTTTGAAACATATATGCTCCCATTATTGTTAAGATAGAAATACCATTGTAACTTTTTAGCCTTTATGCCCCCTTAAATATACACTTTCTTCCTTAAAAAAAGAATAAGCGTTAATGCCCTAGGCAAATGCTTTCACTCAATGCAAAATCTGCAAGATATGTAACAATTTTAGATTTTATTTTTCAAATGCTTTTTTATTTTTTAAAGTCTCGCTTAAGGATTAAAATTGCACTCTCTTGCAGATTCTTAAATGAGAATCTCAAGCTTTTTTATCTTAAATAGATTCTAGATTCTAAAAACTCCAAAAATAAAAATCTATTCTTAGAATC
>NZ_JAFLSB010000040.1 GCF_022511165.1 Helicobacter sp. | reverse complement strand
TGTGAGTATTATTACTCTCTTGCAAAAGTGTATGGATATAGATTCTTGCTTTAAGTTTATCGGCTAAATGTGTATAAATGGGATTTCTATATATAAAATAATGCAAGAGTATAGCAGAAGTAAATTTTTATATCAAATATTAAGGAATGGGTATATTTTAGGCAAATTAAAGATTCTAGCCTTTGTTGAGGCTAGAATTGAGAAGAAATACAAAATAAAAAACTATTGATACAACCAAAAAGGGCGGGGCATTAAGCCCCAAAGCGTTACTACGCCCTCGTTAAAGCACTACTTTTGTTATAAACATTTATTATGAAAAAAAAGGGGGGGGATTACATCATTCCACCCATACCGCCCATTCCACCCATATCTGGCATTGCTGGAGCTGGTTTGTCTTCTTTGATTTCATTAATAGCTGCTTCAGTAGTTAAAAGCAAACTTGAAACCGACACGGCATTTTGCAACGCCACGCGTGTAACTTTGAGCGGGTCGATAATACCCTCTTTAAACATATCCACATACGCACCTGTTGTTGCATTGAAACCAAAATTATCTTTAGCATTTTTCTCTACTTCATTGATAACTACACCCGCATCATAGCCGGCATTTTTGGCAATTTGCCCAAGTGGAGCTTTAATAGCACGCTTAATAATATCATAACCAATGGCTTCATCACCTTTGAGGCTAAGTTTGACTTTTTGAGAAGCGCGGATAAGAGCCGAACCACCGCCAATCACAATACCCTCATCAACTGCTGCTTTTGTCGCAGAGAGTGCATCATCTACGCGATCTTTTTTCTCTTTCATCTCTACTTCACTTGCCGCGCCTACCTTAATCACTGCCACACCACCGCTCAATTTTGCTAATCTTTCTTGGAGTTTTTCTCTATCGTAATCGCTTGTGGTATTTTCAATTTCAGTTTTGATTTGAGCGATTCTATCTTTTACATCTTTTGCTTTGCCCTTGCCATCAACGATTGTTGTATTATCTTTATCAATCACAATGCGAGCAGCACTTCCTAAATCCGCAAGTGTAGCTGCCTCAAGAGTTTTTCCAAGCTCTTCACTAATCACTTGCCCACCTGTAAGGATAGCAATATCTTGGAGCATTGCCTTGCGTCTATCGCCAAAGCCGGGTGCTTTCACTGCAGATACATTAAGCACACCACGCAATTTATTCACAACCAATGTTGTTAAAGCCTCGCCTTCAATATCTTCAGCGATAATTAAAAGCGGTTTGCCACTTTGCATAGTTGCCTCAAGCAAAGGTAGAATCTCTTTCATATTTGAGATTTTTTTATCTGTTAAAAGCACATAGGCATTTTCAAGCTGTGCAGTCATTTTGTCGGTATTAGTTACAAAATATGCAGAGAGGTAGCCTCTATCAAATTGCATACCCTCAACCACGCTTAGCTCATCATTAATCCCTTTTGCCTCTTCTACCGTGATAACACCATCTTTGCCTACTTTTTCCATAGCCTCTGCAATGAGCGCACCTACTTTTTCATCAGAATTTGCAGAAATAGTTGCTACTTGTGCGATTTCAGCTTTACCACCGACTTTTTTGCTTGCCTTTTTAAGCTCGGCAATAATAGCTTCACTTGCCTTGTCCATACCACGCTTTACTTCAATGGGATTCGCCCCTGCTGTGATATTACGCAAGCCTTCTTTGAAAATGCTATGCGCAAGAACAGTGGCTGTTGTTGTGCCATCTCCTGCTGCATCAGCTGTTTTGCTCGCTACTTCTTTAACAAGCTGTGCGCCCATATTGGCAATAGGATCTGCAAGCTCAATTTCTTTTGCCACAGATACGCCATCTTTTGTAATAGTTGGTGCACCATAGCTTTTTTGAATAAGCACATTGCGCCCCTTTGGTCCCATAGTAACTTTTACCGCATCATTTAATTGCTTAATGCCCTCATATAATCTATTTCGTGCAGAATCCGAAAAATGAATTTCTTTACTTGCCATTGTATTACTCCTTAAATCTTAATTTATTTCTCAATAACGCCCAAAATATCATCTAGCTCTAAAACCATATATTCCTTAGAATCTAGTTTAATTTCTGCGCCCTTATATTTACCAAACACGACTTTGTCATTTTCTTTTAACACTTTGTCATTTTTAAGTTTTGCGCTCACTGCTTTTACAATACCTATGAGAGGTTTTTCTTTTGCATTATCAGGAATAATAATGCCTGAACTTGTTTTGGTATCTTCCTCAACGCGCTCTACAAGAACTCTCTCGCCCAGAGGTCTAAATTTCATACGAACTCCTTTATTATAAAAATATATCAAAAATAATCAAAAACTAGCACTTAATTTTTGAAGTGCGAGAATTTTATATATTTTTGTTAAACAAGTCAATACTTTATAGATAATTTATAAATAAATCTTAGTGTAATGAACTAAACTTATATATGCTAGATTCTATAAACTTTTAAAATATAGCCATTCAATAGAGAGCTTAAGCTTTTTTTTTATACAATTTTTACTCATATTTTTGATTTGAGCACAATCCCTCAAGGGTAACGAATCTTAGGGTAAAACAAGGCTATATAAATTGATGGTAAGTAAGCATTCAATAGAAAATCTCAAGCAACACATCAATATCGTAGATATTATAGGTGCATATGTGGAGCTTAAAAAATCAGGGAGTAACTACCTTGCGTGTTGCCCCTTTCATAATGAAAAAACCGCAAGTTTTGTTGTTAATCCCGTGAAAGGATTCTATCATTGCTATGGCTGTGGCGTGGGTGGTGATGCGATAAATTTTCTTATGGAATATGAGAAACTAAGCTTCATAGAGAGTGTGGAAAAAATCGCCGCAATGAGCAATTTTACACTTGAGTGGGAAAGGGGCTATGAGAAAAAGGCAGATTCAAATGTACTCAATGAAATAATGCGTTTTTATCAAAAATGCCTCCTCTCTCATAAGCCCTCACTTGAGTATCTTGCCTCGCGTCAGGTATCAAATGCAAGCATTGAGAAATTTCGTTTAGGTTATTGTGGGGCAAGTTTTGAGATTTTAAATTTTATTAGAGAGCGGACGCTTGATAAAGAAGAGTGCTTAGAGTTTGGCGTTATTGGACGCGATAATGGACGCGATTATGCGCGTTTTAGTGATAGAATCATCTTCCCTATACACTCTTCAAGTGGCAAAGTTGTGGGCTTTGGTGGGCGCACAATGAGCGGTGCAAATGCAAAATACATTAACTCTCCTCAAAGCAGAATCTTTAATAAATCTCAACTCCTTTATGGCTACTACATCGCTAAGGACAAAATTTATAAGCAAAAAAAAATCATTGTATGCGAGGGCTATCTTGATGTGATAATGCTTCATCAGGCAGGATTTGATTGTGCTGTGGCTACACTTGGCACAGCATTAACCAAAGAGCATTTTCCACTTTTGCGCAAAGGTGAGCCAAAAATCATCTTAAGCTATGATGGAGATAAAGCCGGGATAAATGCTGCTTTCAAAGCTGCAAAAATGCTTGCTAAAGAGGGCTGTGATGGTGGTGTGGTAATTTTTGAAGGTGGTGCAGATCCTGCCGATATGGTGGCAAACAAGCAAATTAATGAACTCAATGAGATTTTTGCTACGCCTATACCTTTCATTGAGTTTGTCCTTACCCATATTGCTCAAAGCTATGCTATTGAAAATCCCTTGGAAAAGGAAAAAGCCCTTGCTCAATCTACGCAATTTCTTCACACATTAAGTCCGCTTTTGCAAGAAGAATATAAGCCTTTTTTGGCACGATTGCTCTCTTTGCCCACGCGTCTTATTCATACCGATCGCACACAAGTTCCTGCCCCTTCGCCACATCTCATCACGCAAAGCCAAGATTTTGCTGAACTTACTTTGCTTAAGACTTTTCTTGAGCAACCTGAACTTATTGATTTTGCGATTGAGTATATTGATTCTTCGATTTTTGCTGCACATAAAGAATCTTTTATACTCCTTATGAATAAGCAATATGAGCAGCTTTTAGGCATCTCACTTAACGAGAGTATCAAGGCTCTTCCTGATTTGCCTACGCTCAAAGAGCATTTAAGATTATTTATCGCTCAAGCCTACACGCGTCTTTTAACAAGCATTCCGCAGATTCAAACATTGAGTTTGCAACGCAAAAATGAGCTTATTAAAGATGTAAGACATAAAATTATTCAACTCAAACAAGGAGAATTACTGCCCTATGTTAGCATTAGCACTTTTTAGCGGAGGCTGTGATAGCCTCATCTCAATGAAACTCCTCAAGGATCAGGGTATTGATGTTATTGCCCTGCATTTTGATATTGGCTTTGGAGGCAATAAAGACAAGCTTGCCTATTTTCAAAATGCCACCGCGCAGATTCCAGTAGAGCTTAAAATTTTAGATATTAAGCGACAATTTTTTAATGATGTGCTTTTTAAGCCAAAATATGGATATGGCAAATATTTCAATCCCTGCATCGATTGCCACGCCAATATGTTTAGCAATGCCTTTTCATATCTGCTTGAGGTGGGAGCGGATTTTGTTGTGAGTGGTGAAGTGCTAGGACAGCGCCCTAAATCCCAACGCAAAGAAGCTCTTGATCAAGTCAAAAAACTTGTGCGGCGTATTGGAGAGGATACAAAGTTTGATAAGATTCTCTCGCGCGATGGGAGTGATAAAAGTAAGCCACAATACCTTGATGAACTCCTTTTGCGCCCTATGAGTGCTAAACTCCTTGAACCAAGTTTTCCTGAAAAAATGGGTTGGGTCAATCGAGAAGCCTTGCTTGATGTGAGTGGGCGAGGGCGGACAAGACAGCTTGAGATGATTAAAAATTATGGCTTTAAGTATTTTGAAAAACCCGGCGGGGGCTGTTTGCTCACACAAGATTCTATTGCTTTAAAAATTAAAGACCTCATCTCTCATCGCCAAATACACTTTGAAGATATAGCGATGATAAAGGTTGGACGCTATCTTGTATTAGAAGATGGCGCAAGATGCGTTATTGCGCGCAATCAAGAAGAGAATACCAAGCTTTCACAGCCAAATCCACAAATGGAGCAAATCGCCCTTCTTGATTGCATAGGACCAATAGGTATTGTAGAATCTAATGCAACCTTAAGCGATAAGCTTCTTGCTGGACAAATCGCGCTTAGCTATGCAAGGACAGAAAAAGATAAATCTTACAAAGTGCAAATTGGCACAGAAACTTATGAACTTACGCCACTTGAACGAGAGAGAGCGCAAAGCTATTTGCTTTTAACGCAATGATTTTGCATTTTTGATAAAGCTTGTATGATGCCTTAAGAATTCTTTAAAACAAATGTTTGAGCGTTTTTAGAATCTGCCCAATTTTTTATGAATGTAGGCTGACAAAACTTCTCTTGATGAAATTTTAGGCTGAGTTAATCTTTATATATAGAAAGAGAATCTAGCCAAGTTGAGAGACTTTAGCAAGGAAATTACGCACACGCTCGTGCTTGGGGGATTCAAAAAATATCTCTGCGCGCTCTTGCTCAATAATCTCCCCCTCACTCATAAAGATAATTCTATCCGCAATCGCTCGAGCAAATTTGAGTTCGTGGGTAACAATGAGCATTGTTTTGCCTTTGATATTTTTAATCACCTCAAGCACATCAGCAATAAGCTCCACATCAAGCGCAGAGGTTGGTTCATCAAAAAGCATAATACTTGGATTTAAAGCTAAAGCCCTTGCAATAGCTACTCTCTGTTGCTGCCCTCCGCTTAGCTCGTAAGGGTAGGATTTTATCTTTTGAGCTAAACCCACAGATTGAAGCTGCTCTATGGCAATTTCCTTTGCCTCTTCTTTGGGGAGTTTTTTAACTACGATAAGGGCTTCGCTCACATTATCAAGGATATTTTTATTCACAAAAAGATTAAAATTTTGAAATACCATAGCAGATTTTTGGCGTAATTTAAACATTTCTTCTTTGCTAAAATGGGCAAAATCAAGTGCTAATTCATCAATGATAATGCGCCCATTATCTGGTTTTTCAAGGAGATTGATGCTTCTTAGAAGGGTGCTTTTACCTGCCCCACTTGGTCCAATAATTGCCACAATTTCATTATCTTTAACTGATAAATTAATATCTTTAAGCACAAGATGTTGGTGGAAAGTCTTGTTAGTGTGAGTAATTTCTATCATTTGGTGTATTTCTTTCTAAATTGAGCAAAATATTTTTCGATTCTAAAAAATATACCCTCAAGCACCACACATAGCACCCAATACATCAGGGCTGCCATAAGATATACTTCTAAAAATTTTGAACTTCTGCCAGATTCTATATCAGCTAGTCCCATAAGCTCGGGCACGGTAATAATAGAGGCAAGGGCTGTATTTTTGACTTGGAGAATGAAAAAATTAAGCAAATTGGGCAAAGTAATCATAAAGGCTTGGGGTAAAATAATGCGTCTTAGAGCTTGGGCATTACTCATTCCTAGTGAATATGCCGCCTCAATTTGCCCCTTATCCACAGAAAGCAAAGCCGCGCGGAAAATTTCGCATAAGTAGGCACTCGCATAGAGTGAAAATACAATAAGTGCGTAATAGAGGCTATCAAAGTTATGAAAATCGATGTAAATTTCATAAGATTGCAGGAAAATAGGCAAACCATAATAAAACATAAAAAGTTGTACCAAGAGTGGTGTGCCACGAAAAAATGAGATATAGAGCATTATAATGTGATTGAGGTACTTTATTTCAAAAACTCTCACAAGCGCGAGGATAAACCCTAGCACTCCTCCTGCAAAAAATGAGACAATAGCAAGAAGAAATGTGAGAGGGAGAGCAGGGAGTAGGGTAAAAAATGTATGTGCAAAATAAGCTCCATCAAACATTGCTAAGCCCTACACACATAAAAAATATTCATTTGCTCTGCGCTTTTTCATTTGTTATTTGGTTAAATCCTGTTTAAAATATTTGATGCTCAAATTGCTTAAATCTTTAGAATCTATGGCTTTTTTGAGCGCTTTTGATACTCTATTTTTTAGCTCTATATCTTTTTTGTTAAAGACAAAATACACAGGGGTTTTATCAAGGATAATATCTGTTGCCTTGAGATTAATATTTTGCGCCTTGGCAATGTTAATTGAGCTAATAGGCTCACCAATAATTGCTTGGATTCTATTTGCACCTAAATCTGCAATCAGCGCAGGGGGATTTTTATAATATTTAATCTCTATGTGCAAATCCTTATGGGCTTTGAGATAATTTTCTAAATCACGTGCGTAGTTTGAGCCTACGCTCACACCTATTTTTTGATGATTAAGCTGTGTAAAATCTGTGATATTTTGATCTTCTCTTATAATCACGCCGCTAATGTCGTTAAAATAAGAATAATCAGAAAAGATATATTTCTCCTCACGCTCTTTAGTTTTGGTGATTTGATAGGCTAAAAGATCGAATTTTGCGCTATCAAGCCCGGGAAAAACAGCATTCCATTGCACACCATTAAACTTAAACACAAGGCTTTTATCATATTTGCTTAGAATCTTTAATACATCAATGTCAAAGCCATCTATTTGATTGTTTGCATTCACAAAAGCAAAGGGACGATAAGCATTGCCTGTGCCCACCTCAATAGGTTTTTTCTCATCTGCATAAAGTGCATTTGCTAAGCCAAGCAAGAGTATAAGGGGGGTAATCAAAAGTATTTTTTTCATATGTTCTCCTTAAGAATCTAGTTATTTGCGTATTGGAGGTATTCTTCACCAAAATATTGCGCTTGGAGGGCTGCAATCTTGCCCTCTTTCAGTGCTTTTTCCATTGCCTTATCAACTATTTTGGCAAGATTTGCGCTATCTTTGCGAAAGATAAGATACACGGGCACTTTTTCAAAATGAAATTTTGCGACACTTATTGTAATATGTTGTGCCTTAGCATAATCTTGTGCGGCGATAGGATTATTGACCATAGCCTCTATCTTTTGGTTTTTTAAGTCTGCTACGAGTAAAGAAGAGGTTTTGTAATACACAATTTTAATATCTAAATGGGGGTTATTTTTGAGATATTCCTCAAGATTTTTGGCGTGATTTGAGCCAACGGTTACTCCAATCTTAGCACCTTTTAGCTCTTTTATATCTGCAATGGGTTGCTTTTTTAGGCTAATAATGGTGCTTATATCATAAAAATAGGGCTTTTTTGAAAAGATATATTTCTCCTCACGCTCTTTAGTTTTGGTGATTTGATTGGCGATAATATCAACCTTTTTTGCATCAAGTGCGCTAAAAATGGCATTCCAATTAAATGGGCTAAATTCTAGTTTAGAATCTGGAATATAAGAGGCAATAGCTCTTACTACATCATTATCAAAACCACTTGCTTCGCCTTTTTCATTAAGATAAGCAAAGGGTTTATAGGCATTCTCACTTCCTACTTTGAGCTCCAAAGCAAAACTTAAGCTAAAAGCAAGAAGTAATATATTGATAATTTTCATTTTTCTCTCCTTAATAGATTCTAGACTTAATCTAGAATCTTATCTTCACAATATTGCCTTGTGTGGAGGTAACTCACAACACAAAGCGTTTTTGCTAGAATCTAGCTCAAAAACAAGCAAGGGAGTTATATTATAGATTTTATAGAGAGGGCTGCTAGGTTTAATTTAGCAGTATTTCTCTCTGTTCTCTCTCCTGCTTTAAATAAAGCAAGGCAAGATTCTATAATCTCATCAGCTACAATCCCTTTAATAGAGCTTTTAGCTTTCTTATCGCACTAAAGGCATAAGCTCTTTAGCAATACGCTCAAGCTCCTCTTTCATCGGCGCACATTGGACGATAAGAAGCTCTAGCCCTGCTTCTTCATAAGCCTTAATTTTTTCTGCTACTTGCTTAGCTGTGCCTACAAAATGTGGGCGCAATCCGCGATTTGAGACGCTGTATTCTTTCTTGCTAATTTCCACATCAAGTTCTGAATTATTGGTAAAGTTTTCGAAAGAATTTTCATATCGTTGTGCATCTTTAATGGTTGTAATACGTTCAAGTTCTTTGAGCGCCTCTTCTTCTGTGTCGCGTATGATGATGTATGCAGCCATACCAAAGCCCAAAAATGGCTCTTTTCCTGCTTTTTTACGCCGTTCTTTCATATCTGCAATTTTTTCTCTTACTTCTTCAAGTGTGCCTCCGTGCAGGAGATATTTATCGGCAAATTGTGCAATCGCATTGCGCCCTGTTTCGCTCTCTCCTCCCGCATATACAAGCGGAGTCTTGGGTGGCTTTGGCTCATTATAAGATTCTTTAAAAGCAAAATACTTGCCTTGATAAGTAAAAGGGGTATGTTCCCAAAAGCCTCTTAACACATCGGTATATTCGTGTGTAAGGTTGTATCTATCATCGTGTCCATCAAAATTAATGCCAAATTGTCGTGCCTCCTCTGCCCACCAAGCTGATACCATATTGATGCTAAAGCGCCCATTACAGATTTGCGAAATGGTGGCAATTTTCTTTGCTGTGAGGGCAACTTGATGATATTGAGGGCGCAAAGCTGCGAGAATCTCAATTTTTTCTGTAATCGCCGCCAAAGCATTGGCAATCGCCCACGCATCAAGAGCGGATTCTTTTTCGCCCTTAATATCATTCAAATAAAGCTCTGGCACAAGAGTGAGTGCATAGCCTAGCTTTTCAGCACGCAAAACTAAGTCTTTGATGTATTCCCAAGAGCCTTGTGTGGTATCATCATCAACATTTCTTAACCAACTTCCAAAAACAGGTGTCCAATAGCCAAATTTCATTTTTTCTCCTTTTATTGATGTAGAGCAATATCATATTGCTCTTTTAAAAATTGCACGAGCTTATCACTTGCTCCACTTTTGCCTTGTGCGCGGAGTTTGGATTCAAGAGTGCTATTATAGTTAGTATTGGTATTAATATCATACACTACATTTTCGCCCTCTTTGCTTTCTATGAATTCTATCCCCGCAATTTCTATATGATGCTGTTGTAAAAATCGCTCCAAAACTTGCACAAGCGGAGTGTGGGCTGTAATATCCTCGCGCACACTAAACTTATCCGCACTCCCCACCTCACAGGCTGCTCCTGCAAGTTCAGGGAGAGAATCCGCCCTCTCTATTTCGCAACTATCAGCAGGACAGAGTTTAAAAGCCCCGCCACTTGTATCTACTCGCACAGCATAGACAAATTTCCCGCCTATGAACTCACATCGTGTAATGAAAGGCTCTTTGGAGGGTATGTATTCTTGCAAAAGTGTGATGCCATCAATTGGCTCTTCATACTCACTTGAGTGTATATAGGCTTCAAAAGATGCCCTATCATCAAATCTTTGTACGCCTAAGCCCTTTCCACCTTGATTATGCTTAGTAATAAAGGGTGTTTGGAGCTTTTGTGCAAATGTGAGTAAATCCTCTTTCCCAAAAACACTTATTGTCTTTGGTGTGCGAAACCCAGCTTTATTGAGCGCAAGATATTGCCTTGCTTTGCTCACTTCTAGCTCAAGTATCGCACTTCCATTGATTACGCGTCTGCCATAAGATTCAAGCCACGAAAGGATAGTGCGCCCATACTCTTTAGAATAAGCGTGATCGCGTGTATGACTTGAAGCGCTTAATCTACTCCAAAATACACCTTTTGGTGGAGGAGCGTCTATATTAATACCCCCTTGCGTTAAGAGAATCTCATTAAAGGCAACCCCTGCTCGCTCAAATGCGCTCGCAAAAGGCGGAATCCACTCGGGATTCTCGTGTAGGATATAAATCCCATCTTTTAGTTCATTCAGTAACACATTTCCTCCTTTACTTTGGTTTATCAATCAAGTTCGCGTTTTTTGGGGATAAGCACCACGCATACAATGGCTATAAACATCAAAATCCCAAAATAGATGAAAAACGCGTCTTCAATGCTACTTTTTTCTGCCCGAAGTTGCATAATCATCGATACTTGATTTAGCCCCACCTACGCGATACGCAGCGGCTCTGTGATTTGAAGGTAATTTATCGCCCTTGCCAAAAAGCTTATTGCGAAGCGTTCCTTCTGCGTATTGTTCTTGATACACGCCTCTTTTTTGAAGCTCGGGGACGATAAAATTCACAATATCTTCAAAAGTGCCCGGTGTAGTGGCATAGGCAAGATTAAAGCCATCAACATCAGCATATTCTACAATTTCTTCCAAAGTATCTGCTACTTCTTTAGCCCCACCTACAATCTTTGGTCCTAAAGCACCAATTCCTCCTGCGACTTTTATCAAATCTCTTAAAGTCCATTCTTTGCCATCTGCTGTTTTGCCATCGGCAAATTCTTTGACTTTGCCAATAATGGCATTAGATTTGATTTTTGAGAGCGGATCATCAAGGTTGTATTTGCTTAAATCTTCTCCAAGCCAACCAGAATTCAGCGCCAAAGCTCCATCAACATTGACATAGCTTGTTAAATCTTTATGTTTTGCTTGTGCAAGTTTGTCATTTTCATCAGTGATAATCGTAGCCAAAGCGTAAATTTTGGCATCATAGGGGTTGCGTCCTGCTTTTACAAGCGCTTCTCGAATCTGCTTCACAGCGATTTTTGCATACTCTTTTGTCATTGGTGAGATGAAAATTGCCTCTGCATTTTCTGCGGCAAACTGAATTCCCCTTGGGCTATTTCCTGCTTGAAAAAGCACCGGTGTGCGCTGTGGGCTTGGCTCACAGATATGAGTTCCGGGGACATTAAAATATTTGCCCTTGTGGTTAATATGATGAATCTTATTTGGGTCTGCAAACTGCCCTGTTTTTCTATCTAAAACCACCGCATCATCTTCCCAGCTACCTTCTAAAAGCTTATAGAGCACCTCTAAATACTCATCAGCCACCTCATATCGCTCATCGTGGGGAAGCTCATCTGTTCCCATATTTCTATTTGCACTTGGCAAGTAACCTGTAACAATATTCCAACCCACGCGTCCTTTAGTGAGATGATCTAAGGTGCTAAGTCTTCTTGCAAAAGGAAAAGGGTGCTCAAAAGGCACACCCGCAGTAATGCCAAAGCCTAAATGCTTTGTTACAGCTGCGCCAATAGCCGCTAATTGCACAGGGTCATTGACAGGCGTTTGCACGGCGTGTGTGAGCGCGGTAATATCATTTCCTTTATACAGCTCATATACGCCTATCACATCGGCAATGAAAATCGCATCAAAAAGCCCTTTTTCGGCGATTTTTGCGATATTTTGCCAATACTCAATATCCTTATAGCGCAAAGCTTGGTCGTTAGGGTAACGCCACAACCCCGGACTTAAATGTGTAATGCAGTTCATTTCAAACGCATTAAAATGAATCGTTTTTCCTTTTTTCATTGTCCATCCTTTTTTATTTTTTAAGTTGTTATTGCAACTTAATTGATGTAATCATAACTCATATATTTTACAAATTTATTAAAATACAATATGTAATTTTATAAATTTGTAATTTAATGCTACGAATCTATACATTTTATTTTAAGAGAATCTAGGAGGGGGTATAGGGATATGCTGCAATATTTACAAAAAAGCAGTGGCGACACACTAAAAGCACAATGCTTCATAGCGCGAGTGAGTTTAAGCGGGGATTGAATATAAGAAATAGAGGAGTAGGAATAGTGCCTTTTTGCACTAAGGGTTTTTTGTTCTTATTGTATAGATGAAGTTTAATGGATTTCTTCTTCTTTTTTTTT
>NZ_JAFLSB010000004.1 GCF_022511165.1 Helicobacter sp. | reverse complement strand
TATGCAAAATGCTCATACCCCCTCCTCGCATACAAAAGAACCTACAATAAGCAAAAAAATCCTGCGCCTTGTGGGAAAAACAAATGCCCAATATGGGCTTATTACAGAGGGAGATAGAATCTTGCTTGGCTTAAGCGGAGGTAAAGATTCTATACTCTTAGCAACAATTCTTGCTTATATGCACAAACACGCCCCTTTTAAGTTTGATTTTAAAGCCATTACGATTGATTATGGCAGAGGTGGGGAATATGAATATATTTTTGAATATTGTGAGAATCTTGGCATTACCTATGAGCTTTATCGCACAGATATTTATGAGATTTTAGAGCAACATAAGCGTGAAGGCACGATATATTGTAGTTTTTGTTCGCGTATGAGGCGAGGGGCGTTGTATAGCAAGGCATTAGAGGGAGGGTTTAATAAACTTGCCCTCGCCCATCATCTTGATGATGCGGCAGAGAGTTTTTTTATGAATCTCACCTATAATGGCGCTATGCGCTCTATGCCACCTATTTATCGTGCAGAAAATGGCTTAGAAGTTATTCGCCCATTGATTTTTGTGCGTGAGCGACAAATTATTGACTTCATCGCGCATAATCACATCTATATCGCACCTGATTGTAATTGCCCCATAAACTGGCTAGATTCTGATAAAAGACCCTATGCGCGTGAGGCAACAAAGCAATTTCTTAAAAATATAGAGGAGCAAAATCCTCTCTTTTTTAAATCACTTAAAAATGCTTTTGGCAATATTCACGCGGAGAGTTTTTGTGATTCGCGTTATTTCAAGCATTAATGATACTTTAAAGTATTTACAAACAAAAACATTATAGAATCTATTCTCTTTAAGTATAAAGGACACATATATGGCACAGAGCATTAAAACACTTGCCCTTGCGCAAATTTATGAAATGCAAGGATTAAAAGAAGATGCGCTTAAGATTTATCGCGAAATTCTTTTAGAATCCCCTGAAAGCAAAGAAGCACAAAGGGCAATTAAACGTCTAATGCTTGTGCAAAAAACATTTCCACCGCTCAATCAAGAGCAAAAAGAACTTTTTGTTAATCCAAAATCCCCAGAGGATTTAATCCAATTTCAAAGGTGGCTACTCCAATGGAAATCAAAGATTTAATACTTCAAACACTTGATGAGTTCTCCCAACCTAGCGAAGATACCCAACCCACACATCAAAATATCTCTATACAAACAACTCCTACTCCTGCTTTAACAAATCCTTTTGGGCAAGGACAAAGTGAGCGTTTGCGCGAAGAATGTGAATTTTTAGAAATGCTCCAAGAACGACTTTTGGTGCTTTTTGAGGGCTTAAATGCAGAGCATAATCAAGAGCTACAAACAAGGCTTAATCTCACTATAAACTTCCTTGAATATGAATTAAGCGTGATTGCTGAACGATTAAACGACATAAAAAGATAGCCTCTGTTAAATTTACATTTAACAATCCTCCCTACAATTCTCCCTAGCCTTTGACCTGAATGAGATAGGGCGAGGTAATGGATTGACCCATATGTGAGTATCATCTCAAAAAGGGAGGTTATCCCCCTCCAACTTCCTCCTTTAGCTAAGATACTCGCACTATATAATTAAACCTGTATTGAGCCGTCTAAGACCCCACTTGGGCGGCATCTTTTACTTTTCTTAAATCCCTTTTTAAATTATAGAATCAAAAAAGCTTTCTTTTATTCCTCCACGCAATAAAGCGCATTACTTAAGCTACACAAAAAGTATTTTATTATACAATCGCACACTTTTATTTACACAAAAAAAGGTTTGGAAATGTTAGAAGTGTTAATGATTGAAGATGATGTGGAGTTAGCAGAGATTATTACAAGCTATCTCAAGCAATATGATATGAATGTTACAAATTATGATGAGCCATATACCGGTATGAGTGCTGTAAATGCGAAACATTTTGATGTTTTATTGCTTGATTTGACATTACCTAATCTTGATGGTTTAGAAGTATGCAAGAGAGTGGCAAAGCAAAATAGTGTGCCTATTATTGTCTCATCTGCAAGAAGTGCGGTTGATGATAAAGTTGAAGCTCTTAAATCCGGCGCTGATGATTATATCTCAAAGCCCTATGACCCTAAAGAGCTTGTAGCGAGAATCCAATCTCTCCTTAGGCGCTACCATAAAAAAAGTGTAAAAGAACAAGATAAAGAAAAAGATAGTGTATTTAGAATCGACAAATATAGTCGCCAAGTATTTTTTAAAGACAAAAAACTCGAACTCACTCGTGCAGAGTATGAGATTCTCACTTTACTCATTAGCAAAAAGGGGCACGTCTTCTCACGCGAAGCCATTGCTATTGAATCTGAATCTATTAACCCTGAAAGCTCAAATAAAAGTATTGATGTGATTATTGGGCGATTGCGCTCCAAAATTGAAGAAAATCCAAAAAACCCACAATACATTATTTCTGTGCGTGGCGTGGGCTACAAACTCGAGACATAAAAATGCAAAGATAGTGTATGTTTAGCTTTCGACACTCTATTTTTTTTAAGATTGTCATCTTATTTTTGTGTGCCTTATTTGGTTTCTTTGCGCTCTCTTATTATTTTATTCAAGATCATATCAAAAATGAGGACTCTCTCTCTCAACTGCGCTATGAGCAATTCACAACTACGATTAATGAAATTATGCAGTTTGGGGGGAATCTCCCCACAATCAAACAATACCTTAAAAACATACAATTTGCCCCTGTGGAAGAAGAGGAAATTAAGCGCGTGCTGCAAGAGACAAACAAAATCCCCCATAATTTTGATGGCATATTTGCTAAGGCAATTAATACGCAAAATGGTATTTATATCCTCCTTGAAACAAGCGATGAAACAACGCTCTATAAAGATAATTCTCGCAAATCCTATGAAAATTTTTACATCATCACGCTTATTGGGTTTATGCTCTTTACTTTTGTCTTTTTTATTGTGATACGAAGCCTTATGCCTATAAAGATTCTTAAAAAACAAATCAAACAATTTGCAGAGGGCAATTTTGGCGCATATCATAATCAAAATGCAAAAGATGAAATTGCTGAGCTTTATAACGAATTTTACAAAGCCTCCAATAAAATCAAATCCCTCAATGAATCACGAAGTTTGCTCTTACGCTCAATTATGCACGAGCTTAAAACACCTATTACCAAAGGGCGTATTGTCGCTGAAATGGTGCAAGATTCCACCCAAAAGCAACAACTTTGCTCAAGTTTTACACGCTTAAATGAGCTTATTAATGAATTTGCAAAGCTTGAGCAAATCAACTCCCAAAACTATCATATCAATAAACAAGAATTCCTTCTTGTGGATTTAATGAGTCATACCGAAGATATGCTTCTTATTGATAAATCAAATGAATCTAGCCCTATCACATTTTCATCGCCCAATGCCCTCATCAAAGCAGATTTTGATTTATTTGTGATTGCGCTTAAAAATTTACTTGATAATGCCATCAAATATAGCACTGATGGCAAAGTGAGCGTATATGTAAAAAATGATCGTCTCTGCACAAGCTCTAAGGGTGAGCCTTTAGCCTATCCTTTAGAAGATTATTTTAAGCCCTATTTTAAAAATGCCAAAAATCCCTCCTCTCAAGGATTTGGACTTGGTATGTATATCATCAAAAACACACTTGATAATCAAGGTTTTGATTTAAGCTATAAACACGAGAATGGTTGCAATATTTTTATTATTCATCACTGCGTGGTAGAGGACTACTGCCCTCTTGATGATAAACCAACATAAAGGAATATGATGTTTAGACGATTAAAACGCACACGTCTCAAAGCTCCTATGAGAGCATTAGTGAAAGAAACACGCCTGAACAAGGAAGATTTTATCTATCCACTTTTTGTGATAGAAGGAGAAGGAATAAAAAATGAAATTCCCTCAATGCCTCAAGTGTATCAATTAAGCATTGATAATGTCCTCAAAGAATGCGAGGAGCTTTTAAAACTTGGCATCTATCATATTATTCTTTTTGGCTTGCCAACACATAAAGATGCTTGTGGAAGCGAGGCTTTAAGCGATAGAAGCATTGTAGCCCAAGCCACAAAAGCGATTAAAAAGCATTTCCCTCAAATGATTGTTACGCTTGATTTATGCTTTTGTGAATACACAGACCACGGGCATTGTGGCATACTTGATGAAAAACTTAATAGCGTAGATAATGATGCCACCCTTGAGATTCTAGGGCAACAAGCAGTAGTGCTTGCAAGTTGCGGGGGAGATATGATAGCTCCAAGTGCAATGATGGACGGAATGGTAAGTGTGATTCGTCAATATTTAGACAAGAGCGGATTCTCGCATATACCTATTATGAGTTATTCAACAAAGTTTGCAAGTGCATATTATGGACCTTTTCGCGATGCGGCAAATTCTGCTCCAAGCTTTGGCGATAGACACTCCTATCAGCAAGATTGCGCTAATCGCAGAGAAGCGATACTAGAAAGCCTTACTGATGAGGCAGAAGGGGCAGATATTCTTATGGTAAAACCTGCTCTTGCCTATTTAGATATTGTGCGCGATATACGCGAACACACCTTACTCCCTTTGGCAGTTTATAATGTCAGTGGCGAGTATGCAATGCTTAAAATGGCACAAAAGGCTAAACTTATTGATTATGAACGCGTATTGCTTGAGACATTAACAAGCTTTAAACGCGCAGGAGCAGATATTATCATTAGTTATCACACAAAAGAAGTAGCTACACTTTTAAAATAATCCAATAAAGGCATCTGTGCCTTGATAGAGAGTAAGTTTTGCAATCAGTGATTCTAAAGATTGTCTTAGAATCTTTGGGTTATAATGTGCTCCTTTAAAAGACAAGCTACATCTTAGATTCTAAAGGAACACTATGGGACGAGCATTTGAATACCGCCGCGCCGCCAAAGAGAAGCGTTGGGATAAAATGAGCAAAATTTTCCCAAAACTTGCAAAAGCCATTACTTATGCTGCCAAAGAAGGCGGGAGCGACCCAACAATGAATGCAAAACTCCGCACCGCTATTGCAAATGCTAAGGCACAAAATATGCCAAAAGATAATATTGACGCTGCCATAAAACGCGCAAGTGGCAAAGATGGTATTTTTAGCGAAATCACTTATGAGGGTAAAGCGGCTTATGGAGTGCTTATATTTATCGAATGCACCACTGATAATCCCACGCGCACTATTGCAAATATCAAAAGCTACTTTAACAAAACGCCAAATGCAAGTATTCTTACAAATGGTTCAGTTGATTTTATGTTTGCACGCAAGAGTGTGTTTGAGTTTCGCACACAAGAAAATATCGCCGATTTAGAATTAGCCCTTATTGATTATGGACTAGAGGAGCTAGAGAGTATCGAAGATGAGGAGGGAAGCTATTACATCGCCTATGGAGATTATAAAGACTTTGGCACACTCAATGAAGGCTTTGAATCTCTACAGATTCCTATCCTTAAAGCGACATTGCAGAGAATCCCAACCTCACCTATTACCCTTAATGAAAGCCAAATGCAAGAGATTGAAAAACTCTTAGATAAAATTGAGGAAGATGATGATGTGCAAGCAGTTTATACAAATATTCAATAAAATAGAATAAGAGAGGACAGAAAGCAAAAAAGTAACTTAATTTTTTGTATTTGTAAAGTATTTTTTTACTCAATAAGCTTTTTATTAGAATCAGCACATTACAATCATACAATCCAAACAACACAAAGGAATACAATGAATCATTCTACCTTTGAGCACCCCTATTTTGGTGTATTTATACTATTTGTGCTAACTTGTGTTGCTTTTACTCTTACACTTGCTTTGCAGCGCAGAATCTCAAGAAAACTTGCTAAAAAAGACAGAGAGAAACTTAAAGTCTCTATTTATGAATGTGGGCTTACGCCAATAAAACAGCAAAATAGAATCTCTACGCATTTTTTTATCCTCGCATTACTCTTTATCCTTTTTGATATTGAAGTGATTTTTATGCTCCCTTGGGCGATTGATTTTAAAATATTCACCTATATGGGGCTTGGCAACTTTGTGTTTTTTGAAATGTTAAGCTTTATTATCCTTTTGGTAATAGGCTTTATTTATGCGTGGAAAAAGGAGCATTATCGTGGCAAGACATCAAGTAAATTACACTCAAAGTGCGGGATTACCCATTGCCCTTACTAGCGTAGATAAGCTCATAAATTGGGGACGTAGCAATTCATTATGGGGGCTGACTTATGGTTTGGCGTGCTGTGCTATTGAGATGATGGCAGCAGCTGATAGTCGCTTTGACCTTGACCGATTTGGCTCAATCGTTCGTGCCTCTCCCCGACAATCAGACTTAATGATTATATCTGGCACGCTTACTAAAAAACACGCCGAGTTTGCCCGCAGGCTTTATGACCAAATGCCAGAACCAAGATGGGTGATTTCTATGGGCAGTTGTGCAAATACAGGCGGAATGTTTAATACCTACTCCACCGTGCAAGGCGTAGATAGAGTCATACCTGTGGATATTTATTTGCCCGGTTGCGCTCCTCGCCCAGAGACTTTACAATATGCCATTATGGTTTTGCAACAAAAGATTCGCAAGCAAAAAGCTGCGCCACAAATCACGCCAAAGCGGCTTGTGTAGAATCATAAGGAGACAAGATGATACGACGAAATCCCCCTAAGGCAAACGCGCAAAAGTCAGTGTATTACACACATCGCTTTGATATTGCTCCTACATCGCCTAGACTCCCGCTTGTTGGTTTTGATTCTGAACTCAAAGCCATTTGCACTCCCTTTATAGAAAGCTACATAGAAAATGATCTTGCAACTTTTTGGGTAGAATCTACACATCTTTTTGCACTTATTTCCGAACTTCATACTTTAGGCTATCACACACTTACTGAAATGAGTGCTATTGATAAAATCGAAGAGAGTAATGAATTTGAGTTATTTTATCTCCTTTTGCGCTTCGGGGATAGCTCATCAAAACGTTTAAAAATTAAAACCAAAATCAAAAAAGGAGAGCATATCGCCTCACTCACCCCACTCTTTAAAAGCGCAAATTGGAGTGAGCGTGAATGCTATGATATGTTTGGTATTATCTTTGAAGGACACCCTTGTTTGCAACGTTTACTTATGCCGCTTGATTGGGTGGGACACCCATTGCTTAAATCTTATCCCTTGCAAGGCGATGAATATGCCGCGTGGTATGAGATAGATAGGATTTTTGGCAAGGAATATCGTGAGGTTGTCGGTGCAGAGCAACGCGATAGCGCAAGGATTGATAGAGAAAATAGCAAAGACTTTGCAGAAATTAATTTTAATCTCACTTTCCAAGAAGAAAAAACACCTTTTCTTATTAAATCCCTCAAAAAAAGCACAAAGCTAAAGGCGAGACGATGAAGCAAAACTACACAAGACTAAAGCCTAATTTTGAAAATATCTTTTTTGAGCAAGAAAATGACAAAATGGTGCTTAATTTTGGACCACAGCACCCCTCTGCACACGGGCAATTACGGCTTATTTTAGAGCTTGATAATGAAAAGATTGTCAAGGCAACCCCTGATATTGGCTATTTGCATCGAGGCATTGAAAAAATGGCTGAAAATATGATTTATAACGAGTTTATGCCTACAACCGATAGGCTTGATTATATCGCTGCTACGAGCAATAACCACGCCTTTGCATTGAGTGTAGAAAAACTCATCGGTGTAGAAGTGCCACTTAGAGCGCAAGTTATACGCACAATGCTTGCAGAGATTAATCGCATTATTTCTCATATTTTCTTCCTTGGCATACAGGGAATGGATGTGGGCGCACTCTCTATCTTTTTGTATTGTTTTATTGAGCGTGAGTATGGCTTAGATTTGATGGAGGATTATTGTGGAGCAAGACTTACTCACAATGCCATTCGTATCGGTGGTGTGCCACTTGATTTGCCTCATAATTTTTTAGAAAATGTGCAAAAATGGATACAAAGCGTATCAAAAACGCTTGATTTAGTGCGTGGCTTACTTGATAAAAACAGAATCTGGCGCATACGATTAGAAAATGTCGGTGTTGTCTCACAAGATTTTGTGAAGCAATGGAATTTAAGCGGTATTATGGCGCGAGGAAGCGGAATCAAATGGGATATTCGCAAACATAACCCCTATGAGCTTTATCCGCAGCTTGACTTTGAAGTGCCTGTGGCAAATGAAGGGGATTGCTATGCAAGATATCAGCTCTATATCGAAGAAGTATATCAATCACTCAAGATTCTTAAACAGCTCATTACTCTCTACCCTAGTACTCCACCAGAGCTTAAGGCAAAAGATGCGCGTTATATCTCTGCACCTAAAGAGGATATTATGAGCCAAAATTACTCTTTGATGCAGCACTTTGTGCTTGTAACTCAAGGTATGCGCCCACCTGTAGGTGAAGTATATGTGCCTACTGAATCGCCTAAGGGTGAGCTTGGATTCTTTATTCATTCTCTTGGTGCACCCTCTCCTCATCGTCTCAAAATCCGTACTCCAAGCTTTCATCATACAGGTGCATTGCAAGAGCTTTTAGTAGGGCATTATCTTGCCGATGTGCCAACAATTCTTGCCTCGACAAATGTTGTCTTTGGTGAAGTCGATAGGTAAAGGATTTTTATGAAACGATATGACTTGCGACATTTGGCAAATAATTTTGAAAAGCGCTTAGATGAGCTATGCGAGAGCTTAGAAAATGGTGAGGTTGGGATTTTTCTCTTTGAAGTGCGTGATTTTGCAAATGTGCAAAAAGCTATTGATTGTGTGCTACATCGAGGCGATGAACTTTTAAATAGTCTGCGCTTTAATGAAGTGGATTGGAGCATTGTTGTGAGGAGAAAAAAGTGATGAAAGCCTTTGCCACCCTCATTGAACATATTTCCCAAAAGCCTATTAAAAGGGATTTTACGCCCTATGATACACTCCTTAGCTTTGGCTATTTTTGGCATACTCTCCCCTCTTGTGAGCGACTTTTTATCTTGCATCCGCTTTTTGTAAATGAGAATAAAACTCTGCAATCGTTGCGATATGAGGTTGGCACAGAATTTGGTGTTGCTTGGCTTTTAGCCCATACGCTTTCGCATTTGCTTAATGCCCAAACTCCGCTTACTCAAGAACTTCAGGCAAAATTACAGCATATTGATGTAGGCTACCTCTCTTCAGAATCTAATCTTGCCGAAGAGGAATTAGAATCTATTACACAATATACTAAAAGTATAAAAAAACCTTTGGGTATCGTGCTTGGCAGCGAGTTAGCCCTCCACCAAAATGCTCAAGATATTGCATTAATATGTGGCATACTTGCAAGGAGTAGCCAAATTGATGTGATTATGCCTGAATTAGCAGATTCTATTCATTCTTATGCAGAGTGTGAGCCTCATTTGCAAATATGTGAGGACTTACCTGAATCTAATGGGCATTTTGTATATATTTTACCCACTCACACTCCTACAAATACACTTAAGATTCCACCGCTTTTTGCTCCTATGCTTGGGCTAAAAGATAAGCAACACATCACACTTTGCTTTGAATCTCAACGCATTGAAGCCATTTGTGAGCGCGATAGCACCAAAAAAGGCACCATCGCTTTGCTGTGCCTCCCTACAACAAACGACATAGGCTATCCTTATAAAAAAGTCGAGGTGATATTATGAGTAAAATTACTATCACAATCAATGGACAAACAATTTCTTGCACTGAAGGCGAAAGTATTTTACAAATCGCGCGCAAAGAGGGTATAGAAATCCCTACGATTTGCTATCTCTCTGGCTGCTCCCCTACAATGGCTTGTAAGCTCTGTATGGTAGATATTGATGGCAAACGCAACTATTCTTGTAACAGCAAAGCAAAAGATGGTATGAATATCCAAACACATACTCCCGAAATTAATAAAGAGCGCAATGCCATTATGCAAAGCTATGATATCAATCACCCCTTGCAATGCGGTGTATGCGATAAAAGTGGAGAATGTGAATTGCAAAACTTCACATTGAAGATGAATGTAACCACACAAGAATATCATATTAAAGAAAGTGATAAACCTCATAAATCGTGGGCAAAAGCAGTCTATGATCCAAATTTATGTATTATGTGCGAACGTTGCGCAACAACCTGCAAAGATAATCTTGGCGAAGCCAAACTCAAAGCTCAAAAAGCTGATTTAGAGCCACTTGATATGGCACTTTGGAAAGATTCTATGCCAAAAGACGCATTGAGCGTATGGGCGCGCAAACAAAAGGCATTGATTGATTTTGTAAGTGATACACCTTGTTTTGATTGCGGGGAATGTATTAGTGTATGTCCTGTGGGAGCTTTAAGCACAAATGACTTTAAGTATAAAGCCAACGCGTGGGAGCTTAAAAAAATAGAATCTACTTGTATCCACTGCCCTATGGGTTGCAAGATTATCTATGAAGTGCGCCACAATGATACGCTTGGCACTCCACATATTTATCGCATAAAAAATGATTTTTATTTTAACCCCATTTGCGGCGCAGGGCGATATGGCTATGATATAAGCTCAAGTGTGAATCCACCTCAAAATCTTCAGGTAGCCATTGATGCTTTCAAAAAAGCTACAAGCATTAATGTAGGCAATCAAACTACCAACGAAGAGGCTTTTGTACTCAATCATCTCGCTAAAATTCATAACTGCTCTTTACATAATGAGGAAGCTTTAAATTTCAAGTATTTTATTAATGCTTTCCTCACTTATGCGCACAAAACAGCTCTCAATCATCTCTCCTACTTTAAAGAATCCCAAAATGTGATTTTGCTTGGGAGTGCAATCAATTACGAAGTGCCAACATTACGTTATATGCTAAACAATAAACTTAAGCTTATGAAAGGCTCACAAGCAGTCTATATGCACCCGCTTAATGAAAATCTCATACCAAGCCTAAGCAAGAATCTTACAAGCATACATTACCACCCAGATGCGCTTAGCGTAGCGCTAGGGAGCTTAGCCCTTGCATATATTCATACAAATCCAAGTGAAGATGCACAGATTCAAACGCTCAAAGAGCTTATTAAACCTCTCCTTGAGAGCAAAACTACCATAAAAGTGCCCGTGCAAAAAGAAGTGAAAAAAACAATCACTTCAACCAATGAAAATGGCGAGGAAGTAAGCACAGAAGTAACTGAAAGTATTGAAGAAATACAAGAAGAAGCAGTCTATCAAGCTTTACTTGATGCGCAAATAAGCAAAGAAGATTTTGTAACTCTTAGCACGATATGCCAAAATAAACCTATCCTTGTGCTTGGCGCTGATGTGTATGCCAATCCTCAAGCACAGCTCCTTGCTCAACTACTTGGAATCCTAGAGCATAAAGAAATTCTCCAAGTCATTCTCGTGCCTCCATTTGCAAATGCGCTAGGACTTGCGATGATTTGTGATTTAAGCCCCATAGAACAAAACCAAAAAAAGGAGAATAGCTTTAGCATTGGTTATCGCACTCGGGGAGATTTTGTATGTGAATCTAATTTTATCAGCATAGATTGCGCAGATTTTGCCAATAAAGATTCTCAAGCTACTCAAAATACTACAATAGGATTAGCACACCATACGCCAGATTTTATCCTCCCTGCTATCAATCAACTTGAAGGACCTTACACAAGTATTGATTGTAGAATCTTACCTCTTAAACCCGCCCTACCTTTTGAGGGCTATGATTTGAGTGATATTGCCAAAGCCTTTGATATGAAAGGCGATTATCTTATTGATTACACAAGTCTTATCTGTGGCTGTGATTTTGATGATTTTGACAATAGATTCTTAAATGATGGCACAGATATGCGTGGCTATCGCTTTAAAAATCTGCCTCTTGCACCTCTTGCGCCTCTTGAATCACAAAACCTCACATTACCTTCTTATCAACAATATAATGCGTATATGCTCAATTCTCCCTCACAATTTAATGCCTACACAGCAAGAAGTGTGCATTTACAAAATAAAGTTGGCATTTATGTCAGTGCAGCATTTTTAGAGGAGCTTGGACTAAAAGAGGGCAATTATATTACTCTTGCAAATGCCACACATCAAGTCAAAGGGGCAGTGTTTATTGATTATCATCTTAATATGCCCTGCTTTCTTGTTAGTCCTTTGCTTGAAGGTGCAGAGCATATTTTTGCTTCAAATGCTTGGGCAAATTTGCATATCTCACACAAGGAATCAGTATGAGTGATTTAACAGGCGGCATTATTGAAACCATATTAAAAATCATCGTTGTATTGCTTATTTTTTCTGCACTTGCGGGTTTTGGCACATATTTAGAACGCAAAATGCTAGGCTTTTTTCAAAAACGCATAGGTCCAAATTATGTAGGACCTTATGGTTTATTGCAAGTGCTTGCTGATGGTATTAAGCTCTTTGCAAAAGAGGATATTATCCCTCAAAATGCGATTAAGCCTATTTTTATTCTTGCACCCTCACTTGCTACTATCACTGCATTTATCGCGATGGCACCTATACCCTTTTTTCCTCAATTTGAGCTTTTTGGATACACCATTACGCCTATTATTTCTGATATTAATGTAGGGATTCTCTTTGTCTTAGCCGTGAGTTCTTGTGGTATTTACGCACCACTCCTTGCAGGATTAAGCTCGGGGAATAAATGGTCGCTCATTGGTGGGGCAAGAGCGGCTTTGCAATTTTTGAGCTTTGAAGTTATTACTTTTCTCTCACTCCTTGCACCCCTAATGCTCGTTGGCTCTCTCTCACTTGTGGATATTAATAGCTATCAGCAAGGAAGTATGCTAGATTGGCTCATTTTTAAGCAACCTCTTGCTTTTATACTCTTTATCATTGCTGCCTATGTTGAGCTTAACCGCACTCCCTTTGATTTACTTGAACACGAATCCGAAATTGTTGCAGGATTTGCGAGTGAATATAGCGGTTTAAAATGGGGAATGTTCTTTGTTGGCGAATATGCAAATATGTTTGCTACCGCTTTTATCCTAAGCCTTATATTTTGCGGTGGATTCAATGATTGGGGCTTTATACCCGGTGGTATTGCTATTTTGCTTAAAGTGTGCTTCTTTATCTTTTTGTTTATGTGGGTAAGGGCAACTTTTCCACACGTTCGCCCGGATCAACTTATGCGTATGTGTTGGAAGATTTTGCTTCCTCTTGGATTACTCAATGTGCTTATTACAGGTAGTATTTTATTATTGTAGGAGGATTGAATGAAAACAGATTATTATGTCTTAACACCTCGCAAAAAGCGTGAAAATCAAGCCTTTCTCACACGCGTAGGAATGAGCATTAAAACAAGCATAAGCCTTGATTTGTTTGCGGGATTAAAGAAATCTTTAGGAGCATTTTTTGCACCAAAAGTAACGATTCACTATCCCCTAGAAATAGCCCCATTAAGCCCAAGATACCGCGCCATACATAAGCTCCAACGACTTTTAGAATCCGAAAATGAGCGATGTATTGGTTGCGGGCTATGTGAAAAAATCTGCACAAGCAATTGCATACGCATCATTACCGATAGAGGCGAAGATGGGCGCAAAAAGATTCTCGATTATAGTATTAATTTTGGACGCTGTATTTATTGTGGCTTATGTGCTGAAGTCTGCCCAGAGCTTGCTATCGTGCATAGCGCTCAATTTGAAAGTGCAAGCACGCAGCGATCACTTTTTGGTTTTAAAAGCATACTTTTAGAATCTGCCTCCTCACTATTAGAATTTGATGGCTATGGCTCGGTTTCACCCAATGCTGATGCGCGTATGAAGCAAACTCCGCTTAGTTACATCATACAAAAACAAGCAGAAAGCACAGAAACAACACAATCCAATGAGGCAAATATAGAATCAAATGCGCAAAAAGACACACAATCTCCCGCGCAGGAGGGTAAAAATGTTTGAAAGCATTGCTTTTTATCTCTTTAGCACATTGTGCATTGTGAGCTTTCTTATTGTTATCAGCACATCACAGATTCTCTATGCAATGACAGCCCTTGCAAGCGGAATGATTTTTATCTCGGGCATCTTTTTTGTGCTTGATGCGGAGTTCTTGGGTGCGGTGCAAATTGTTGTTTATGGAGGTTCTGTGGTTGCACTCTATGCCTTTGCGATGATGTTTTTTGATACTTCAAAGCAAGTGATAGAATCTCAAAAAAACGAATGGGTAGTCTGTGTGCTTTGCGTTGGCATTGCTATCGTGCTTGTAGGAGCATTTGGTATGCCGCTTGTGGGAGACAATCTTGAGATTATTGCAGATTCTCAAAAACTTATTGATATTGCTGAAATGAATAATATCCAAATGATTGGCTATGTGCTTTTTACAAAATATCTCATTCCCTTTGAAATTGCTGCCTTTATGCTCCTTGTGGCTATGGTGGCAGGTATTGTATTAAGCGTGAAAAGGAGAGAAAATGGTCAGTCTTAATCATTATTTAGCTTTAGCTGCTATATGCTTTTGCATAGGGCTTTTTGGCGTATTAAGAAGACGTAATATCCTTATGTTGTTTTTTTCAACTGAAATCTTGCTCAATAGCATTAATATCGGCTTTGTCGCTATCGCCTCATATCTTAATGACTTACAGGGAGAGATTTTCGCGCTTTTTATTATCGCTATCGCTGCTGCAGAAATCGCTGTGGGCTTAGGACTTGTAGTGATTTGGTATAGAAAACATCGCACACTTGATGTGAGCTCATTAGAGAATCTGAAAGGATAATATATGATACCCACAAGTGAAACACTCGTTCAAATGGTATATATCGCGCTTTTTGCCCCACTTGTTGGTGCAATTTTTGCCGCCTTTTTTGGACATAAACAAAAATGTATCATCGCAGGTATTGTCCCCACAATCTTGCTGTGCGCCTCTTTTATCGCTTCAGCTTTGCTCTTTATTGCCATATACGAAATCGATATGGTGATATATATTGATTTTTTGGATTGGATTGAAGCGGGGGGCTTTTATAGCTCATTTGGTTTTATGGTGGATAGTGTAAGTGTAAGTATGATGCTTGTAGTGAGCTTTATTTCCACAATGGTGCATATCTATTCTATTGGCTATATGAAGCACGATAAGGGATTTAACCGCTATTTTAGCTATCTAAGTGCATTTGTTTTTTCTATGATGTTGCTTGTAATGAGTGATAATTTATTGGGACTTTTTGCAGGTTGGGAAGGCGTGGGGTTATGCTCTTATTTACTTGTTGGCTTTTGGTATGAAAGAGCAAGTGCGAATTTTGCCTCAATCGAAGCTTTTGTAATGAATCGAATTGCAGATTTGGCTCTTATTATGGGCATTTTTCTTATTGTGTATCATTGCGGAAGCCTTAAATATGAAGAAATCTTTGCCTCATTGTTAGTAGAACAATTTGACACAAGTTTGCTGATGTGGATTGGCGCATTGCTTTTTATAGGAGCTATGGGTAAATCCGCGCAATTTCCTTTCCACACTTGGCTTGCTGATGCAATGGAGGGTCCTACTCCCGTATCTGCGCTTATCCACGCAGCAACTATGGTAACTGCGGGTGTATATTTACTTGTGCGCACTTATCCACTCTATCAAATGATTCCTGATGTGGGCTTTTTTATTGCCTCACTCGGCGCATTTGTGGCAATTTTTGGAGCAAGTATGGCACTTGTGAATAAAGACTTAAAACGTATTATTGCTTATTCTACACTCTCGCAGCTTGGTTATATGTTTGTTGCTGCAGGATTTGGAGCATATTGGATAGCGCTCTTTCACCTCATTACCCACGCATTCTTCAAATCTCTCCTTTTCTTAGGCGCAGGGAATGTAATGCACGCAATGGACGATAAGCTTGATATTAGTAAAATGGGTGGTTTGCATAAGCCATTACGCTATACAATGATTATGATGTGTATTGCTTCTGTGGCTCTTGCTGGAATCTATCCTTTTGCTGGATTTTTCTCCAAAGATCTAATTTTAGAAGTTGCCTTTTCTCAACATATTATCATTTGGGCTATTTTATTGCTTACTGCCATCTTTACTGCATTTTATAGCTTTAGATTGCTGATGCTTGTCTTTTTTGTGCCAAAATCCCACGCTCAACACCCACACGAAGCGTATCCATATATGCTTCTTGCAATGCTACCTTTGGCTATTCTCTCTATCATTGCTGGACTTGGAGAGATACTCGAAGACTTCTTAAGTGCGCACTTGCCATATACTCTCCCTGAATTGCCCTCACAAACGCACCTACTTCTTATTGGTGCTACACTCACGCTTGTGTGCCTCACTGCCCTCTTTAGTATCATAAAATACGCCAAGGGTGGCTTTGGAAGCTTTTGGGAACATACCTTTATCTATAAGATTCTAAGCAATCATTATTATATTCCTAAGCTTTATGAGAATCTTTTCATAAAACCCTATCAAAAATGCGCCTACTTCCTTTGGCAAAAGGTAGAGTTAGGCGGTATTGATTGCTTTGTGGATTCGCTCGCACACTATACAAAAGCGCTAGGTGGCAAACTCTCACGCGTGCAAAATGGCTCACTCGCGCGTATGCTCACACTTATGATTGCAGGCTTATGTATTTTACTCTGTGCGTGTGTGTGTTATTTTATGTGGAGGCAATTATGAATTATCTTTTAAATATTATTATCTTTTTCCCAGCATTTGCCGCAGTAGTTTTGTATGTGCTAAGGGGCGAAAAAAGTCGCATATTTGCAATTATCGTTGCTGCACTTGAGCTACTTTTTGTATTGCTTTTATGGAGTGAATTTAATGTCAATTATGGGGGGATTCAGTTTTATAGCCACACAGATATTATCCATTCTTATGGTGTGGGCTATTCTGTGGGGATTGATGGCATATCGCTTTTTCTTATCGCGCTCAATGCACTTGTAACGCTTCTTGCGCTCTCCCTCTTTAAATACATCAAAACCTCCACAGTCATTGCTATTTTATTCCTTGAAAGCATTATTATGGGCGTATTTAGCGCACTTGATGTAATGCTTTTTTACATTTTTTGGGAATTTTCACTCTTACCTGTGCTATATATACTCGGTATATGCGGGGGAGAGAGAAGAATCTATGCTGCCATTAAATACTTTATCTATACCTTTAGTGGCTCAATCATTATGCTTGTGGGTATTTTATATTTTGCCTATCAATACAAGCTCATTAGCGGGGCTTGGAGTTTTAATCTCCTTGATTGGTATCAAATCTCCCTTGACTCGCAAGTCCAAAAATGGCTCTTTATTGCATTTTTTATCGGTATGGCGGTGAAGATTCCACTTTTTCCACTGCATTCGTGGCAACCTTATGCTTATACACAAGCCCCCTTTATCGGCTCTGCGCTTCTATCAGGTGTAGTTAGCAAAATGGGGACTTATGGGCTTTTGCGCTTTGTCTTGCCACTTTTCCCTGAAACAAGTAGCCTTGCCACTCTTATCATTAGCATTATCTGTGTGTTTATGGTTATTTATGGCGCAATGTTGAGCCTCGTGCAAAAAGACATTAAAACGCTCCTTGCTTATGGCTCTCTCTCACATATGGGTATCATTGTGCTAGGTATTTTCTCACTCAATGCAGAGGGATTAAGCGGAGCTGTATTTTTTATGGTATCACACGGACTCGTAGTAGCTGCCCTCTTTTTTCTTGTAGGCTCTATATATGAGCGGATACAAACCCAGCAAATAGCGCAGATTCAGGGCTTGGCTCATAGTATGCCAAACTTGAGTAGCACCTTTGGCATAGTAATGATGTGTTCTCTTGGACTACCTCTTACTATGGGCTTTGTAGGCGAAGTGCTTTGTTTGTATGGATTCTTCAAAATTAACCCCATTATGGCATTTTTAGCCGGAAGTAGCTTTTTTGTTGGGGCAATTTATATGCTTGTTTTATTTAAAAGGGTTTTCTTAGGCACAATATCCCCCCAACATAGCACTCTTAAAGATTTTAATTTAAGGGAAAAAATCGTATTTGCGCCTATTTTGGCGATTATTATTTATTTTGGTATATATCCTAAACCTTTGCTTAATCCTATCAACACAAGCGTCCAAACACTCGCCGAAATCATTGAGGTAAAAGGTTTGAATAATAAGATAGAGACGGAAAATCCAATCTATCCTCTTGCGCCTATACCTAATGATTTTGATGATGAAGGGGTGCTTATTATCCCAAACATAGGAGATTGATATGCCAGAATCTATGAATTTTTCATTTGCACAGCTTAATGTAACGCTCCTTATTCCTATGTGTATTTCACTGCTTGGTGGCATTATCTTACTCGGTGTGGGGATATTTAATAAAACCAAATCACGCGAACTTTACATCGCTATTAGCATACTTTTTGTGATTTTGAATCTTGGCTTTTTGCTCCTTGAGGGGAATCCTACGCGTCAATTTGGGTTTTTTAATCTTCTGCTTGTTGATGGCATTTCGCTTCTTGCGCAGATTCTTATCCTCATTTCTACTTTTGTGATTTTGCTCTTTTTGATGCACAAAAATACAAAAGAAGAAACGCAAGGGGCAGAATTTTATGCACTCATCTTGTTTGCTATTGCTGGTTTTGGCTTTATGGTATCAAGCAAGAATCTCATTCTTATTCTTTTAGGCTTAGAATGCGCCTCTTTAAGCATTTACACACTCATTGCACTTCATAATAAAACACAAGCCTTTGAGGCAGCTATTAAGTATTTTGTAATGGGTGCATTAGCTACGGCTTTGTATGCCTTTGGCGCATTGCTTTTATATGCAGCCACAGGCAGTATAGATATTTATCATATCGCAGATTTTTTGTATGAGTATTCTTATGAACCCTCTCTTTTAGCTTTGGCAGGTTTTGTATTTTTTCTCTGTGCATTGGGCTTTAAAATCTCCGCTGTGCCTTTTCATACTTGGGTGCCTGATGTATATGAAGGTTCAAATGCGCTTGTTGCAGCATTTATTGCTATTGTGCCAAAGATTGCAGCACTTGGAGTGATTATTCGAATCTTTGGCGTTTTTATCCACTCTCATAACCCATTTATAGAATACACACTCTATGCGCTTGTGATACTCACAATGACAATACCAAATCTTATTGCCCTTGTGCAAAAAGATGTTAAGCGTATGCTTGCATATAGCTCTATCTCGCATTCTGGCTTTGTGCTTGGCGCGGTGCTTATCGATGCTCCTGCAATTGTATTTTTGTATTGGTTTTTATTCCTTTTTGCCAATTTAGGCGCATTTGGTATTTTATGGTTAAGCATAGATTGCAAGGGAAGAGGGGATTCTCATCACAGCCTTGAGGCAATTAGTGGTATGATAAAAACAAACCCATCTCTTGCTATTTTGCTCTCACTCTTTATGCTTGCACTTGGAGGCATTCCACCTTTTAGCGTATTTTGGGGCAAGATGTATCTTATGCAAAGTGTGCTGAATGTCGATTATATTGCCCTTGCACTCATTATGGCATTTAATAGCACACTTGCCGCGTTTTATTATCTCAAAGTCGTTATTTATGCCTTAGCAAAAGAGCCTAAAGTCGCACCTCATCACACTACCCTTGAAACTTCAAGCATCTTTGCTCTTGCTATTACTGCCATTATGAGCTTAGGCTGTATATTTATGGTCCAAGATTTGCTTAATATTGTTGCAACTTACATTGGAAGTGGTGGTTTTTAAGTTTTACTTTTAAGCCACCTTAGGAGTATATGTGCAAAAATTCGTGGTGGCTTTTATATGCCTTTTACCTTTCTATGCCTATGGACTTGATGTAACAATCAACTATGGCAAGGAATCAAAAGAGCATTTTTCTGTGCTCAATATCGCTCATAGCGAGGCATTAGAATGCGTAGAAAATCGTAATACCCAAGATGAAGTAACATATATTGTCTGCACCCTTGATCGCACGCCTCTTGCTAGTTTCTCTCCTACTCAAACACTCTTTTTTCGCTTTTGGAGTCGTGTAGTTGATGGGAGATTTTATTTTTATGTCGAACCAAAGCATAAAATGAAGCTTTTTGCAACTCCAAAAGATTTAAAAAACTCCCACACCCTTATCACCAAAGAACAGCCACGCAAAAGTCAATCGTGGCAAATTATTGGCTATAAAGATGAGATTCCTTTTCTTAATGACTATGCACATCAAGATAAACCAAGTGGGCTTAATTTTCCTATCAAAATTATTCGCAATAATGAATTATTTTTTAATGATCTTGATATTAATAGAGGACCCCTGCATTATGATGAAAGCGCGGACTTTGCCACATATAGCCAAATCAAAACCCTAATGAATAATCACGCCCACATAGAAGCTGTAAAACTTATTGATGAAACGCTCATTGCCTATCCTAAAACGATTTTTGCAAAAGACTTACTCCTCTTTCGTTTGCGTGCATTAGAGCATTTTGATTCTGTGGAAAATAGCGATATGATTGCTGATATGGGAACAAAATGGATTAAAAAATACCCCACAGATGCAGCTATCCCCGAAGTGCTCTACTACCTTGGCAATGCCTATGCCGAAATGAAGATTCCAGATGAAGCAAAATATTATCTTGAGCGCATCATTAGTGAATATCCACAATCATCTTATATGCCACTTGCCAAAATGGCTCTTGCGAAGTATTTTCACGATGGACCTGATGCAAATGCTGCAGCCAAGCTTTTTTCTCAAGCCTATCAAGAGGCAAAAGATTTGGATAGCGCAAGTGCAATAGCTATTGAGTGGAGTAAATTTTATCTTATCAACAAGGACAAAGCCCAAGCACAAAAACTCCTTGAAACAATGCTCAAAGTCAATCCTAGCTATATTACCAAATATCCTGTGAAAAATTATGAATTTTTAAAACTCCTTGCCGAAGAAGAGCTTTATCCTATTGCTGCAAAGCTTGGCGAATACCTTTATGAGCATCTTGTAGGCGATGATGTGGATAAGGAAGATTTACTCAATAATGTAAGCTTATGGTATCAAGCCGCTAATGAGGTGCAAGATGCGCATAGAATCAATAAAATTTTTATACAAGAATTTGGGGATCGCCCTTTAGTAGAAGAAGTCAAAGATAGGGACGATAAGCTTCTTTTTGATCTTGTTGCTAACGAAAGTGCGGATGAAAAAATCAAAAATTATGACTATATTATCGAGCATTATGCAGATTCACCCGAGCAAGAAAAAGCCTTTATGCTTAAAGCCCAAACGCTTTTTGATGAGGGCAAATATACAGAAGTGCTTGCTCTTAAAGAACATATCAAAAATAGTCCGCTCATAGAGCAAAGCTATGCTGCCTTACTTAATCTCGCCATTGATGATAAAGACTGCAGGAGGGCGGCTGATATTTACTTAGAATATCCAAATGTGAGCTTAAGTGAAAGTGAAAAAATGCCTCTTTTTGACTGCCTCTATGCTCTAGCACTCAATAAAGAAGCAGCAAAAGTATCGCTTGATATGGCGGCAAACGCTCAAACTCTCTCTCAAAAGCTCGAATGGCTCTACCGCGATACTCTTAATTTCTCCAAACTTGGCGATAGCAAAAGCACCGCTAGGGCAGGAAGAGACGCGCTAGAGCTTGCTAGAAGTCTGCAAAGGACGCAGTATTATGATGTAGGATTCGTGCTTTTTGACGCCCTCACACAGCTTAATGACAAAGAGGGCGCATTGCAAACCTATGATTTCTTAAAACAAACTCAAGCAGACAATCCCCAAATGCTTCGCGTAAATCTTGCGCTCCTTAAAGACGCAGAGAATCAAAAAGATGAAATGGGGATTGAGATTTATGCCAAAGATATTTTGCGTTTGCAAGATGTAATTAATGATAGGGCAGATTCTCCATATGTGGATTTTGCCCTCGCGCAAAGCTATATTCGCACACAGCGCACAGATGATGCGATTAGCACACTTGATATGCTTCTTAATAAAGACATAAGTGATGATGATAAGCAAAAGGCACTTTATCTTAAGGGTTCGCTCCTTAAAACGCAGGGCAAAAACGCACAGGCAACCTTTGAGCAATGCAATCTCATCAAACATAATGGCGCGTGGAAAAGTCTCTGCGGACAAGCCCTAGATATTCTTAAAGGCAATCAATGATATACAATTTTAGCGATGAGCAACTCCGCCGATACGCGCGGCATTTTCGTTTAAAAGAATGCGGATTCAAAGGACAGGGTAAGATTTTAGAATCAAGTGTGCTTATTGTCGGTGCAGGCGGACTTGGCTCACCTGTGGCGCTCTATCTTGCCGCGGCAGGAGTGGGACATATAGGTATTATCGATGAGGACAATGTGGATTTAAGCAATCTGCAGCGACAGATTCTCCATACTACCGTAGAAATAGGCACACCCAAGATAGAATCTGCCAAATCAAAACTTCTTGCGCTCAATCCGCATATTGATGTAACAACTTACCCTTTTATGCTTAATACCCAAAATGCGCTTGAGGTTTTTGCACCCTATGATGTAATTGTCGATGGAAGCGATAATTTTGCAACAAAATTTTTGATTAATGATACGTGTGTGCTACTTGATAAACCTTATTCTTATGGAGGAATCTTGCGCTTTAGTGGGCAAAGTATGAGTATCAAACCAAAGCAAAGCGCGTGCTATGCGTGTATTTTTGATAGCCCACCAAGTGAGGGGAGTGTGCCAAATTGCGCGAGTGCTGGTGTCTTTGGGAGTATCGCTGGAATCTTAGGTAGCATTCAAGCCACTGAAGTGCTAAAAATCATCACGCATATCGGTGAACCTCTCTATAATCAACTCCTTAGCCTTGATGCCCTCACGATGAATTTTCGCAAAATTAAACTTAAACGTAATCCACAATGCCGAGTCTGTGGTAAAAAGGGCATCACACATTTGCAAGAATATGCCAATACACAATGCGAGATTCACTAAGCTAAGTTTATATTTTAAATTTCACTTGCATCACAAAGATTCACTTTATATGCTACACAAGAATTTTTAGCTTAAAAACTGATATATTTAAACCTCAATTGTCTCTACCAGATGCAAATTAAAGCCACTTAGGGCATTATACTCGCCCCTATTTGTTCCACAGGAACTAAGAAGTGAAAAATCCTCAACCCCTAGCCTTTTAAGAATCTGCGCACCAATGCCAAAATCTTTCATATCACCACAAATCCTAGCCGCACTAGCAGATAAAGCCTGTGTATTTAAAACAATCAAATATCCACCCTTTTGTGTTAAATATTCCACGCTCCTAGAAAGCGCGTTCCATTCCTCTGCATTTTGCAGTAATTCCACATCGCTACGCACATTATGAAAACGAACAAGCGGTTTGTTTTGGGAGGAGACAGTAAAGCTAAAAGCAGTATGCTCACGTTCCAAATGGTCGATAAAAGTAATCTTCTCGCACTTTTTCCCCATAAACACCGCTTTTTCACGCGAACGCTCGCTTAAAAGATTCTCAAAATTCAAACGATATTGGATAATATCTGACACATACAGAATCTTCATATCGTGCGCCTTAGCAAAATCAAGCAAAAACTTATCGCCCCGACCCGCCATTGTGCCATCTTTTTTCATAATCTCACAAATCACACTAATAGGAGCCACGCCGGCTAGCTTGCATATATCCACGCTCGCTTCAGTATGCCCTGTGCGCACAAGCACCCCACCCTCTTTAGCAATGAGTGGAAAAATATGTCCGGGGCGCACAAAATCACTCGGCTTTGTATTACTATCACACATTAGACGAATTGTCAAATCACGCTCATAGGCTGAAATGCCTGTTTTTGCCTCTTTTGCGTCAATAGAAATCGTAAAAGCTGTCTCGTGATTGCTGTCATTTTTTTGCACCATTGGGGGCAAATCAAGCTTTTTAGCAATATCTTGGGTGATAGAGACGCAGATAAGCCCACGCGCTTCTTGCGCCATAAAATTGATTTTTTGTGGGCTAGAGAAGATTCCAGCCATTACCAAATCGCCCTCATTCTCCCTATCCTCATCGTCCATTATGATAATCATTTCACCCTTTTTGATTGCCTCTATGGCTTCTTTTACGCGTTGTTGATACATTACAAACCTTTTAAAATAAATAGAATCTAGCAATCCCTTAAAACCGCGCCATTATATAGAAATAAAATAAATTAGAAATCCCTAGCCTAAGAGTGCCAAGTTTTCTGTAGCAATGACAAAAAGAATAAATAAACATAAAGGCGGTAAGATAAAAGAAGTTAAAGAAGAAAGCTAGAGAATCTAAAAGTATGGATTCCCTAGCATCAAGGTTAAAGATTAAGCAAGTTGAGCCTTAACCATCCAAACAGCTTTTTGCAAATGCGCTATTTGCTCATCAGCATACGCTGCACTTACCTTATCTCCTGCTTTGTCTGCCTCATTTGAGAGTTTTTCAAAGAGTTTGATGAAATACTCATAATCTTTTAAAACAGCGTTTAAAACATCTTTTGAGCGAAAATCGCTTTTACTCTCTTCTTTAATTTTTGCAACCTTAAGCATTCCAGCTAAAGTTACATAAGGCACACCACCAAGTTGCAATATGCGCTCTGCTACATCATCAAATACATCTGCAAATTCTTCATAGATTTCCTCTGTGGCTTTATGGACAGCGTGAAAATCTAATCCTTTTACATTCCAGTGAAAATTATGTGTTTTGACAAAAAACACTGCCGCATCAGCCTGAATCTGCTTCAAAGTTTCTACGACTTTACTCATAAGTTATCCTTTATATGGTATTTTCCTTAAGCTACCCTTAATCATAGTAATTATGGCACACTTTGTAGGAATAAGTGCATTGTAAAATATGCAAGTAACTTCTAAGCAAATAAGCCTTTATTTCCCTCACACATTTGCCTCCCTTGACAAACACGCACAAACTCACTATAATCACATCTTTAAATTTTTTTGGTTATTGGGGTATCGCCAAGCGGTAAGGCACCTGGTTTTGGTCCAGGCATTCAGAGGTTCGAATCCTTTTACCCCAGCCACTTCTTTAAGTCTTTAAGGTTCTTTCTTACATCTAATGCTCTCTATAAGTTGCATACAAGTTTTAAGCATATCGCGGGATAGAGCAGTCCGGTAGCTCATTGGGCTCATAACCCAAAGGTCGGGGGTTCAAATCCCTCTCCCGCAACCAACCCTAAAGTAAATCTTTTGATTCTTTATTTTTTTAAATGCGCTCATAGCTCAGCTGGATAGAGCAACGGCCTTCTAAGCCGTAGGTCAGAGGTTCAAATCCTCTTGGGCGTACCATAACCAACAACTTACATAAAAGAACATTATCAAATAAAGCGGGGATTTTGGGTAAACATTGCATAAAGATTCCGCCAAATGCTTTTGGGCACACAGCGGTGGCTATTTATACGCTCGCATAATCGCATCAATAGCACCTACAAAATCTTGTAGAATCTTTAAATAGAATCTAGCAATTCACACAAGCATAGCTAAAAGCCCAAATCTCCCCGTAACGCCCTCTCTTCGGTAAGAATAAAGCTCATTGTTACAACAAGAGCAATGAGGGTTCACCTCAATACACTCTTTTTTGATGCCTAGATTCTCACATTGTGCGTAAATGCAATGGAGCATATCAAGTTTGCTGCCTTTCATTGCCCTATCACCAAAACCAAGTGCAAGAAGCTCCTTATATACCTCTTGCCCTACTTCATAGCAGCACGAGCGAATAGAAGCCCCCACATAGAGCAAACAATCCTGTGCCTGTGTGCCGTAGAGGGTATTCATTTGCATAAAAGTATGTGGCAATATACCATAAAATACGCCCTTGCGCCCCGCGTGTATGACTGCCATTGCACGATTTTTTGTATCATAGAGCAAAAGTGGATTGCAGTCTGCCACAAGAGCAAGGCAGATTCTCAAAGGAAGCTGCGTAATGATTGCATCAGCTTTGCCAAGACAAATCGAGTGAGGCTTATCTATCGCATCTTCTCCTTTTAAAGACGACTCTAAAGCCAAATGGGATTCTAGGTTTTCATTTAAAATAATGCTTTGTGTGCTATGAATCTGCTCCATATAATAAAGCGGTTTTCTGCGATGCTCTGCAATATGAAATTCATCATAAAATCGTATCGTTACGCTTTGATGATTATGTGCTACATTTTCTAGCTCATCACCCACTAAATAGCCAAGATTAAGCGCATCAAATGCTCCATTGCTTACCCCACCAAAGCGATGAGTAAGAGCAAAGCGCACATTTTGCGTTTTAAAAAGCTGACTTTGCAAACTTGTGTGTAAAAACATTTTTCTTTTTCTCCTTAATATTTTGAGATAGGTTAAACCATTTTTATGGCAATAATAATAATATTCCGCCAAGCGTTTCTTTAGAGATTCTGCTCGACAACACACATTAAGGAGGGTTTATTGAGACAAGGCACACAGAAAAAGTCGTCCTCTCTCATATCGAGTGTTTTTATCATTCTTCTTGTCGTTGTTGTAATCCTTGCGTGTTATACCTTTTATAATGCCAAAGGATTCTCATATTTTAGCAACGACTCTGAAGCGTGCAATAATTGCCACATTATGAATGAGGTTTTTAACGACTATCTTAGTGCTCCTCACTCCCAAAAAACCGCAGGACAGCCTAGAGCAACTTGTAATGACTGCCACTTGCCGCACGATTTCGTCTCAAAATGGATTGCAAAAGCACAAAGCGGGGTAGGACACGCTTATGCTTTTACATTTAAGCTTGATGATTTGCCTACGAATCTAAGCGCGAATAAATCAAGCAAACAAATGGTGCAGGATAATTGTGTGCGCTGCCATATTGAGTATGCTCAAAACGCAGTCAATGCGACAACCATACCCGGACATAATGACGCTTTAAACTGCGTTTCCTGCCACGAGAGTGTAGGACACAAAAGAGGATTTTAAACCAAAAGTAAAGATTGAAGGAGGAAAGAAATGCAAAAAAATAGAGGAATGCTACCCATACTTATTGTTGTAGCTGTTGTCGTTGTTGTTGGGCTTTTATGGCTCAATTCAGATATTTCATCAAAACAAGCAGGAAATACAGGTGTTGTCTCAAAACAGCTCGTAGAGCTCACTGATGAGAATCCAACTTTTGATTTTTGGGGTAAAAATTTCCCTGAATACCTTGATATGTATCTCAAGGTGGAAACTGAAGCGCCAAAATATACAAACTTTGGTGGAAACTTGTCATATTCAAAACTTATCCGCTATCCACAACTCACAATTTTGTGGGCAGGATATCCATTTAGCATTGATGCGAATGAAGAAAGAGGACACTTTTGGATACAAGTAGATCAAATGGAAACAGCCCGAAATAATAAAGACTTCCTTAACGCACACGGATTTGCGAAATTTGGCGGACAACCTGCAGCGTGTATGAACTGCCATAGCGGTTGGACTCCTTGGCTCATTAAAAATGTAGCAAATAACGATTTTGTTGCATTTAATAGCACAAAATATTGGACAATGATTAAAAATGTTCCTGCTCGTAATGGTATCCAAGAAGGCTCTGAAGAACACGGAGGACCACACGGAGGCAAAAGAATGGGTGTAACTTGTGCAGACTGCCACAATCCTGATGATATGAGTTTAAGAATCGTGCGCCCTGCTCTTATTAATGCACTTGTTGATAGAGGTTACCAAAAAGATGCTACACAAGGCGTCAAGGCAGATAGAAAAGAAATGCGAACACTTGTGTGCGCTCAATGCCACGTTGAATACTACTTTAAGCCTACAGGCGAGAAAGTCAAAGTAATGGGCGAATCTATCGCTACTGATGAAAGCAAAAAATGGTGGAACGGCACACAAAAGACTTATGATGAGTATGAGCACTGGAGAGATGGCAATAAGGCGACTGAAATTGAAGTTGATGGTATCAACCTCACATTCCCTTGGAGTGCTTGGAAAAAAGGTGAAAAATTTAGAATCGAAATGTTTGATGCGCATTATGATGCAGTGCGCCCAATCTTCAAAGAAGACTGGACACATAAAGAGACTAAGGCTCCTATGATTAAGATTCAGCACCCTGAAACCGAGCTTTTTAGCGGTGGTGTTCACGCAGCAAATGGTGTGAGCTGTGCAGATTGCCATATGCCTTATATTAAGGGTGCAGGTGGTAAGAAAATTACACAACACAATATTACTTCACCACTCTTTGATGTGAATTCTGCGTGTAAAACTTGCCATACACAGCCAGAAGAATATCTTAAAAATCAAATCGCAGATATTCAAAAATCTGTGGCATACGATTTAAGAAGTGCAGAATATGCAACTGTGAGCCTTATCTTTGATATTAAGAAATTGCGTGCAGAGCTTGGCAAACTCCCTACATATCAAACTGATGGTCAGCCTGATGATGCAAAAATCTCTAAAGCGCTCCAAGAGCCACTTGAGCTTCACCGCAAGGGACAAATGAGAGGTGATTTCGTGGGTGCTGAAAACTCAACAGGATTCCATAATCCACGCGAAGCAAGCCGTATGCTCCTTCAAGCTGTAGAAATGGCGAGAATGGGACAAGCTAAACTTGTTGAAATTGCAAGTGCAAATGGCATTAAGGATTTCAAAACCTCAGATCTTGGATTTGATGAGATTCAGAAGTTTAATCCCGGCGAAATTGTGTATAAGATTGATATGAATGGACACACTGCAGGCGAACGTTACTACAAAGACCCTGAAGTAAATGGTGAAGCACCACAAGAACTTTTAGACCTTGATAAAAACACTAGACCTTACAATTTTAGTGTGGTTGATCAAATTTCTGCAAGTGCAACAACCACAAAATAATGCTTCTTAATCCCCCTGCCTCCTTTGGGGGATTTTTTCTTTAAACTTTTTTCTTATTAGTAAAAATAGATGAGCGCCCATTATTCGCTTTTTTATTGTGATTATGCTACAATCCCACAATTACACCTTAAGGGAGATAATTATGAATAAAAAGTTGATTGGCGCTGTTTTAATTCTTGGTGCAGTTATTGCCATAGGTTTAGGCGTGATGCTCTCATTTAAAACAAAAGAGCTTAAAGCACATTTGCAACAAACCCTCAATGAAAAATTTGAATCCTTTACTCAAGGGAGTGATTTAATCTCTAGCTGGGAATCTTTTTCTTGTAGTGGATTCACAAGTGTAAGCTGTTATAGTCCAAAAATCGTAGTAGGCGATGAATATACAAAATTTATTTTTAAAAATGTAGGTTTTGATGTTGATTCTGTAGATGAATCTTCGCTTCGGGCATCGTTTAATATCAAAGAGATTAAAATGGAAGTTGAGCTTGATGAGGCTAATTATGAGCAAGAAAAAGAAAATCTTGTGCTTTTTTCGCGCTTTCTCCCTCATAAAACAAAATGCGATATTTTACTTAAACGCAATGAAGACAAGCTCTCCGAAAGCCTCCAATGCGCAATCAATGCAGATAATGCAACCTACACTTTGCAAGTTGATGATATATATCAATACGAGGACTTCAAAACACAAAATATTGCACAAATCCTTGAAAGTTTTTACTCCAATATCTTTGTTGAAGAAGAAGATTTTTCTACTTTAGATAAATATAAATACGCACTCAATAATCTTTTATTCAAAGTCAAGGAAAATGGTTTTAGCAAAGATATATATAAATATTATGAACTACAAAGTAAGGAGCAAGGTGGAAGCGCGAGCGAAGAGGGATTCACACAATATGCAAGTAATGTCAATATGATTATAACAATTGCTTTGGGACTTGTAATGGGAGATGCTTATAGCGATGGGATTATGTCCCTTAGTAATGCTGCCCAATCTTTTATACTTGGACAGAATAAGGAGTTTGGCTTTACTTTTAAACTTAAAGATGGCAAACAAGAGGAATTTATCCCTCTTGGGGAATTTTCACAAGATCCTTTCTTGTTTCTTGCAGAAAATTTCACTTTTGAAGCGCTCTCCAAATAAACGCACAGGTAGGCACAATGGATAATACAGAGCACCAACGCAACGACAAAAAAGGCAAAACAGGCATAAAAAGGCTTTATAATGCTTTCTTTTTCTCGCTTGATGGCATTAAAGCTGCGTGGAAAGACGAAGAGGGCTTTAGGCAAGTATTTTGCATAGGCATTATTCTAAGTATCATAGCTTGTTTTATCGCGCAGAGTTGGCAAGAGCTAGTGCTACTCATACTCCCTTGTGTCCTTTCTATCATCGTTGAGCTCATTAACTCTGCAATTGAAAACGCTATTGACTTTACAAGCCTTGAGATTCACCCACTTGCTAAAAAAGCTAAAGATATGGGAAGCGCAATACAGCTTATTGCTTGTCTTTTTGTTGCTTTTGTATGGGTAAGCTATCTCTTTATGCGCTTTGCGTAGAACTAAGCTTCTTGCTTAATTCTACACTTATAAATCTAATCATATTTGTAAATAAATGCCCTATATTTTGCCTCTTTTGCAAAGTCAAACCTAAAATACTTGCAACTTTAATTTTAAAGAATCTTGTGCAAAAACTTGCCGCAAGATAAAGATTTTCATTGCCCTAGAATCTCATTGTAAGGAATTGTCTTTTTATGAGGCTTTATTGAAATTGCTGTATATTCTTTGCATAACAAATAATTTCAGGGCGATATTCAAAATGCATTGTATCATAATGCCACCACCGCCCGCCCCATATAAATCCCTCTTCCTCAAATGCACGAACAATCTCTAGGGGGATTTGATTTTCATAATTATACTCGCGCTCTTTAATATCCCAAAGCCAATATTGCGAAAATTGTGTATTAATATCAAGGGCTATACCAAGGCTATGGGGGCTAAGATTTGGAGAATCTGCAATATTACGCCAATAGAACGCATCTTGATCGCTTAAAAATTGATAGTAGGCTTGGGGAAGATCTTGGAGTCTTTGCATTACGCGCTCAAATGCTTTATCTACGCCATTTCTAGTAGTTACCAAGATAAAGCTTTTACGAAAACGTTGCTTAAACCAAGGGAGTTTTATAAGATGTGTATGCACTTCCTCCTTTGTATGCCCATAAATTGCTTTATAAAATCCCAAATGTCGTACCCGCGATGTATCTTCGTTGGGATTAAGGACTTTGCCAATAAAAATATAAGGATAAGTGAAAGCATCATTCATATCAGGCTCTAAAAGCATCTCTTCATAGCTTTTCTCTCGCCCATCGTCCCATATAAAGCTAGTCCCATTTTCAAGCAATACTTGATTATCGCTTATACTTACCACTTGCGGATAGTATCGCTTTATGCACTCTTGGGCTATCATATCGGCTATTTCATTTGCCAAAAGACACGCGCAAGATATGCCTAGACACATTATAATCTTTCTCAATCTCTCTCCAAGTTTTTAATTGAGAGATTATAACGCGTTTTGAGCGTATTTTGTTAGCATAAATCAAATCGTTAAAACTTATCCTCTGCTTTGGGTTTATAGAATTTTTGCAACCAATCATCTATGGGTGCAATAAGTCGATAAATAGCAGGAACAATAAGCAAACTTAAAAACATCGAAAAAAGTAGCCCACCAATAATACAAATCCCCATAGGCGATTTCATACCTGCGCCAGAGCCAGAAGAAATAGCAAGGGGTATCATACCAAATACCATAGCAATAGTTGTCATAAGAATTGGACGCAGACGTGATTCTCCTGCAAGAATAAGAGCCTCATCCGTGCTATACCCCTCTTTGCGTTTTTCATTTGCCACATCAATGAGTAAGGTAGCATTTTTCCCCACCAATCCCATAAGAATCATAAGCCCCATTAATGAAAACATACTAAAGGGTTGCTGCACAACAAAAAGTGCAATAAATGCTCCAGAGAAACTAAAAGGTAAAGTCATCATAATCACAACAGGCTGCAAGAAGCTCTCATAAAGAGCAGCAAGAATCAAATAAATAAGCACAATCGCTGTTAAAACAGCCACAAGAAAAGAAATCATCATCTCTTGCGCATTTTCAGCTTCGCCTTGAAGCCTAAAGGTTGCACCCGGCTCAAGCCACTCATTTTGTTTTTGTGCCGTTACGCTCATCATATCGCCAAGAGAAATGCCAGAATGCTTGATAGGATGAGCATACACGGTGAGGGAACGTTGCCTATCAAAACGCGTAATCACCGAAGGTGCAGTGGTAGATTCTATATCTACAAGTCCCTCGACAAACATCAAATCCCCATTTCCATTTCGCACTTGCAACTTTTTAATATCATTAAGAGAAATTCTGTCATTATCAGGCACACGAATAGTAATGTCATATTCCTTGCCACGTTCCTTATAATACCCAATCGCCGCTTCACCAGAGAATGCCCCACGCACGACATTCCCAATCTCTTGCGCACTCACACCATAGCGACTTGCATTTTGTTTTAACACTTTCAAACGATATTCGGGCAAATCATCAGAAGCATTGAGGTGGATATTATCAACCTTTCCTGCAAGCTTTGGGTCATTATTAAGCAAATGTATCAAATTATCTTTAGTCTTTTTGAGCACCTCATCGCTTGGAGCAAGCAGTGCAACCTGATAGGGAGAGTTATCCCCTCCGCCAAAATCTGATACTTCAGAGAGAGAAAGCACAAAATCCTTACCCACTTCACTACTTTTAAGCCTATCGCCCACTTGCGCCATAATCTCAAATTGAGAAAGTTTGCGCTCTTTAATGGGTTTTAGACGCGCATAAATTTGGGCTTTAAAAATATTTTTTTGTGTATCATAACCAATTTGTAGCGAGGTAAATTCAACATTCTCATCAGCCATTACAATATCTTGGAGCTTTGCAGTTTTTGCTTTCATAGATTCCATACTAATGCCCGGTGTAGTCTCCATAAAAACCTGAAATTCACTCTTATCATCAGGGATAATAAACTCCATACCAAGCTTTGCTAAAAGCGTAAGAGAGAGAAAAAATACCCCCACTATACCAACAATCACCTTTGTTCGATTGCGCAATACAAAGGCTAAAGTTTTGACATAATACGCATCAAGCCTCTTAAAAAATGGCTCTGTGCGATGATAAAACTTAGAGTGCTGGGGATTAACCACGATTGAAGAAATCATTGGGATAATGCTAATAACAACAATATATGAAATACCAATCGCCGCAGCTACTGTTATCCCAAAGCTTTGGAAAAATCGTCCTACAATCCCGCTCATACTTCCCACAGGAATAAATACCGATAAAAGCATAGCTGAAATCGCAATAAGCGCAAAACCTATCTCACGCACCCCTTCATAAGCCGCCTCACGCTTACGCATTCCGTGTTCAAGCTTTTTATGGATATTTTCAATCACCACAATCGCATCATCAATAATAATCCCAATGGCAAGAGCCACCGCGAGAAGCGTGAGCATATTTAAAGAGAATCCAAAGAAATTCATTAACGCAAAGGTGCCAAAAATTGAGATAGGAATACTTACGGCTGATACGAGAGTAATAGTCGCACTTCTTAAAAAAGCAAAAACTACAAAAACTGCCAAAAATACACCAAGAAGCACATCAAATTCTACCGATGAAATCGCCTTGCGCACATTCTGTGTTGTATCCTTAAAAGGTCTAATATCATATCCGGGGCTAATTGCTTCAATCTGCGGTAATACTGCCATTACTGCATTAGCAATTGCAATATCATTTGCACCAGAAATCTTTTGCACTTCAAAAATCACGCCGGGCGTTCTATTAAGTGAAGCAAAAGTCTTATTTTCTTCAATGCCATCTTCAATTGTGGCAATATCTTCAAGCCGAATCCCCTCTGCTACGCGTATATTACCCACATCGCTTAAATCTGTACTTTGTGCATCTGTGGTAACTGACCACTCTTGGAGTTTGCCAATGAGGCGTCCGCCATCAACCTCAAGATTTTCTAGTCCAATTTTATTGGCTATATCTGTATAGGTTAAGCCATATTTATTGAGCATCGTAGGACTTGCAAAGATACGAATCTGCCGCTCTCTATGCCCCCTCATCTCCACGCCACCCACGCCGGAGATTTTTTGCAATAATGGCTTAACATTGTCTTTTGCGTGTCTCATCATTTCAGATATAGGCACATTATCACTTGTGAGAAAAAGAGAAATAATAGGGGCTGAAGAGCTATCAAATTTATTAATACTTGGTGTTTTGATACCAGAATCAAGCTGCACCGAACCCACTTTATCACGCACATCATTCACAGCAACATCAAGGGGTTTTTCAAGCTCAAATTGCACTACCACTACACTTGCATTACGAGCTGAACTTGAAGTTACCTTTTTAATGCCATCAATCCCCATAACTGCTTCTTCAATTTTATCAGTTACTTTTGTTTCTACAATCTCCGCACTTGCTCCCGGATAGCTTGTGATTACCACCACCACAGGAAAATCAATATCAGGAAAAAGCGAAGTTGGCATTTTTAATACGCCCAAAAATCCAAAAAACAAGATTGCAAAAGCAAACATTAGTGTTGATATTGGGCGAGTGATAGCAAACTTATACATTATTTTGTCCTTATATAGCCATCACCAAATGTGCCCACTATTACCCCTTGCACAGGCGCTTCAGCCTTTACTTTGCGTGTGCTTGTACTTGCAGTTGGATAAATTTTGCTAATTTTAGTCGTAAAATTTTCCTTATGTCCATCAATACGAAATTCAAAAACATCGCCTACTTTCACTTTATTTGCATATTTAAAATCAAACTCGAGCACAAGCTTTACATCTTTGCTAATCATTCTAAATAAGCTTGTGTTATTAGCATTTACCCCATCACCAAGTTCTATATCCTTAGAGGCAATAATACCATCAAAAGGTGCTTGTAGCTGTGTTTTACTCAACATCGCCTTTTGATAGCTATAATCAGCTTCAAGCTTTTTATACTCTGAATGATACCTATCAAGCGTATTTCTATCCACTGCCCCGCCGGAGCGCTGATAACGTTCCCATTGCTTTTTAGCAAAGATATATTGCTGCTCTGTGGAGCGCACTTGAGATTCTATATCTTGATTAAAAAGCGTAAGAAGCAAATCGCCTTTTTTGACTTCAGAATCCACATCAACAAAAATATCTGATACTATCCCACTTGTAGCAAGAGTGAGATTAGCGTCCTTAATCGCCTCTGCATTGAATATCGCATATACATCTTCGCCCCATAGACAGCTCCACATTAACGCACTTGCGAATATCAATCTTTTCATCTTTCCTCCTTTGTGCTATTGCTCGATATGTTCTTGCAAATCTTGCCCACTATAATAAATGTAATATGCCTTTTGCATCTCATAATCATTGAGTGCTTGATTAAAGGTTGATTCAGCCTCAAACTTTTTTGTGAGAGATTGGAGATAATCAACAAAATTAAGAATCTGTGCGTCATATTTTTTTGCTACATTTTCAAATGCAATATTTGCCGAGCGCAATGCTGCTTCAGAAGCTTTAATTTTTGCTACGGCAATCTCAAGGCTTTTACGATACATTCTTTCATCTTTTTTTTGTTCCTCTTTTTTATAAGCAAGCTCTTTGAGAGAGCGCAAATATCCAAGTCTTGCGGCTTCATACTGCCGATAAGTTGTAAGCGCATCAAGATGAATGGTTGCATTAATCATAATTTGATTTTGATTGAGTGGAAATTGTCTTTGCAACATAGGGAGTATGTTAGCAAGTCCCCCCATTCCAGTTAAATCCCCTTTAAGCGTCAATGCTCCAGATTTAGTAATATCACTATTAGCGACATAGGTATCGCTGATGCTCAAAGTAGGCAAATAATTAATTTGTCTTGCCTGAAACTTCGCACTCATCGCCTGATAGTTAAGCATATTTAAATCGTGGCGGCTATCAAGTTTAAAAAGTGGAGTTTTAATCTTTTTGCGCTCAAGCTCCTGCACCTCTGTATTTGCAAGAAGAGAAAGCATAAGCTTATTTTTTTCAATCTCCATTTTAATATTTGCTATCTCGTGTTCAGTCGCTAACATTTCCGCGCGCAAAGATTCGACATCATCGATGGTTGTAAGTCCAGAGCGATAAAGTCTCTCTACGCGTTCGATATTTGATTGTAATTGAATGCGCTTTTGATCAAGGCTTGCAAGATGTGCGCGATTAGTAAAATAGCTATAATACTGCTCAATCACGCTCAAAAAAAGCTGATCTTTTGTGTTTTCTCTATCCTCAATACTTGCGCGATAAAGTGAGCCTTTCTCACGCACCTTGTTGTAGGTTTTAAAGCCACTAAAAACCTCCCATTTACCTTGAATGCTGCCTGTATAGGTTTTCATACGCATACTTGGATTGTCAGTATCTTGGTATTGATATGCTCCATCGATTGTAGGTAAATACTCGCCATATGCTGCTCTACTTGTTGCTTGAGCTTGCAAAATCGCCAAATCTTTAGCTTCAAGATTATAGTTTTTCTTTGCCCCTTCAATTAAATCTGTGAGCGTAAAAACCCTCCCCACAGATTCAGGTTCAGATTGCGCCTCTGTTTCTTGTATTTGAATGTATTGTTCTTGTTGCACAGAATCTTGCGCTGAAGAGCTAGAAGATTGTTGTAAGGAATCTTCTTGTGCATTCAAAAGAGAGAAAAATCCTAGTATAAGGACTATTCTTTTCATAAGCTATACTCCTAATCGATAATAAATCAACATTTTGGGGCAAGATTCTAACTCATTTTTGTAAATGTTGCATATGCAACTATTAAATGATTAAAACAAAAAATCAATGAATAATACGCGAAGGGTGAGTATAAATATTAAAGCCATCATTTCGTGCAAAAGCCACAAGTGTAACACCTAGAATCTGCGCAGAATGAATACCTAAATGCGTGGTGGCTGAACGCGAAATCACAAGAGGTATATCACTCATTGCAGCTTTAATAACCATCTCCATAGAAAGCCTCCCGCTCACAATAAGGATTGCTTCGCTCATATCCGCCCTTTTAAGCCTTGCTTGACCAATAACCTTATCAATGGCATTATGTCGCCCCACATCTTCGCTCACAAATGTATCACTGCACACAAGCATTGCTTTATGCACACAGCCTGTTTGCATAAACAGCGCACTTGGGATATTAAACTCATCAAGGAGGGCAAAAATATCTCGGGAGTGAATCCTAAGAGAGGAAGTAACAAATTTTTGTGTAATTTCGCCATCAAAATTCGCACTCACCCCTACACAACAACCCGTAGTAAGCGTTTTTTCTTTATGGAGATGAGAGAGTTTATCTTCTCTAATATGAGCTTGCATATACACACTTAAGCCATCTTGGGCAATATCAAGGGAGATAATATCATCAACGCTCTCTAGCACCCCCTCATTCATCAAAAAGCCTACAAAATGCGCATCTTGTGCATAAGGTAAGCTCATCACTGAAAGGAGTTTAGAGCCATTAAGATAAAAGGCTATACGTTGCTCCTCAATAATATCATCTTGAAGTGTCTTTATTGGAGCGTCTTTATGCACTTTTACCATACGCATTTTATGCACAAATTCGCCCATTTTACCTCTAAAAATCAATGATTAAGGCGCATAGCATCTAATTTACCTTCAGCCTTCAAATCTTGGTAATATAAGCTATGGAGCATAGAGACTTCCTCTTCGCCCATTTTACCATTGAGAATGGATTCTATTGCTCCCTCGATTGCAAAAACTGCCATATAAATATGCGTAATCAAAAGCGCAATGATTAAAAATCCTACAAAATTATGCACAATCGCCATAGCACGCAAAGCATCAATACCCACACATTGGAAAAACATTATTGCGCCACTACATACCATTACCGCTCCACCAAGTGTGGCTACCCAAAACCACATCTTTTGCCCTGCATTGAACTTATGGGCTGGAATCTCACGATTAACTTTATCAAGGTAGCCCCCAAGCATCATCATCCATTTCACATCATAGGATTTAAAAAGGCAATCTTTTACCCACATCAAAAACATTAATGTGCCAAATACAGCAAAAAAGAGTGTTGCAATGCCGTGTAAATCACGCGCAAAACGCACAAGAGCACCGCCACCAAGCTTATCACCAAAAACCATCATAAGCCCGCTTAAGCACAGCATCACAAAAGGCACAGCTGCACACCAATGCACAATAATATTATATTTACTAAAAACGAGCAGGAAGTTATTATGCGAATAATGCCTCTTGCCTATAATTTTATAATGCCCATAAAATGCCATAGGCACAAAAATTACAATAAGCAAGAAAATGAGCGCAAAATAATGTCCTTGCAAAAGTGTAAAAATCTCGCCTAAACCCAAAGAATGCGGCGAATTGATACCCCAAGTTTTAATCGCTGCAACTTCTGGACCGCCATAGAGCTTAGGATTTGCCTTATCTTGAGGCGTAAAAAGCGTATTATTGCCCTCTATGACTTCAGCATACTGCTTACCTCCCTCTTGAGGCACACTTGGATTTGCACCAAAAGCAAGACTTGCTCCAAAAAGCATAAGTGCAAGGATTCTAAAAAATATTTGCATCATAGAATCCTCCTAATCATCATAGGCTGTCTTCCACACATTTGGCACAGCATTAGGGATATTTTCACCCCTTGTTTGCGCACGATGTGTGATGATTTTTGAGACTTCCTCACTGCTGCCTGCTAATAATGCTTTGGTTGAGCACATACTCGCGCACATTGGCACTTTACCTTCGGCAATTCTATTTTGCCCATAAAGATGATATTCTTCCTCGCTATTTGTCTCTTCAGGTCCGCCTGCACAAAATGTGCATTTATCCATTGCTCCGCGAGAACCAAAAACACCATTTTTGGGGAATTGTGGCGCACCAAATGGACAAGCATACAAACAATAGCCACAACCTATACAAGTTTTCTTATCGTGCAAAACAATACCATCAGCGCGGATATAGAAACAATCCACCGGGCACACTTGCGCGCAAGGCGCATCAGAGCAGTGCATACACGCGATAGAAACAGCGCTTTCCTTGCCCACTTGCCCCTCATTTAAAATAACAACCCTTCGGCGATTTACTCCCACAGGCAAATGATGAGCCTCTTTACACGCGACATCACAGCCGTGGCATTCGATGCAACGATTAGTATCGCAATAGAATTTGATTCTTGAAAAATGCTCAAGATTTGTAGGAACTGCAGCCCTCATCTCTCACTCCTTATGCTTTTTCAATGCGACATAAGCCACATTTTGTTTCTGGACAAGCAGAGTTATAATCAAACCCATAACTTGAAATCATATTTGCCGATTCTCCAATCACATAAGGTTTTGTCCCCTCTGGATATTGCTCAAGCCTTGAAACTCCTTGATCCATACCTGAAAAGTTTTGTGGCAACCAAATGCTGTTGTAATCTACGCGTGTTGAAAGTTTAGCCGGAACAAGAATCTTCGTATTCATCGTGCCATACACCCACACCATATCGCCATTTTTGATATGAAGCTCTGCGGCTTTATCAGGGTGAATCTCCACAAACATTTCGCCCTCAACCTCTGCTAGGTATTTTGCGCTTCTTGTCTCTGCACCTGTCCCCATATGTGCCACAAGTCGCCCTGAAAGCATATTAATAGGGAATTCATCAACCCAATTTTTATTTTCGCCAAGCTCTTTTTGACGACTGCGGTATTTGATATTAGCACGGAAATGATTTGGCTTATCTGGGAAATTTGGATATTTATCAACCAAATCCCCACGCACAGAATGCAAAGGCTCTCTATGGAGTGGAATCTTATCATACCAATTCCACACATTTGCCCTTGCCTTACCATTTCCATAAGGGCAAAGTCCTGCTTCAAGTGCTTTTTCCACCAAAATATTATTGCCGATTCCAAGCGCAAAGGTAAAGCCCTCAACAGCCTGCTTTTGGCTCTCTGTGAGCTGAATACCCAAAGATTCTGCATTTGCTGCTGTTATTGGAGCGTGTCCGCCGATATATTTCGCATTTGGCAGACTTCTTGGGCTAAGCATACTCTGTCCATCAGGATTTGTAACACCCCAATTCACTCTAAATCCCATTCCTCCACGCATAACGGGAATCTCATCATTATACATCACAGGTGTTCCCGGGTGCTTATCACTCCAACAAGGCCAAGGCAAACCATAATAATCCCCTTTTAGCGCCCCTGTCCCCTCAAGCGTTACTTTATCAAACAAATGCCAATTCTCTTGATGAGCTTTCAATCTCTCTGGACTCATTCCCTGCAAACCAATACTACGAATGCTTTGAGTAAGCTCGATTGTTGCATCATCAGGCCAAATGAATTCTTCACGTCCCTTAGATTTTGCTATGTCATACAATCGCCATTGATACTCTTTAAGGAATCCTAATCTTTCAGCCAAGCCAAAAAGAAATTCCTCATCAGGACGACATTCAAAGAGTGGCTCCATTACTTTACTTCGCCATTGATAGCTACGATTTGTTGCTGCCACGCTGCCACTTGTTTCCATTTGAGAAGCGGCTGGAAGCATAAAAATACTATCACTCCTATCACTATAAATAGCCAAATCATTGACATAAGGATCGACAAAAACAACCAAATCAAGGCTATCCATTGCTTTACGTTGCAAATCAAGCAAGGAAACGGTTGTCATACCCGAGCCAATCACAATCAAAGCACGAAGTTTTGTGCCTCCATTATTTGCTGCATTTTCGTCATCAAGCACGCCAAATTTCCAAGTAGAATGCGCAAAGCCGATTTTTTCCATCATTTCCTTGTCTTTAAAACGTGAAAGCATATATTCATACTCTACGCCCCAATGCTTACAGAAATGCCTCCAAGCAGGTTCGCCAAGTCCATAGTAGCCGGGTAAGGAATCTGCGAGATTATTCATATCACTCGCTCCTTGCACATTATCGTGTCCTCTTAAGATATTCACACCTCCGCCATTTTTACCAATATTACCCAAAAACATTTGCAAAATCGGCATAATGCGCGTATTGCTTGTGCCCACTGTGTGCTGGGTAAGCCCTTGATTCCATATTAAACTTGCAGGTTTTGCTGCTGCCATTTCTTCGGCAATATGGCGAATCGCATCTGCAGGAATCCCACATACATCTGCAGCCACTTCTGGCGGGAATTTTTTGGCTTCTTCCATAATCTTTTCATAGCCATCAACCCGCTCTTTAAGATATTGTTCATCATAAAGCTTTTTGGCAATAATATGATGAAGCAATCCATACGCAAAGGCAATATCTGTCCCACTGCGGATTCTATGGAATTCATCACATTTTGCAGCGGTTTTTGTAAATCGCGGATCGACACACACAAGTTTGGCGCCTTTTTCTTTAGCACGCAAAATATGCACCATCGAAACAGGGTGATTCACTGCGGGATTTGCCCCAATGACTAAGATGTATTTTGAAAACATCATATCACCTAAATGGTTTGTCATACCACCATATCCAAATGTATTCGCCACACCGGCGACTGTTGGTGAATGTCAAACACGAGCGCAGTGATCGATATTATTTGTCCCAAAAAATGCTGCAAACTTACGAATATAGTAACTTTGCTCATTAGAGCATTTCGCACTCCCTAAGAACATTACTGCATCAGGACCGCTTTCTTCACGGATTTGCTTGAGCTTTGATGCGATTTTATCCATCATTTCATCATATTTATAGCGCACCCATTTGCCACCCTCCTTAGCAAGAGGATAACGCAAACGTGTCTCACTCCTTGCCCTGTCAATGAGGTCAGCTCCCTTACAGCAATGCCCACCTTGTGAAATAGGGTGGTCTTGGGCGACTTCTTGACGCACCCACACACCATCGACAACTTCAGCGATGATTCCACAACCTACCGAACAATGGGTGCAAATGGTTTTAATCTTTTTTGATTGTGGATATCTTTCTTTAAGCTCTTGCTCACTTGCCTTTTTCACAACACTTTGCCCATCATCTCCAAAAGCACCACTCACACCAGCCATAGAAGCCAATGCAGAAAGCTTAAGGAATGAGCGTCTTTGGTTGCGTCTTTTTGCTATTTCGCTCATTTTTGCTCCTTATGTGTATTATTTGGCAACAGAAAAATAAGTTTGCCAATACTGCGTATCATCACGATACAAAATCTCTTGCTTTTTGCTCTTGCCCTTAATGACTTCTTTTTGTGTGTGTTCTCCAGAACAGCTATTCAAACTAAGGGAGCCTATAGCAACCACAACACCACCAACCCCAGCAGTCTTTAAAAACTGACGGCGAGATTGATTGTCTTCTTGTGTTTTAGACATACAGCCTCCTTTTGTTTTTGCTTTGGGATAAACCCATTTTGACTTTTTAGATTCAACAAAAAGCCAAAATCGATTTATCTATAATCCGCGTTCTACATTTAAAAAACTCTGCAAAAGTGAAGCAATATGTGTATAATACACTAATCCCTCCCTTTTGAGCAATGCTTCCACTACAAAATCCCCCAATGGTATTACAAATTCTCTCAAAAATTGCATACTAAGGATTCTATCTCCGCTATCCTCTGAACATATAAGATAGCGCATCAATAAAAGCAAAAAGCCCAAATGCTCCTCGCTTTCTTTGAAGCTTTGAGTATTAAGCCTAAAAGTGCTTTGTTTTAGAAGTGTGCGCACGGCAAGCAAGGCTTTGCCATTAAGGCATCCCTCCAAATAATGCGAGAGATAGAGCATCACTTGAGGATTATGATAAAAAACTTCACCTTTTCCTCTGCGTTTGGGAGCTATCTCATCGTCTTTTGGCACGCTAAAAGGCAAAATAAAAGTTTGCGTATATTCATCAATAATATGTTGCAAACCATTTGTTTGAATCTCTTTTTCTAAAAAATCAAAATGTGCGCTATCGCGTTCATCTAATACTTGCTCTTTTAAAATTACAATTTGGTTTAAAAGCACATTTTCACGCTCACATAGCAATTCATACAAAAATAGCCCTGCAAAAAAATCATAATACAATGCCCTTGCATTGGCAATAGATTCTAAAGTATGACTTGTTGTATTTTGCACCTACACTCCTCCAAACATCACTTTTACTTTACAATCCGCACAGCACTCCAAACTTCGTAGTTTAGAACTATCGGCAGAAAATGCAGGAGCAAGAATCTGCTTAATTTTTTCAATGCTTTTTTGTGTCGCAAAAATCTTATTGCACTCCACACATCTAAAAGGCTCATCACTTGCAATGACATTATATTCAAAGCTTTGGGCTGCAAGATTAAAAGTATGTGATTGCAGATGAAGCACATTTTCTGCACAACTTGCCACACAATACCCGCAATCTGTGCAAAGAGAGGGCTTGTATAAAAGCTCAAAAGAGGCATTATTATTCATAAGCGCATTAGTATTACACGCCTCAACGCAACTTAAACACAAAGTGCAATGTTTGGAATCTATCTTAAGCGTTGCACAATTACGAAGAGCTACCTCGCCATAGGATTCTTGCTTTACCCAAAAATGTAAGCGTTCGGAAAAAATATTCTTGCTACTCTCATTTTCAGTGGGTGTGTAAATATAATGTGTATGTGCAATGGGCTGCAATGTATTTGGAGCTTGCAAGGTTGCAAAATCATAAATAGCAACTTTGGCAAAAATGCGCTCATAAATGGTATTTAAAGATTCTATGTCCTTAAATATATGCTCGCCTAATGGACTATAAAGTATAATAGGTGCGCTACATTCTTGTAAAAGGCTAAGCAAATAGGTGATATTAAGCATATTTGGCCCTTGCAAGATAAAGGGCAAAATCAAAGGATTGTGTTTTCTAAGCTGTTGAAAATCATTTACAAAATCTATTTTTTCAATGTCTTTTTGAGCTACAATAAGCGGAATGAATCCCTTATAAAGCCTTGCTCTTTCAGTAAAAGAAATAAAGCCATCTCCCTCACGCTCTAGGCTACCTGTGGGGCATACGCTCACACATTTACCACAGGCAATACAATCAATGGCAGATAGCTCTAAAAGTGTGCTCTTAGCATTGCTACTTATGCCCATTGTAGGGCAAATATCCACACAATGCCCACATACACACTCGCCATTGCTCAATGGACGCCTTCCTTGGTATTGGCAGTATTGCGGATTGAGTATAATGTGGTGGCTATAAGTATGCTCTCCACACAAAGAAAGCAAGGCTTCGAGCATAGAATCTGCGCTTTCATACATATCTGGCGTATGCACACCTTTATAGTTAGAGAGATGCTCTAAGGGCGCAAAAGAGACAACTTGCGAGGTTTTAAGAGATTCTGCATTGCCTTGAGTATTTTTGAAAGTCAGGGTGAAATCACCCAAATGTCCGCGAAGAGAAATAAAATCTTGGGGGAGGAGATGAGCCATTTCAAGCTTTAACCTATGCTCTTTTTGAATACACAAAGCTAAAAAATCATCGGTAAGCTCTCCATAACCTATCACAACACAATGAGGATTCACAAATACAATCGACTCTGTATGAAGCGATGTGAAATCAAGCATAATTTCATTACATTCATTTAAAATCGCTCTTTCTTTCTCATTAAGCAATGCCCATATACCTTCTTGCATTAACCCGCCTTTAAGCCCATAAGAATAGCATATCATAGCACAATATGAATGATATTAGACTTATAGTTTCTCATTTTTGCATACTTTTTGATTGCAATCTTTATTCCAAAAAATGATTTTATGAATCTCCCCCATAAGCTCTTTATGGCATTTTGGGGATTCTTTGTAGATTCTTATTGTCGCTATATCGCAAAATAGAATCTACTCAAAGCAAAATCTATAAAAGTCAAAAATGATTATTTGAGGCATACAAGTAAAATAAGCATTCCTATTTGGCAAAATCAGCTTCTATCATCAAATCGCCATTACCATTATCATAAGTCCTATATGCCAAGCCGTGCGCGTGTAATTTCAATGCGACAAACCCCACGCCTAAAAGCTCTACTAAAGTCTCTTGCGTCATCTCTTCTTTAGGAATATTAAGATTTTTTAAAAGTTCTCCACCTATCACTCCGCCAAGCATTCCATCTACTCCCTTACTAGAAAAGCCTAAGTTAGCGAGTGCTTCCGTTGTTTCATCAAAATGTGGCTTTTCCCCACTTTTGCGGGATTCTTTAAAAAGTGCTATGGCTTTTTCGGCATTCTTATTGATGATGTTTGCCTTACAAATACTTGAATTTTTATCTTTATCAAGCTCCATTAACGTAATCTCGCTCACATCAAAACCCAAACTTTTTAATGTAATTTTTTTATCATTACTCCCCTTTGCATCTCCAAATAGTAAAATATTCAAAGCCTGCTCTGCATAATCCTTATTGTCGCATTTAAAATTATTTCCGCAACCACTCAATAAACCTATTAGCACTACACTTCCTACCAAAATAATTATTTTGCGCATTTTTTATCCTTTCTCTTTTTTACACACCAAACATCATAAGCTGATGAGAAATCTTATTAAGATTATCCTGTTTAATGCCTTTCCATACCAAAAACAAATCCACTATTGCCCAGATTCCAAAGGTAAGCCAACACAAAAGAAACTTTACTACTCCCAAGACTATATCTCCCTTATAGAATCTATCCGCTCCTACAATGCCCAAACATACTCCAAGAACAAGTCCAACAATAGGGTCTTTAAGCTGAATAAGACTAAGGTGGGAGAGCTTGTCTTCGGGGAGTTTTTGAAGCCTCTCTTGCAGCAGTAATGGCGCAGATTCTGGTAATTTATCTCCCCAAGTAGAAACTATTACCATTACTTTATCATTCATAATCACCCCCATTCTTATTGAGGCAAAGCCAAAAGTAATGTATTGAGATTTGTTTTTCTTAGCTTTTTGCCTACCAAAAATAAATCCGCAATCCACCAAATCCACATTACCAAAACACATAAGCCACCTATTACACTTGCAGTCGATGAGCCACCCTCTTGCGCAATAGCAGAAAAAATCAGCGCAAGAAGTGTAATTGCTAGTCTCGCGCCACCCAAAACCATATCACCAATCATAAAGCGACCAACACCAAAATTCCCAAACAAAAAACTACCTACCCAAAAGACCAATAAAGGACTTTTGAGCTTCAAAAGTGGAATTTTTGCCATAAACTCATCACGCGCTTTTTCATCAAGCCTATCAAGTCGTTCCTTAAATCCTTGCAGCTCGAAACTATCTTTGGGCAATTTATCTTGCACACTCATCAATAGGGTATTTGAATCCATTCTTTCTCCTTCAATTTAAAATTAAGTATCGTCATAATACGACATATTTTCTTAAAAATAAATATATATATGAAATATTATCGTAATTTGAAATAAAGATAAAGTTTTATTTAATTCACACAATTTTTAAGGCAAATAAAAAACGAGGAAAATGTATGAAATACACGCAACAGGATAAGGCGAGAATCTTGCGTATCACTACACGCACTTTGCAGAGATGGAAATACACGAAGCCTGAACTTTTTGCGATTATTGAGGCAGGATTTAAAATGCGTGAGCGAATCTATACCCAAGAAATGTATAACGAAGAAATACAATCATTGATAAAAACCATTGACTCACACACCCTCCCCTCCTCTCGCTAATTTTTGATTATTAAAGCAACATTGCACCTTGAAGTTTTTGCCGATAAAATAAATTTGCATTGTTGAAATTTAAAAGAAGCAAATTAAGATTTTTAAATGTTATAACAAAATGGGCGAGATTTTAGAATCTTTTGCAAACTATGCGTAGATTCAGCAATAAAGTATATCTTTATTGCAATACAAATAAAATCGCGTGAGAGGCAAACCTTAAAGGCGTCGTAGGGGGCGAGGTGTATATCACCGAGCGCGACTTCGCATTTGTGCAAAGCACCAATCCATACTTGTAAATTTAAGCCCCTCCCCCTTATAGAAAAATCTAATAAATGTAAAATAAAGGATTCTAGAATCTTTTAAACTTTTCATATTTTTTATTATTAAAGTTTTGAATCCTATTGCAAAAATAATCTTTTTTTTAGAATCTAGATTCTATTTCACATTTTTGTCTTTGAAGTTTTAAGATTCCTTATTTTTTTAGATTTCTAAGATTCCAAAAAGCATTTCATATATAAAGTTTAGAGTGTGATTCAAGTAATTTTTGCTAATGAAGTCTATATTAAAGGGAGGGTGCTATATTAAAAAAGCAATATAGAATCTAGGAGATTTTATATTGCTACAAAATGGTTTGGGGTTTTACACAAACTCAATGATTGCCATTTGTGAGGCATCACCTCTGCGGAGACGTGTGCGCTGAATCCTCGTATAACCGCCATTGCGTCCATTATATTTAGGAGCTATTTCAGTAATAAGTTTCTTGGTGGCTTTCTTATCCTGCAAATAGGCAAAAATATAGCGATGCGTATTAAAATCAGCGTTTCGAGCAACACTCACAAGCTTTTCAATATAGCTTTGCAATTCTTTTGCCTTAAACACGCCTGTTTCAATTTTATTATGCTCAATAAGAGCAATCGCTAGATTCTTAAGCAATGCCTTTCGATGAGCGCAAGTGCGCCCCAATTTTCTATAACCATGTCTATGTCTCATCTTGCTTCTCCCTCACTAATTATTTTTGATACGAGCTAATTTACGATTAAGAAGCTGCAAAACATCTTCGGCAATTTCTCCACCCACAGGGTAGCCAAGCTCCTCTAGTTTCTCTGCAATCTCATCATAGGATTTTTTACCCATATTTTTAATATTTTTAAGCTCATTTTCACTCATAATCACAAGCTCACCTACATATTTTAATCCTGATCTATCGAGGCAATTAAAGCAACGTGCGCTCAAATTCAGCATATCAATCTTAATCATCAAGGTTTTAAGCTCTCCGGAATTTTCAGCGACATTTTTTGCGTTGCTAGAAGCTGCGCTCAAATCCACTCCAAAAATACTCATTTGCTTGTGCATTACCGCAATAGCTTCCTTAAAAGCAGCAAGAGGTTCAATCTGCCCATCTGTCTCAATATCAAAAATGATTTTTTCATAATTTGGATTGTCTTCTACAAGCACATTTTCAATCTCATACACTGCCTTTTTTACAGGCGTAAAATACGCATCAAGAGGAATATAATCCTCTGCAATCTTACCTCGAATACTCTCGCTTGGCACATATCCTATGCCTTTTTGCACAATAAGAGAAAAACTAATGCTCGCATTTTCATTAATTGTCGCCAAATAAGCATCAGTATTTACAACCCCTACCGCATCATTAGCAAGCTCTCCTGCATTAAGCACCATTGGACCCTTTAAATCATAATGGAGTTGCACACTATCAAGCTCTTTGTCTTTAATGAAAAAACGAATATTTTTGAGATTGCTAATAAAATGCGATACATCTTCTACGATGCCCCGAATAGAATCAAATTCGTGTGAAACACCTTGAATCTTTAAAGCAGTAGGTGCATATCCTACAGAGCTTGAGAGGAGTAAGCGACGAATGGGGTGAGCTAATGTAATAGCATAGCCAGATTCAAAAGGGTAGGCACTAATTTTGATTCTATTGGCTGAAATTTCTTCAGTACTTATATCTGTGGGAATATAAGGTTCAATTTTAATCATATTCATTGCGTAATCCTTATTTTTACTTAGAATAAAGCTCGACTATTAATCTTTCCTCAATAGGTATTACTACCTCTTCTCTTTGCGGGAAGCGAGTAAAGATGCCAAATTTCTTCTCCTTATCTACATCAACCCAAGGCACAATGCCTGTTTGTGCAGTCAAATCAATTGCGCGTAATACTTGAGGATTATTTTTGCTTTTTTCTTTCAATTCAATTTTTTGCCCGGGTTTTACAATATATGAGGGAATATCTACGCGTTTGCCATTAACAAGAATATGTCCGTGTGTAACAAGCTGTCTTGCAAATCTTCTTGTTGTAGCAAATCCCATACGATACACTACATTATCCAAACGTTGCTCTATGATACGCACAAGATTCTCCCCTGTATTGCCCTCTTGACGATTTGCTTCTCTAAAAAGGGCGCGGAATTGCTTTTCACTCACACCATACATAATCTTCGCTTTTTGCTTTTCACGCAACTGCAAGCCATATTCTGAAATCTTGCCACGTTTTTGCCCGTGCTGTCCTGGTCCATAAGGTCGCTTATCAAGTGCGCTTTTACCCGCTAATCTCCTCTCGCCTTTTAGTGCAAGAGATACACCAAAGCGCCTTTCTAATTTTTCAACTGGTCCTCTATATCGTGCCATATATCACTCCCTTACACTCTTCTTCTCTTTGGTGGTCTGCAACCATTATGGGGCAATGGTGTAATATCCTTTAACCAAAGCACCTTAATGCCCTCGATTGCTCCTACGCTTTTTACTGCGGTTTCTCTTCCGCTCCCTGGTCCTTGCACTTTGATACCTACTTCTTTAATACCGTGCTCTTTAGCCTTTTCCATTGCCGCTTCTACAGCTTGTTGGGCAGCATAAGGAGTAGATTTTTTACTTCCTTTAAATCCCAATCCACCAGCAGTCGCCCAACACAACACATTGCCCATTTCATCAGTAACGGTTACATTGGTATTATTAAACGATGCGGAAATGCACACTATGCCTCGTGCAATATTCTTTTTTGCATTTTTTTTCTTGGTTACACCTTTTTTTGCCATTCCACTTACTCCTTACTTGCTACCCACAGTTTTTTTCTTACCCTTGCGTGTGCGAGCATTATTTTTTGTCGTTTGTCCTCGAACAGGCAAGCCTTTTCTATGGCGCAAACCACGATAGCTCCCCAAATCCATTAATGCCTTAATATCCATTGTTACTTTTTTCCTAAGATCACCTTCAACCATATAGCTTTCTTGAATCTTTTTTGCAATAGATGAAACTTCATCTTCGCTGAGATCAAAAACTCGCTTATCAAAAGAAATATTTACGGCTTTAAGAATATCTCTTGAGCTTTTAAGCCCAATACCATAAATATAAGTAAGAGCATATTCCACTCTCTTCTTTTTTGGCAAATCTACACCAGCAATTCTAGCCATCTTTTATCCTTGTCTTTGTTTATGTTTAGGGGTTGAGCAAATCACTCGAACCACACCTTTACGCTTGATAACCTTACATTTATCGCACATCTTTTTGACCGAAGGTCGAACTTTCATACCTGCTCCTTTGTATTTTCTAACTTTTTGGAGTTAAAACTGAAGATTTTACAAAAAAAATATTTAAAAACTACTTACAAAAACCCTATTTATGCCTATAAGTAATCCTCCCCTTATCAAGACTATAAGGAGTAAGCTCAATTTTAACCATATCACCGGGCAAAATTTTAATATAGTGCATACGCATCTTTCCTGCTATATGGCAAAGCACGATATGCCCATTTTCAAGCTGCACACGAAAGGTTGCATTTGGCAAAGCCTCAACAACCTTGCCATCAACTTCAATCACATCATCTTTTGCCATCTATTCTACCTCCGTTAAAATCTCTGCCTTGCCATCAACAATGGCTATTGTATGCTCATAATGACTGCCATTCAAGCCATCTTTAGCAACGACTGACCAATTATCCTGAAGAATAGTCGGCTCTCCATCACGTTGAGCAATCATTGGCTCGAGGCAAAATACCATACCCTCTTGAATCTTTGGACCTTGCTTTGGATTGGGAGATTCTAAATAATTTGGAATCTCTGGCTCCTCGTGTGGAGCGCGTCCTATCCCGTGTCCGCAGAATCCACGCAAAGGCTCATATCCGCGCTTTGTAATTGCCTCTTCTAATACTAAACTTAGCTCCTTAAAACGCATACCCACGCGCACCTGTGAAATTGCCTCATATAGAGAATCCTTGGCGCAATTAATCAAATCCTCATCACTCTTTTTAATTTGCCCAATCCCAAGTGTAATCGCCCCATCACCATACCAACCACCATATTCCACACCAATATCAATACCTAAAATATCGCCATTTTTAAGCTTATAATCTGTGGGAATGCCGTGAATAATTACCTCATTTACAGAGGTGCAAATAGATTTTGGAAAGCCATAGAGTTGATAAAAAGCAGCCCTTCCGCCTTGAGAGATAATAAAATCATTTGCTAAAGTATCAAGCTCAAGGAGAGAGACACCCTCTTTTGCGTGTTGGGCGAGAAGTTTGAGAGTTTGAGCAACGATTTTATTTGGTATGCGTAAAGATTCTATGTCTTTCTTGCTTTTGATACTAATTGCCATCTTAAAGCCCTACGGCACTAAGGGTTTGGTATTTGCTCATATAAATTTGAGCTTCAATGCGCCTCATCGTATCAATAGCCACCTGCACTACAATCAGTACTGCTGTCCCGCCAAAGTAAAAAGGCACTCCGGTAAATTTCACAAGCACCC
>NZ_JAFLSB010000039.1 GCF_022511165.1 Helicobacter sp. | reverse complement strand
GCTTTGCCTCTTATTGTAGGTATTGGACATCAAAGCCCACTTGCTTTTGATAGGGATTTACGCACTTATGATTATACACCCCTGCTTCAAGGGGATATGCAAAAATCTTTTAGCGGTGGGGGCGGGATAGATGTGTTTTTAGATTTTTTGATACAAGAAGTTAAGCCTTTTATTCATAAAAAATTTGGCACGCCTTTTAAAGAGCTTCTTTTTGGGCATTCTTTTGGCGGGCTTTTTGTGCTACACACACTTGTAACAAAGCCTCAAAGCTTTAGTCATTATGTTTGTGCTTCGCCTTCGCTTTGGTGGGGAGAGGGGAGCTTTTTATCCTTGCCTTTGCAATTAAAGCATTATCCAAAGATGATTCTTTTTACTCAAGGAAGCTTAGAATCTCCTAAGGGGCAAACAACACTTGATTTAAAAGAAATTATAAAGGATTTGCAAAATAATGCGCCCAATCCTCAAAATATAAGCTTTATTGAATATAAGGGGCAAAATCACGGAAGCTCTGTCCCTTATGCAATGAAATCTGCCCTAGATAAGCTAATGCACTAGATTATTTGCGTTTTTTCTTATGAGATTTTTCGCCCATAAGATGTGCCACCGAGCCAGAATAGGTAATATGTTCAGCAGAGATAGAATCATTATTCAAAAATTCGCTAATGCCATTATCCATTTCTTTAAGCTGTGCGTTAATCTCGCCCTCTTGATACGCATAGTGCATATTGGCGCTTAGCACACCTGTGAGAGATTCTATGTGTTTATTGAGGGCTACTTCCTCTTGCGTGCTTGGAGATTCTATGACGACAATGATTTGATTTGTGGGTTTATCAGCGATATAAATCTCACAATATTGCAATGCTTGTATAGAATCTTTGACAGATTCAAAATGCTCCTGCGTGGTTCTTACCACAATGCTTGAGATATTCATCTTACTCCTTTAAATGCCAAATAATAAAACTTTTATCATCACTGCCTGAAATAATCGTTTTTTCATCATAAAATATAATACTATTAATCAGTGAAGTTGTTCCTTTTAGTGTGTATTTTTCTTCCATTGTAGGCAAATGAATAATGCCTATATCATTTTGTTCATTTTTGCTCAATGCCCCATAAGTGGCTTGAGGAGAGATACCCACCGCATAGACAAGAAAATCACTTTTGATACTTGTGGCATTTTTTAAGTAAAACTTTGTCTTCTCTTGTGTTTGTGAGCCAAAGGTATAAACGCCCATTTGTCTATCTGCGCCTGCGGTAAGAATTATATCCTTTGCGGAGGCAATTTGATAGTTATTGTCTTTATTGATTTGACTAAGTCGTGCAAGTAATGCGCCATTTGTAATATCTATCACATTCACAATGCCAGATTCATCGGTGCTAAAGATAAAAGGTGTATTGATGCACAAATCAGAAAAATTCGCGGTGCTTGGGTGGCTCATATAAGTAAATGAAGCACTCTTTAAGTCAAAAAGCCCAATTTCATTGCTTAAAAAGCCAACTACAAGCTTATCATCTCCAAAAGCAATAATACGTTTGGGTAAAGTTGTTGTGTGATACACTATTTGTGCTTCTTGCGTAGCAGAGATTTTAAGAATCTGCCTCCCACCGCGCGAAGATTCACTTAAGACAAAGAGTGTTTTGCCATCAAAAGTAGTAATATCAAACACACGAGGCGCAAAAGCATTATCAAAATAATCCTTTATAAGTGGCAAAGTAAGGCTATAAGCTTTATGCGCTTTCTTGTTGCTATCAAGGGTAAAAACATCAATTCCCCCAGAAGCATTGCCAACAAAGATATGATTATTAAAAATGCTTATGTGCGTAAGAATTGCATCTGTATGCATAATTTGTGCGTTTTTGCTCTCTATGATAAGAGGCTGCGCCCCTAGGGGCAGCGCACATAATATACAAATAAGAACATTTCTTACACATAAAAATTTTGTATGGAATCTATGTTCCATAATGAACTTGCCATAGCCTATTTAACGCCCTCATTCAGCACATCAAGGAGATTTGATGATTTTTTTCCTTCTTGTGTGCGGAAATCAGGTGTAAAGGTATTTGCAATGAGAGGAGTCGCATCAGCCTGTGGTGTATGGCAAAGCACGCAGTTAAAGCGCGCCGCGCTTACCTTACCTAAATCCTTCTTTTTTTCATCACGCAAATCGTGTGTATGCGAAGTAGGGACAGACACTGCACCTACATCTTTGGCTACTGCCGGATCGTGGCAAGTAAGACATTGATTTTCATCTTGAGTGATAGGAAGCATTCCCTCTATATTGTGAGGAATCATTGGTGGAGCATTTTCGTATGAGCGCTCAATCAATGCGCTCTCTCCCGCATTCGCTTCATTATATTTATATTCAAGCAATTTGACATCTTTTTCATCTTGTAAATCTACTTTTCTAATGCCAATTTCGCTATCCTTAAGCATTTCCTTGCTTTCAGTAGAGGCACTGCTTTGTTGAGATTGTGTAGATTCTTGAGAATCTGAACACGCAAAAAATGCCAATCCAAGCAACCCAATCATTAACCCTTGAGCGTATTTTTTCATCTTTTCTCCTTTGTAAAATTTAAAATACTAAATCGCAATGCGTTATCATCGCACACCTCAATACATCTCCCACAACGCAAACAAGTCATTGTTTTGAATGCACCATCTTGTTTTCCAATAGGCTTTAACACTTCGGGTTCAGGGCAAACACGCACACATTGCATACATTTAGTGCAATTTGAGCTTGTGTGATACACGCGCAAAAGTGCAAATTTGCCAATGAGTGAATACATCGCCCCGAGCGGACAGATATACCCACAAAAGCCATTTTTAAGCACACATAAATCAAATAAAAACACCGCCACAATGGCAAAAATACCAAAGCCCATACCAAAGACTAAGCCACGATGTAGCATAGAAATGGGGCTAATTAGTTCAAATGCAGCCACACCGCATATTACACTAAGCACCAAGCCTATTGCTAAAATTATAAATCGTGTGGAGCGGCGCAAAAAAAGCTTATGTTGTGTGCGATTAAGCCCTAATTTTTCACGTAAAAAGTTTGCAAGATCGGTTATGAGATTTATTGGGCATACAAAGGCACAATATGCGCGCCCTAAGAACACCCCATAAATAAACACCACAAGCAACACTCCAAGTGCTACATCAAGGGCTATGCCTCCACCTGCAAGAAAAATTTGCAATGCACTCAAAGGATCTGTGAGGTTAAAAGCTCCTCCAAACCACTGCGAGTGGCTTAAATTTCCTTGCACAATGTTACTGAATGCACTCGGCTCTTTTGCAACCACAGAGCTAGAATCCCCAAACAATGATTCTATATTGCCACCAAAAACACCCACTGATGCTTTTGTCTGCACATTTTTAAGTGTAGCAATGGAGTAATTCCCCATTATAAAAAGCATAAGAATCACGCATTGGCTTAATCGCCTAAGAATGAGATATTTTGTTTTTGCAAACTTCATTCTATCTCTCCTAGTGAGTGATTAAGATAGTCTAGGGTATTGCTAGGCGCAACATTTTTATTACTTCTTTGCTCTTTAAGTTCAAAAAGCCGATTTTCATCAAGCTTATCCCAGCCTTTAATGTAGTTTGTCCCCATTTTGCCTAAAGCCACGCTACGAGGTAAAACAATAATTGTAGGAAGCTCTGTTACACACGCTTTTTCACACATTCCACAACCCGTGCAGTAATCACTATCAACACTTGGGAGTAAGAATCCGTGCTTTCCTGTGCGCTCATTGCGTTTGTATTCAAGCCTAATGGCTTTATCAATAAGCGGACAAGCACGATAGCACGCATCGCATTGAATCCCTGCGTATGCAACACAATGCTTAGAATCTACAATTGCTACGCCCATTGTGGCATTGTTAATATCCGCTTGGGTATAGTTTTGCCCCTCTTCTTGTGGTTTTTTAGGATAATACAGACGCTCTAACTGAAGCGCATCGGTAGGACAAGCCGCCGCACAAGGAATATCCTTGCACATATAGCAGGGCACTTTGCGCGCTTCAAAAAAAGGTGTGCCAAGTGCGGTATCATCATTTGGCGTTGCGAGTTTGAGTGTATAAAAAGGACAAGATTCTACGCAAAGCCCACATTTAATGCAGCTTGCGACAAATTCTGCATCATTTTTACTCGCACCCGGTGGACGCAAAATATTACCATTTCCTGCCTTAGCGACATTGACATACGCTCCCCATACAAGCGCACCAAATAGGGCAAAACCTGTATTTTGTCCTATTTTGAGTAAGGCTTGTCGTCTTTGTGGGTTTGATGGCGCTGTTTTATTTGACACATTTTATCCTTATGCTTTATACACTTTCACGGCGCATTTTTTAAAGTCTGTTTGCTTTGAAATAGGACAAGTTGCATCAAGGCAGACTTTATTAATAAATACATTTTCATCAAACCAAGGCACATAAATAAGTCCTTTTGGTGGGCGGTTTCTGCCACGCAAATCAAGTTTTGCTTTAACTTTGCCACGGCGAGATTCAATCCACACGACTTGATTTTGTGCAAGGTTTTGCGCTTTTGCATCTTCAGGGTGCATATAGCAGAGTGCTTCAGGCACAGCACGATAGAGTTCAGGCACACGCATAGTCATTGTGCCAGAATGCCAATGCTCAAGCACACGTCCAGTGCTAAGCCACATTGGATATTCTTTATCAGGCATTTCACAAGGATCCATATAAGGGCGCAAGAAAATTTTTGCCTTATTATCAATGCTTACTTGCCCATCACCGGGTGCTTGAAGTGTGCCAGAGGGCATACTTTTGCCTTGATTGCCATAGAATGCAAATGCTTTACCATTGCCAAGTTTTTGCGCATAGAAGTCATATTTAGCATTAAATCTCCATTGTGTTTCTTTTCCATTGACAACAGGCCAACGCAAACCTCTTACACGATGATAAGTATCAAAATCTGCTAAATCGTGAGCGTGTCCTAAGCCGAATTGGCGATATTCTTCCCAAAGATATTTGTGAATAAAGAATCCATAGCCCTTAAAGACTTCACCATCGCTACCTTGTACATTGCGATAATCACCTGATACTTCGGTATTGACTACATCTTTAAGTATAGGGTCTTGAGCGCTGAATTTCTTTGCATCTTCATTTGCAAAAAGCACATCAAAGAGCGTATCATCTTCTTTATAGCCCATAGCTTTAGCTGCTTCTAAAACAGGCTTAAGATCAAGATTTGGATATTCTTTATTCCATACTTCGCTTAATTTAAAACGTTTAGAAAATTCAACATATTGCCATACATCAGGCATTGCCTCACCGGGAGCTACAACTTGTTGTTTCCAATGCTGTGTGCGTCTTTCAGCGTTACCATATGCACCCCATTTTTCATAAATCATTGCTGTTGGGAGAATAAGGTCTGCTACTTTTGCGCTAATGCCCGGATAGCACTCACTCACAACGATAAAGTTGTCTAGCTCTCTTGCTGCTGCAATCCAGTGGTTTGCATTTGCTGTATTTTGCCACGGATTATTCACGTGTACCCAAATCCATTTAATTTTGTTATCTTCCAAATCACGCATAATTTTCATATATGGCGCACCAATTTTGCTATTAAGTGTGCCAGCGGGGAGCTTCCAGATTTTTTCAGTCATCTCACGATGTTTTGGATTTGCTACCACCATATCCGCAGGGAGTCTGTGAGCAAAAGTTCCTACTTCACGCGCTGTCCCACAAGCACTTGGTTGCCCTGTGAGCGAGAATGCACCATTTCCGGGTTGAGCTTGTTTGCCAAGAAGCATATGCACCATATAGGCTTGTTCATTTACCCAAGTTCCTCTTTGGTGTTGATTCATACCCATAGTCCAAAAGCTTACAACTTTGCGATTTTTGTCAATATACAAATCCGCTAGAGCTTGAAGCTTTTGCTTAAAGGATTCGATACTTTCATCGGGATTACCTTTTGCAAGGGTTGCCACAAAATCAAGTGTATAAGGCTCTAAACCTTTTTTGAAATCCTCAAAGTTAATGCCCCAGTGGTTTCCTGCTGCATCAGCCTTATCCATTTTCATTGTTTCACCTGCTTTAATACCAAGATATTGCAGTGTGATACCCTCATCTTCACTTACAACTTTTGAAATTTCTTTTGCCACGATGTCTTTTTCTGCATCTTTGAATTTGGGGTGGTTTGGATTATTTCTCATACCATAGCCAATATTCACAAAACCTGTACTAAAGACACAATTTTCTTGCACAAATTTTTCATCTACGGCATTGCGATTGATAATCTCACGCGCAAGGAAATTCCAAATTGCTAAGTCAGTATGAGGCTTGAATACAATCTCAATATCTGCTAAATCTGATGTGCGGTTTGTGAAAGTTGAAAGATTCACAATTTTTACATTGCTATTACTAAGCTTTCTATCTGTTACGCGACTCCAAAGCACAGGGTGCATTTCAGCCATATTTGCGCCCCAAGTAATAATTGTATCTGTAAGCTCTATATCATCATAGCACCCAGCAGGTTCATCAATCCCAAATGTTTCCATAAAGCCCACAACCGCGCTTGCCATACAATGTCGTGCATTTGGGTCAATATTATTGCTTCTAAATCCACCTTTGATGAGTTTTACTGCAGAATACCCCTCTGGCACAGTGTATTGCCCAGAGCCAAAGACACCAATTCCTGTTGGTCCTAGTTCATTATAAGCTTTTTTGAATTGTTTTTCCATTTCATCAAAAGCCCTCTTCCAGCTCACAGGGGCAAATTTACCCTTTTTATCAAATTCTCCATTGCTATTGACGCGCAAAAGAGGTTTTGTAAGCCTATCTGCTCCATACATAATCTTGGCGCAAAAATATCCTTTGATACAATTTAAGCCACGATTCACAGGGGCTTCAGGGTCGCCTTTAACAGCTACGATTTTAGCTACTCCATTGCTGTCTTTTTGCGTAGCTACCATAATACCGCAACCTGTTCCACAGAATCTGCATACTGATTTATCCCATTTCCAAAGTTTTTGAGCCTCTTGTGCTTGCGCGCTCATTACACTTGGAATACTTAGCCCCACACTCGCTGCTGCCGAAGCTGCTGCCGCACTCTTAATAAAGTCGCGGCGAGAAAGGGTAGGCTTACCTTGCATCTTGTTTGTCATAAAACCTCCTTAAAAATTGTCGCTCACATTTGGGAATCCAAACGGCTAAAAAAGATTCTACTCGTGATTCTTAATTTTAGCACTTGATAAAAATCAATTACATTTAAAAGAATTTTTACTTTTTAGATTTTATGTTTATATTTTAAAATATATAATGTTATCATTATGAGAATTATGAGAATGTGTGGAATTTGGTTTTTGTGAGATTTTTAGGCAAGATAGGCAAATAAGTGGATTTGGCAAACAAAAATGGGCAAGTAAATTATAAAAATAAAATCTTAGTTTGAGAATGAATATAAGAATAAAGAATCTTTATGAAATGCCTTTTCAACATTAAAGCTATCCTAGATAAATTTATGTATATAATTGCACAAGATACTTACAAAATCATAATAGAGTAAAATGAAATATATGCAAAAAGAGCAAATATGCAAGATATGACAAAAGATATTATCATACTTTTTGATTTAGATGGCACACTTATAGATTCTACACAGGCGATTTGCGCGAGTTTTTGTGCGGCTTGTAAGGATATGGGGCGAGAATCTCCTTCGTTTGAAAGTATCAAAAAGAGCATTGGGCATACTTTGGAGGATATGTTTATGCAACAAGGTGTGGATACTTCTTGTGTAGGTGAATATGTGCGTCAGTATAGAATCCACTATCGCTCTCTTATGGAGGCAGGCACACATTTGCTTCCCTATGCTAAAGAGGCGATAATTGAAGCCTTTGACTTTGCTTCTCTTGGGATAGTAACAACAAAACGAGGCGATTTTTCGCAGATACTTTTAGAAAAGCTTGGAGTGTGGCAGTATTTTGAGAGCATTGTGGGTATAGAATCTACCACTCACCCTAAACCTAATGCCGAGCCTATTTTAAAGGCTTTGGATGATTTATGTGCTACACAAAGGGGGATAAAAAAGCACAGAATCTTTATGGTAGGTGATACTGCACTTGATTTAAGTAGCGCACAAAATGCGCAGATTCAAGCTATAGGTGTGCTATGTGGCTTTGGTAGTAGGGAGAGTATGGAGAATTTTAATGTGCCTTTGTGTAATAATGCACTTGAAGCTGTGCATTATATTGCGCAAAAATGTGGCATTTAGTCTTTGTTTTTTTAGCTTTGCTAAGCTAGTTGGCTTCATTAATTATATCTTAGTTTTTGGGGGAGCAATGGCAACAGAACCAATGACAAATTATGGCTATGAGAAGTTGTGTGCAGAGCTTAAGAATCTCAAAGAAGTGGAGCGTCCGCGCATTGTGGTAGAAATTGATGTGGCACGAAGCCACGGGGATTTAAAAGAAAATGCAGAGTATCACGCTGCGCGAGAAAAGCAAGCCTTTATTGAAGCGCGGATTAATGAATTAGGAGCTATGCTTGCTAATGCACAAATCATTGATCCTGCGACTTTGCCACATAATAAAGTAAGTTTTGGTTCAAGTGTAAAAATTGTGAATCTTGATACTGAACAAGAATTTGTCTATACGCTTGTAGGCTCTATGGAAAGCAAACCCTCTAAGGGCTTAATCTCTGTCTCTTCGCCCATAGCAAAAGCCCTCATTGGCAAGTCAGTAGGCGATGAAGTAAGTATAACTTTGCCAAGCGGGGAAAATGAATTTGAAATTTTAGAAGTGTTTTATAAAGAGATTGTGTTTGAGGATTAGAGAATAATGAAACAAGCGCATATTAAGGTTAAAAAATTGCATCAAGAGGCGGTGATACCAAGCTATCAAAGCACACAAGCTGCAGGGTTTGATTTGCATTCTTTGAAAGATTATACAATAGCTGCTGGTGAGAGAGCGCTTATTGATACAGGATTAGCCTTTGAGATAGAATCTGGCTTTGAAGTGCAGGTGCGCCCACGAAGCGGTTTGGCTTTGCATAATGGCATAAGTGTGCTCAATACTCCAGGCACGATTGATAGTGATTATCGCGGAGAAATCAAAGTAATACTCATCAATCACTCAAATACAGATTTTCAGATTCGCGCAGGTGATAGAATCGCCCAAGCGGTAGTAAGTGAGGTAACTCAAGCCGTATTTGAAGAAGTAGAGGCGTTAGGCTTAAGTGAGCGTGGAGAGAGGGGCTTTGGTTCTTCTGGCGTATCAAAATAAAAGAGAGGGAGTATGTATGAGCTTACAATCAAATCTAAAAAGTGTCAAAGAATCCTTTGATAGAGATGAGAAGATTTTAGAGAGTGCGTTTGCGTTAGAGATTCTATGGAGGCGGTATCGTAAATTCATCATCGCCCTCCTTATATGTGCGGTAGGTGCGATTGTATGGTGGTATGTGAGTGGGTATATGCAGGAGGTGCGCGCTAAAGAGGCAAGTGCAGCCTATGCAAAGCTCCTTGTGGATTCTACAGATAAGAATGCTTTAGAGACTTTGGAGCAAAAAAGCCCTGCACTTTATGATGTATATCGCTTTTTTAATACACACAATGATATGGCTACTTATGAGGAGCTGACACATTCCTCAAATGCTTTTGTGCGCTCTTTGGCTCAATATGAACTTGCCTCATTGCGGGCAAGCGAGTTGATAGATTCTCAAAATGGAGGCATTAAAGATGCTAAGAATACAGATGCTTTGATGCAAAATATCACAAATCTAGAATCTACCAAACTAGCAAGTTTAAAGAATTTCGCCCTTTTGCAAGAGGCTTATTTGCTTTTTCAAGCAGATAAGGTAAAAGAGGCACATCAAAAACTAATGCTTATCCCTGAAAATAGTCTTTTTTGGGAAGAGGCAGTGAGCCTCAAGCATTTTGGATTAGAATTATCAAAGGGTAGTAATTAATGGCACAGAGAGCAAAATTTATCATTTATGCTGCGTGTGTAAGCGTTTTTTGCATATCAGGTTGTAGCTCAAAGAAGCATTTTGAACCGCAATTTATTAGCGGCAAGATTGAATTTAAAGGCAAATTAAGTGCGCCTATAAAGAGTGCTACACGAGAGGGAGCGGTGCTTAAAGACCATACTTTGCTAAGCTTTGCAGAGGGTATCACACCTCTTGTTTTAGAATCTAAACATACATTTCTCACACAAGATAAAAACACTTATGTCCTGCAAAGGGAATGTAAAGAAATTTTGATTATGGAAGCTACTACAGCGGCTATGCAGACAATCCCCTTTGATATTTGCGTGCTTTCTGCAGCCATCAAAGGCGACAAACTCGCTTTAGTTTTAATTGATAATACATTGATGTATTATGATATAGCGCAAAAAAAGGAGATATTTTCTCAAAAATATGCTTCGGTTTTAGCGATTAATGCCTCTCTTGCTTCGCCACAAATTAGTGAAAAATATGTTATTTTTCCGGATTTAGAGGGGAAAGTCCTCATTTATGATAAAGAGCAAAATAAAATTGTCAAAGATATTCTTATTGTGAGTGATAAATTTTTTAATAATGTGATGTATTTGTATGCAAAAAATCCCTATCTTTTGGCAGCGACTGCTAAGCGCATAAGCGCGATTATTGACAATAAAAGCTTCAAATATGATGTTGATTTGCGCGATGTGTTATATCATAATGAAAGAGTGTATGTTTTGAGTATTGAGGGTGAGATTTTAGAGCTTGATCATACACTCAAGCTTTTGCGCAAGGTGCGTTTGCCTTTTGCTGTTTTAAGCGGACTTGTGATTGCTAATAATACACTTTACACACTTGAGAGAGGTGGCTATCTCATCGCCCTTAGCCTTGATGATTTTGCACTTAAGGTATATAAAAGCAATCTTCCAAAGAAAAAAAGTCTTTTTTACAATCGCGATACCTTCTTTTATGACAAGGTCTATAAAAGGTTTGAGTAATGCTTTTGTGTGATGTAGGCAATACTTTTTTGCATTTTTACCATAAAGGTAGAATCTGGAAAGAAAAGCCCTATTCGCTCACAAAAAAAAAGGAAGATGTGCCTATTTATTATATTAGTGTCAATGAACGTTTTGAGCATTGCTTGCTTGCTTCGCACCCTTATTGCATAAATGTAAGTGAGCATATTGAAATACAGACACAATATAATGGCTTAGGTGTAGATAGAAAAGCAGCGTGTAAGGCAGTTGATAATGGGGTAATTATTGATGCAGGAAGTGCGATTACTGCAGATGTAATGGAAGGGGGGATTCACATCGGTGGATATATTATGCCCGGGCTTGAAGCCTATAGAAAGATGTATGCTGATATTTCACCTGTGCTTGATAGAGGTGTAGAGCCAAGTGTGAATCTTGCCTCTTTACCACAAAATACAACAGATGCCATTAGCTTTGGTGTGCTAAAAAGCATTATTTTAATGATAAAAAATACTTCGCGCACTAAAAAATTGTATTTTACAGGTGGCGATGGCAAGTTTTTTGCACGATTTTTTGAAAATGCTATTTATGATAATACTCTTGTTTTTAAGGGTATGCAAAAGGCATTGCAAAAACATATATAACTTAAAGAGAAGATTTTATGTAAAGTAAGGAGTGTATGAAATGATAAAAGTAGCCTTGCCTAAGGGGCGTATAGCACAAGAGAGTCTCGCATTCTTTGAGCAGCTCTATGGTGGAAATTTTGTCTTTGACGATAGAAAATTGATTTTGGAGCATAATGACTTTACTTTTTTGCTTGTGCGTAGTCAAGATGTGCCTACTTATGTTGTTCATCAAGCTGCAGATGTGGGGATTGTGGGCTTAGATGTGATTGAGGAGCAAGAGGCAAATGTAGTGCGACTCCTCAATCTTGGCATTGGTAAATGCAAGGTGGTGGTTGGCTCACCTATGGGTAAAAGCCTTGATTATCAGCAACCAAAACTTAAAATTGCTACAAAAATGCCCCATATCACGCGTAAATTTTTTGCAAACAAAGCCGTCTCTATTGAATCTTTAAAGCTTTATGGTTCAATCGAGCTTGCTCCGCTTGTGGGGTTAAGCGATGCGATTGTGGATATTGTAGAAACAGGTAGCACAATGGCACAAAATAATCTTAAAATTGATGAAGTCATTATGGAATCAAGTGCGTATTTGGTCGTCAATAATAATAGCTTTTATGAGAAAAAAGAGCAGATTCTCGCCCTTTATGAAGAGCTTAAGAAAATGGTTAAAGATTAATCAAGAGCAGAGTTGAGTATTTCTTGAGATTTTTTGAGTGCATTATTTTGCATTTCTTTGAGTTGATCGGCATTTGGAGCTGTGGGTGAAGGAATGCTCGTATCTCTTTGTGTTTTATTTACTTCATTAGGAAACATACCGCGAGGCATTTTAACAAATACATCTTCATAATTTCTTTTTTTTAGATGGTAGCGAATATACACTTCACCGGTTGTAGTCGAGTAGAGATAAGTATCTGTGCCATCTGAAAACATCACCCATTCTCCCGCCCATAAACTTGCACATAGGCATATACTACCTAGAATCTTTTTCATTTTTCTCCTTAATGCCCTTCACACAAAAATATCTTTGTTTCAATTTATATTTATCTTTATAAAGGCAAATATACCAAAAAACAACTTAAAGACAAAAAGCTTTTTATCATAAAAGAAGTTTGATTGCATTTGATGAAAACGCATTTTAAGACATATATGAGATAAAAATTAAATTTTAAGTAAAAAAAAGGAATAATGCCTCATCAAGACATTTTTGTGATTATTTTAAGGAGAAAAAATGAAAAAGGTTTTGTTAATTTTTGTTTTTTTAGTATCTTGTTTATGGGCAAATGGTGAGTATCACACAAAAATAGGGGATAATGAAGTGTGGATTTTTTCCCTCAAAACCCACGCACTTAAAACTTCCGTTCTTTTGCCTCAAAATAAAGCTGATGAGAAGCTGATTCAAGAAGCCTATCCTAAGGGAGAGATTGTC
>NZ_JAFLSB010000038.1 GCF_022511165.1 Helicobacter sp. | reverse complement strand
GATAGAGCTTTTGTAGGGCTTTAGCAATTTCTTTAATACGCTTAGATTCTATGTAGCGTGGGCTATGTGGGACAAGGATAAAACCAAACATATCTATGGCATTGCATTTTATACTATCTTGTGGATTTTGATTGTTTGTAGTTTTTTCTTTCGCTCCCTCTTGTGCAAGGGTAAGCGCATCATCAAGATTTGTAATGCCACATATTTTCAGTAAAGGCTTAGAATCAGTGCTATTTTGTGCATTTAGGGTAGGGAAGATATGCCTATAAAAGCGCGGTTGCTCTGTTTTGCCAAGCATAAAGGCACTTTTGAGTGATTGTAAAGCGTGGGTTGGATTATGATGTGAGACAAGATAGCTCCCACATAATAATCCACTAAAGCCAAAACTACCTACCATAAAGGCAGACGAGGGGGAGTTGATAGCAGATTCAAAAATCACTTCACTATCAGGTAAAGCATCTTTAAGCACACAGGCAGTAGGAATATCAATTTCAAAAGTGTGGAGATTGCGCGCATTAATGCCTACAAGCTTAGGTGCAAGAGGCGCGATAAAATCAATCTCTCTTTGCGTATGCACCTCAATGAGCGGAGTAATGCCATATTGGAGGCATTCTTCATAAATGGCTTGAAAACGCGCAAAACCCTCTTTTTCATCAATAAACATTGCGCTAATGAGTAGAATCATATCTGCTCCAGCGCGGTAGCTGATTGCAATTTCTTGGGGGTATTGGATAAAATCCTTGCGCAAAACGCAAGCATTAGGAAAAGCATTTTTGACTGCCATTAAATCAAGCAAACTCCCATTAAAATGCTGTTCCTCACATAGCACAGATATAGCCCCTGCTCCACCATTAAGATAATCACCTGCAAGTTTTGTAGGAGAGGGGATTGCCCCGATTTCTCCCGCAGAGGGCGAGGCGCGTTTAATTTCAGCAATAAAAAGCATAGGCTCAAAGCGGGGTTGCACAAGTGGGTGGATTCTTTCCTGTGGGATTTCATAACCAAAGCCAAAGCCCTTCTTACTAATATCTTGTGCGCGTTTGGTGCTAATTTGAGCGAGGACTTCTACCATAAATTATATTCCTTGCATTAATGCTTAGTGTATAGAAATGTATCATACAGAATCTACCATAGCTTGAGCCAAGATTCTATCATATTAAGGTAATTGGAGAGAAGGTAAGTGTTGTGAAGTATAGATTGTGAAGTATTAAACTAAAGTTATGAAGCTTATAAGTGTTGTATTTGTGGGCTTTTATCTTTTGTATTATTTATTGGTTTACTAAAACTAAAACATAATTAAGCACAAAGCGAGAAATTCCTTTGGTGTTAGCATAGGTTAATTTTAAAAATTTAAGATTGTGCGCATTTTATTTAAGTTTTTGAAGGAGATGTTGTGAATAAGATTTTAAGCATAGCATTGTGGGCAGTTGTGTCCTTGCTAGGTGCGTGGTGTTTTGGTGTTTTAGCATTGCATACAGGAGAGAGTATTTCTGCTGTATGGATAGTGGTAGCAGCAGTGTGTATTTATGCAATAGGCTATCGTTTTTACTCAAAGTATATTGCATATAAGGTGCTAGGGCTTGATAATAATCGCGCTACTCCTGCAATAGTGAATAATGATGGACACGATTTTGTGCCAACAAATAAAATTGTGCTTTTTGGGCATCACTTTGCAGCAATAGCAGGGGCTGGACCTCTTGTAGGACCAATCCTAGCTGCTCAAATGGGGTATTTGCCGGGTATGATTTGGATTGTTGTAGGCGTGGTGCTTTCAGGGGCAGTGCATGATTTTACAATGCTTTTTGTTTCTATGCGCAGAAATGGCAAGTCTTTGGGAGAGATTATTAAGCTTGAGCTTGGTAAGCCTATTGGTGCTATCGCAATGGTTGGAATCTTGGGCATTATGATGCTTCTTATTGCTGTTTTGGCACTCATAGTTGTAAATGCCTTGGCTGAATCTCCTTGGGGGCTTTTTACGATTGCTATGACGATTCCTATTGCCATATATATGGGGCTTCATATGCGCTTTATTCGTCCGGGCAAGATTGGTGAAGCAAGTATTATAGGTTTTGTGCTTTTGCTTTTAGCCCTTTATTTTGGACGTGATGTGGCGCAAAATCCCACTTTAAGCGATATATTTACACTTACTCCTGTTGCGCTCACTTATGTGATGATTGTATATGGTTTTATCGCAGCTATTTTACCTGTATGGTTTTTGCTTGCGCCTAGGGATTATTTAAGCACATTTTTGAAAATTGGTGTTATTGTGCTTATGGCAGGGGGAATTTTGATTGTGATGCCTCAAGTGCATTTTGAGAGTGTTACAAAATTTGTAGATGGCACAGGACCTGTGTTTAGCGGAGAGCTTTTTCCATTTCTTTTTATTACTATTGCTTGTGGGGCAATTAGCGGATTCCACGCGCTTATCTCAAGTGGAACAACGCCTAAAATGCTTGAGAGAGAATCTCACGCGCGAATGGTAGGTTATGGCTCAATGATTATGGAATCTGCTGTGGCGGTTATGGCACTTATTGCCGCAGTAACCCTCACTCCGGGCTTGTATTTTTCTATCAATGTCGCACCTGCAGGACTTGGCACAGCCGGTATTAAAGATGTGACAGAAGCGGCAGTGATCGCAGCACAAACTATTAGCTCTTGGGGCTTTGTTGTTTCGCCTGAAGATATTTTGGGTATGGCAAGGGATATTGGGGAAAATAGCGTTTTGAGCAAAACAGGTGGTGCGCCGACTTTTGCGATTGGACTAGCTACTATTATTTCTCAAGTGCCGCTTTTTAATCAAGGCTCTATGGCATTTTGGTATCATTTTGCGATTTTGTTTGAAGCCCTCTTTATTCTTACCGCAGTCGATGCAGGCACAAGAACAGGACGTTTTATGGTGCAAGATATATTAGGCAATGTGTATAAGCCTATTGGCAATATTCATTCGATGTTTTGGGGCATAATAGCGACTTTGATTTGTGTGAGCGGTTGGGGCTATATCCTCTATCAAGGTGTTACTGACCCACAAGGTGGCGTTAAATCACTTTGGACACTTTTTGGTGTATCAAATCAAATGCTTGCGGGCATTGCATTGCTTACTTGTATTACCGTGCTTTTTAAAATGGGCAAAGCAAAAGGAGCGTGGGTGGTGATTCTCCCTGCTGTTTGGGTGCTTACTACTACACTCTATGCGGGTGTGTGCAAACTCCTTCCTGCAAATGGCGAGAAAGTGCATGATGCAGTCAGTCATATTGCTCTTTGGCAGAATAATAGCGCAAAAGCTGCAGCAAAACTGCAAGAAGTCGCAGAGGCAGAATCTTTAGGCTTAGATGCTGATATGATTGCAAAATTGAGCGATGAAGCAGGAAAACTTTCAACCATTGCAACAAATAATCTCATCAATGCGGCACTTTGTGCGCTATTTATGGTTGTTACTTGTTTAGTGCTTATTCAGTGCATAAGAATCTGTCTGCGCTGCATTAAAGGCACAAATACGCTTCCACTTGCTGAAGCACCTTATCGTAAAGCAAGTGAGTTTGAAAATCGTATGGCAGGATTCCATTAATCTTGTTAAACCCATATTGCAATCTCTATGCTTTTTGGCATAGAGATTGTTTGTATTTTGCTCTATTTTCCCTCTTTAAGGCTTATTCTTATTTCATTTTACAAAGTGCTTTTGCTTATTTATATCAATTAAGTAAAAATTATTTTACTTTTTTTTAATATATATATATATATATATTAAAAAATTATAAAAATATTTAAGTTTTATTTGCATTTTTTATAATTTATGTTATACTAAAGCTTTCAGTAAAAATAGCCATTAATATTATTATGGAGGGCTTATGAGAAGTATTATACTTGTGATGTTATGTAGCATTTGCTTTGCTGCGAATGCAAATGAGCTAAAAAGCGGAGGGGATATGAAGCTTGGGCTAAATATCGCACATCTTGCTCATAATGCGGGGGAAAGCCATATGGATTCATTGCATACGGCTTTGTATCTCAATGCTGATTATATTTTTACAAATGGCATATTGATTGGTGCAGATGTTTTACTTGGAGCGAGTGTGGGGAATATCAATAAACACTTTCCTCTTCAAGGCACAGAGAATCTCACAAGCCAACCCCCTGTAGGCAATGAAAATATTCTCGCTGATGGAAGTTATCGTGTGGGCTATGCCCTTAAAAGACGAAGTATCGATGTGCCTTTATATATGGCTATTGGCTATAAAACGACAAATTTTGTAGCCGGCTCTGTCAATATTCCAAGTGTTGGAGAAATCCAAGCCGCTTATTTGCCTTTTGAATTAGGAGGAAATATCAGGGTAAGCCCTCGCCTTGCTTTTGAGTATCTTTTAGCCTATGATGTGGGCTTATCTCAAAAAATTCTAGTAGTTTATGATAATGGAAAAAATTCTACCAAGCTTTCAGCCAAAAAGGGCTATGGATTACGCTTAAGCTTGGGGAGTAGGTATTATGTGAGCCAAGAAGTATATTTTTACGCCAATATTTTAGCTTCATATCAGTTTTTTGGAGAATCCCAAAGTGCAAGTATTAGCATTTCAACTCCACCTAATGGAGCGACAATAACCCCCGGCTATATACCCGGAAGCTCTGTTGTCTCTTATCCTCGCTCATATATCAGCTATGTGGGCTTACGATTTGGCATTGGATTCTAGGAGGGTAAAATGAAAACACATATTTTATATCGTATATTTGTGATTTTTGCTATATCTTGCGCATTAAACGCTGCTGATATAGATTTTACATCAAATACTCAATCAAAATGGCAAACAGGGCTTATTAAAAGTGGCTTATATCGCTCACTTGGCTTTTATAGTGGATATTATCGCTACAATGAACCTGAAGTAATGTCTATGGATACACTTATGTTTGGGCTTATGGGGCAAGTGGGGCTAATTTCTCAAGCAGGAGTGAAGCTTGAGGGGACTTTGCGCGTGAATTATGCTCTTGGGCGCTACACTGGAAGTATTTTAGATGTGGATAATCCTGATAGAAACGGAGAATCTTTAAACTCTCTTATTGGCTCAATCGCTGGAGATGTAGAGCTAAAAGGCGGATATAATCTCTTAGGCTCTTTAGAGAGAGCAACACTTTATTTACAAACTGGGCTAGGCTATTATCTTAATCGCACTGAATTTATGGTAATGGATAGGATTCAAGGTTATTTGTATGTGCCTTTGGAGCTTGAAGGAGAGGTGCTTATCAATCCAAAAATTGCCTTTACTTATGGTGGCGGATATCGTTATCTCATCTTTGGTAATCATCTCTCCAAAGCAACTAAATATGGTGTTACAGATGATTTGAGGGTTATGCAAAAAGAAGGATTTTCTTTTGTAGCTTTTATTGGGGCAAATTTTTTTACAAAATCACAGCAGTGGCGTTCTGTGAGGCTTATCTATGAATATTGGAATATAGGAGATTCAGATAGAGTAAGAACGACAAGCATTTATAATCCAAGCAATGTTGTAAATCTATATGAGCCTAAAAACAATACACATCGCCTTTTTATTCAATATAGCTTTGGCTTTTAATTAAAATAAATACGATATTATCGTGTCTTAGATTCTATAAAAGGCACGCCTATTATGAAACAAAAGAGTAAAATGAGTTTTTCGCGCAAGCTTTGGTGGCGGAGATTAAAAGCTCTCTATCGGCGCAGTGATAGGTTTTTTCATCTACTTGTGGGTATGCCAAGCTACGATAAATATATTGAGCATATGAGAATCTATCACCCCGATAGGATTCCTAAAACGCAAAAAGAATTTTTTGCCGATGCCTTAAAAGCAAAATATGGTGCAGGAAGAGCAAAATGCTGCTAGAATCTAGCTTTATTATCCTAATAAGATTTTTAAAATGCTATTTAAGGCAGAGGTAATAAAAAAGCACCAAAGCACATATATTCACACATACGCGTATATTCAATACAAGAGGTTTAATGCTAGGCTATATTCTTAAACGCTCCTTTCTCATTATCCCTACGCTCATAGGCGTGATAAGTATTAATTTTTTGCTTATGCAGCTTTCCCCGGGGGGACCTGTTGAGCGCACGATTGCAAAAATTGAAAATGAGGGGCGCGGAGGCGAGGCAGTAGCAGGACAAAATAGTCTCTATAAAGGCTCGGTTGGGCTAGATTCTGAACTTATTGAAGAGATTAAAAAACTTTATGGTTTTGATAAGAGTTTGGGTGAGCGATATGTGCAGATGCTATGGAATTTTGCTCATTTTGAGTTTGGAGAGAGTTTTTATGCAAAACAGAGTGTGCTTTCCCTCATTGCCCAAAAATTGCCCGTATCTATTTCACTTGGTGTTTTTAGCACACTTATTATTTATCTTATCTCTATTCCTCTAGGCATCGCAAAAGCCTTGTATAATGGCTCGCGCTTTGATGTGATAAGTAGTGTAATTATTATCGTGCTTAATGCCATACCGGCTTTTATGTTTGGCGTAATGGCTATTGTGCTTTTTTGTGGAGGGAGCTATTTTGAGCTTTTTCCTCTGCGAGGACTAGTGAGTGAGGATTTTGCATTTTTAAGCTTGTGGGGAAAAATAAAAGATTATTTATGGCATTTATTTTTGCCTGTGTTGTGCATTTCTATTGGGGGATTTGCGACTTTGTCTATGCTTAGCAAAAACTGCTTTTTAGAGGAGATTCACAAAAGCTATGTGATATGTGCAAGGGCTAAAGGGGGGAGTGAAAATCATATTTTATATAGGCATATTTTTCGCAACGCAATGCTTTTAATCATCAGTGGATTTCCGGCTGTCTTTATTGGAGCATTTTTTAGTGGGAGTTTGCTGATTGAGATTATTTTTAGTCTTGATGGCTTGGGGCTTTTAGGCTATGAGAGTGTGGTTAATCGTGATTATCCTGTGATTTTTGGCACGCTCTATATTTTTACTTTTATTGCCCTTGTGCTAGGCATTATCACTGATGTGTTGTATTATTTTATCGACCCACGTATTCATTTTGGAGCAAAAAATGTTTAAGGGAGTGCAGGATTCACATTTAAGCATTGCTCAAATGCGTTGGCGCACTTTTAAGCAAAATAAACGCGCTTTCTACTCCCTTGTGCTTTTTTTGATACTTTTTTGCTTAAGCCTTGGTGCAGAATTGATTGCTAATGATAAGCCGCTTTTTATCTATAAAGATTCTAAAATGTATTTTCCTGTGTTTGTTGATTATCCTGAAACTGCCTTTGGTGGGGATTTTGAAACTTGGAGCGATTATTTAGATAGTTATGTTAAAGATGAGCTTTTAAAAGACGCCTTTGTGCTTTATGCGCCTATTCCTTATAGTTATGATAGTATCATTATGGATTTACCCACTCAAGCCCCAAGTGCGCCAGATTCTAAGCATATCCTTGGCACAGATGATAAGGCAAGAGATGTGAGTGCGAGATTAATTTATGGGTATAGAATCTCCATTATCTTTGCGCTTATTTTATCGGTATGTAGCGTGTTTATAGGCGTTTGTGCAGGGGCGATACAAGGCTATTATGGTGGAATGGTAGATTTAGTGGGACAAAGGCTTATTGAGATTTTTAATGCTGTGCCTATTTTATTTGTGATTATTATCATCTCAAGCGTGTTTGAGGCGAGTTTTTGGTGGATTTTATGTGTGGTATTGCTCTTTTCGTGGATGATACTTGTAAATCTTGTTCGTGCGGAATTTTTAAAAGCGCGGAATCTCGAGTATGTCCGTGCTGCAAGGGCTATGAATGTGAGCGATAGGCGCATTATGTTTGTGCATATTTTACCCAATGCAATGAGCGCCACGCTTACCTTTGCTCCTTTTATTATGGCAGGGAGTATTGTAACCTTAAGTAGTCTTGATTTTTTAGGATTTGGTATGCCAGTGGAGAGTGCGAGTTTGGGGGAGCTTTTGGCACAAGGCAAAAATAATCTCTCCTCTCCTCATTTAGGAATCACTGCATTTATGGCTCTATGCGTGTTACTCTCTGTGCTTGTTTTTATCGGTGAGGGATTGCGTGATGCGTTTGATCCACATATTAAATTACAAAGAAGTGCAGGGGATAGAGAGGCTATTGATTTTATAAAGGAAAAAAATGCTAAAGATTTCAAATCTTAATGCCAACTTTGCGCATTCTAGCCATTTTGCATTAAAAAATATTGCCTTGCACATCGCGCCACAAGAAAGAGTAGCTCTTGTAGGAGAATCTGGCTCGGGCAAGAGCAGCTTAGCACAAATGATTTTACGACTTCAGCCAAGTATGGCGATTCAAAGTGGTGAAATTTGCTTTAATGGCACAAATATACTTCATCTTAATCCCAAACAAATGCGTTCTTTGCGCGGTAATGAAATCGCCTACATTCCCCAAGAGCCGCTCTCAAGTCTTAATCCTCTTCAAAAGGTGGGCAAACAGATTTTAGAAAGCTTTTATCTTCACGCTTCCTCATTACACCCGCATTTGCGTGGTAAGGCATTGCATCAAAAAGCACAGGAGCGACTTGAAGAGCTTTTAGCTCTTGTGGGCTTAGAGGCATATTTGGCACAAAGCTATCCTTTTGAGTTAAGCGGGGGACAAAAGCAGAGAGTAGCTATTGCAATGAGTATTGTAAATAATCCTACTTTGCTTATTTGTGATGAGCCTACAACTGCGCTTGATGTGCTTGTGCAAAAGCAGATTATGGAGCTACTCTCCACCCTTAAACTTAGCTCAATTTTATTTATTAGCCACGATTTGGGTGTAGTGAGAGATTTTTGCGATAAAGTCATAGTAATGAAAGAGGGTGAGATAGTGGAGCAAAATAGCACAGCACATATTTTTAGTTCTCCTAAACACCCTTATACACGTTTTTTGATGCAATCTCTTTTACTCCCACAAAGAGAGAACAAAATAACGCAAGAGCAGGGGTTAGATGAAGCTCAAATAGAAAATGAAGTATCGCCTACTTCGCACGCAGAAAATCTCAAAGAAAATGCACTTTTAAAAATAGAGAATCTAAGCGTAGGTGTGGAAAAAAGAGCTTTTTTAAAAACGCATTTTAAACCTCTTGTGTCAAATGTAAGCTTTACTTTGCAAAAAGGGCAGATTTTAGGGGTTGCCGGAGCTTCTGGGAGTGGGAAGTCAAGCCTTGCACTCGGGCTATTAGGATTACTGCAAACACAAGGGGCAATATATTTTCAAGGTCGCCTTCATTCAAAACCAAAGGATTTTTATGCCTTAAGAGATGCTATAAGTATCGTTTTTCAAGATCCTTTTTCCTCACTCTCACCACGATTTAGTATAGGCGATATTATTGCAGAGGCTTTGGGGGGGAAATTTGCCACTTTTAAAGACAAAGTGGCTTGGGCATTAGAATCTGTAGGCTTAGAGGCATATTATGCACAAAGCTATCCTTTTGAGCTAAGCGGGGGACAAAAGCAGAGAGTAAGCCTTGCGCGTGCTATTGTGCGAAAACCTCATATTTTGCTCCTTGATGAGCCAACTTCTGCACTTGATAAAAGCTCTCAAAAGCTTATTTTATCACTTCTTTTAGAGTTACAAGCGCGTTTAGAAATGAGCTATATTTTTATCACACACGATTTAGAGATTTTACAAGCTTTAAGTGATGAGATTCTTATCTTAGACAAAGGGCGTGTGGTAGAGCAGGGGGAAAGCAAAGAGGTTTTTAGCAATCCGCAAGATGCGTATGCAAAAAGCCTTATAGAAGCATTTTTTAAAAAGAGTTCAAAATGATAGAAAATAGTTTTGTTTTACTCAAAGCTCTTAAAACTTATAGGCTTTTAGAGGGAAAAGGAGCTTGGTGGTGGGCAAATGAGGGGAGTTTTGAGGTAATTTTGGGTGCAATACTCGTGCAGAATACGCAATGGGATAAAGTAGAGGCAATGCTTGGTTCTATGCGGAGGGCTGGGATTTTAAGCGGGGATTCCCAAAAAGACTTGGAGCAAATGGCGCATATAGAATCTTATGTGTTGCAATCGCATATTCTTGGCTTACAAAGGCAAAAATCAGCTTATATTATTGGGCTTTCACGTGCGATTTTGGCAGATTTTTTGGATTTTGTATCCTTTCAAAATGCAGTGGATTTTGAGTGGCTTATCGCTCAAAAAGGCATAGGAAAGGAGAGTGCGTATGCGATACTCAACTACGCGTGTAAGCAAGAAGTAATGGTGGTGGATAGATATACCTATAAACTTTTATGTGCGCTTGGTAGGGAGATAGAGGACTATGAGGAGCTAAGAAGCTTTTGTGAGGCGGGAGTGAGGGAGAATCTAGGGCTTGTGTATGAACTCTATGCGCAGGATAAGGATTTGTGTGATATGAGCCTAGCGCAGATTTTTGCTCGATTTCACGGCAAGATTGTGGAATTTAGCAAGAAAAAAGGCGATATACGCGCTGTGGTTGAAAAGATAGAAAAATGAAGCGAGTTTGGGAGAGAATATATTAAGCAAACTTTGTGTGCTATGAGATTCTTAATTGCAATAAAATTTATGAGAAAAATAATTTAATCACTTGGCAATATCGCGTGGTTTATTGCTATGATTATAAAAGTTTATAGGGATTATGGTATGGGTATTTTGTGGGAATCTTATATAGCAACAGAGCCTCAAGATAATCTTAGCGCTAAAGATAAAGCATTGCTTTTTGGTGATGCTAAAGCCCAAGCAAATGTAGCGATTTTAAGCGAAGAAGAAATGAATGAGGCGACAGGGGAGAGTTGGTTAGCCTATTTAAGAGTAAGTGCTTTGGTTTATGGTTTGGATTGGGGAATGTGTAAGCTTGGTGGAGGCAAAGATTGTAGCTTGAAGCTAGAAACGAGCTTTCCTTTCTAAATTCTCATTATGCGTAGGCTCATTTTCTTATTATTTGTAGTTACTTCCTCGCAGAGCTGTGAATATTATATGCGAGGTGGTTGCTACACTATGCAAATGGGTTTAGGTGCTTATGCTAATAGTCAGTTTTTTACTCCCTCTACCCTCACGAGCTTTGGTGGGTATGTGAGCCCACACTTTGCGTGGTGGAATACGCGGTGGCACGCTGGGCTTGAGGGAAACTTTGGCATTGCGAGGGTGAAGGGCGATAGCGCAAAAAGCCTTTTATTTTTTGAGGAAAGTAAGCACACAAATAGCGGTTTGCTTGACATCGCCCTTTTTGGCGGGGTGAATCTAGGCTCACTCCAATCCCCTCTTTTCTTAGATATACTTCTTTTTACACATTTTAATATCTACGACCAAAGCTCACATAGCATTGAAAATGGCTTTTATTATGCAGGAATTCAGCTCTCACAAATCCTCTCCATAAACGATTTTTGGAATCTTAAGTGGGGGCTTGGCTATGGGTATATGCTCATTGGATTCTACGATATTAATGTAAGTGCAAATTTGCCCTACCCCTATGCAATCCCCTCGCGTGTGAAGTCAGAGGCTAATCACTTGCTCAAAGCCTACATCACTCTTACTATGGCGCGCTCTTATTATGTGCGCCTTAATGCAATGTATCTTACGCCCACGGATTCTCAAAGCTTTGTGCTATATAATGACAATGTAAGCTTTTCGCACAATGGCAATATGATGCTTGGCTTAGAATTTGGCTTTAATCTTACTTTTTAAGGAATATTAATGCTTCATAGAATCTATGCTCTTTTGTGCATAGTCGTTTTTGCCTTAAGGGCGGAGTATTATTGTGATGAGTTTAAATGTAGCGATTATAAACTTGGACTTGGTGGGTTAGCTGGGACTCACCATAGTTCTTTACATAGGCTTTCAATACAAGCTATCACACTCAATGCGCTTTTTTCTCAATATACTTCACAATATGGTTTTATGTGGGATATACGAGTGGGTGCTGTGAGCGCAAATGTGCATAGTGCGCAAAGTAAGCTCTATGACAAGGAGAATTTTCGCACTTTTGGCGCACATATTGATAGCACTTTGTTTTTTGCTAAAAATATCAAAAATGATGTGCATAATCCTTTCTTTGTGGGGATTGTGCTTGGGGGGAGTGGCTTTATCTTTGATGAAAAATATGCTGTGCCAAATATTGCGCTTTTCACACTCGGGCTTGGGCTTTCTTCCTCGTATCTTTTACAAAATAATCTCGCCTTTGAGTATGGATTTTCTTATCATTATGGCGTATATGGACTTTATAGCTCTTTTCATTCATATACGCCAGATAACTTTGGGTATAATGCAAATCATTCCTCCCTTAAGCCAAATAACCACCAAATTCGCGCCTTTGTAGGAATCCACAACAATAAAGCCTATGGTTTTTATACCAAACTTCATTTGAGTTTGACGCATTTAGATGCAGCGAGGAATCCTGTTACAAATCGCTTAGGTGTCTCAAGTGTCTATCCCTCTGCTTTGCAGGCATTTTTTGGTTTAGAATGTGGCTATGGATTTAGCAAATGGCTTTAAATTGCAATATTTTAAAGCACTTTTTACAAATTTTAAAGTAGAATCTGTGCGTTTTACACTACATAAGGAGGAAATATGAGAGAAGTGCGATGCGAAGATATTACATCTGCGGTTGCTAAGCTTGCTATTAATGCGTGTTGTATCCAAACACCTGATATTAAACGCGCTTTTAGCGTTGCAAAGGGGAATGAAAAGTCTGCGTTGGGACAAAATATCCTTAATACGCTTATTGAAAATGGCAAGATTGCAGAAAGCAATATGATGCCAATTTGCCAAGATACAGGAATGACTGTGGTATTTGTGGATATTGGGCAAGATGTGCATATCACAGGAGGCTACCTCGAAGACGCCATTAATGAGGGCATTAAAAAGGGCTATACAGAGGGATATTTGCGTAAATCTGTCGTGGAAGAGCCACTCTATGAGCGCAAAAATACGACAAACAATTCCCCTGCAGTTATTCACACACGCATTGTTAAAGGAGATAAACTCCACCTCAAAGTTTGCCCAAAAGGCTTTGGGAGCGAAAATAAAAGCGTGCTAAAAATGCTTGTTCCTGCCGATGGCATTGAGGGTGTAAAAAAAGTTTTTACCGAAGCAGTCAAACTTGCAGGACCAAATGCCTGTCCTCCTATGGTTATTGGCGTGGGTATTGGTGGCACAATGGAAAAAGCGGCGATTTTAGCTAAACAAGCTGCTGTGCGCGAGATTGATTCTAAAAATCCTGACCCACGATATGCTAAGCTCGAAGACGAATTGCTTGAAATTGCTAATAAAACCGGTGTGGGACCGCAAGGCTTAGGTGGAAGCACCACAGCGTTTAAAGTCAATGTGGAATGGTATGCTACACACATCGCAGGGCTTCCTGTAGCGGTAAATATCAACTGCCACGCTGCGCGCCACGCTGATATTGAACTTTAAGGAGGGGAATATGGCAGAACCAAAGAAAATTACAGCACCTTTGAGTAAGGAAGTAGCGACAAGTCTTAAGGCAGGCGAGAGTGTGCTTATTAGCGGCACGATTTTATGTGCACGTGATGCAGCACATAAGGTTTTAACTGAAACACTTGCAAAAGGGGAAAAGCTCCCTGTGGATTTAAAAGGTGAGACAATTTATTATCTTGGACCAACTCCTGCAAAGCCTGGAAATGCGATTGGTAGCGCAGGACCTACAACAAGCGGGAGAATGGATAAATACACACCTACAATCATTGAGCAGGGCATTCACGGAATGATT